>CAUAWV010000019.1 GCA_958433005.1 uncultured Collinsella sp. | reverse complement strand
AAGTTCCGCACGCAAAGAAGAGCACTTAATGTGCTCTTCGTCTTGCGCAGGACTGTCCGCAGTAGCGAATAAAGCTAAGCCGTCCGACCCCAGCAAGATTAAAGGAGCTGATATGTGCGATTGCACAGATCATAAGGATGAGATCCCTGCTTACGACGCGCAGGCCATTGAGTCCAAGTGGATGAAGGCGTGGGACGACGAGAACCTCTTTGCCGTCGACACCGACGCCAGCAAGCCGAAGAAGTACGTGCTCGAAATGTTCCCGTATCCGTCGGGCGACCTGCACATGGGCCACGCGCGCAACTACACCATCGGCGATGCCATGGCCCGTCAGGCCCGCATGCGCGGCTACGATGTGCTGCACCCCATCGGCTTTGACGCCTTTGGCCTGCCTGCCGAGAACGCCGCTATCAAGCACAACACGCAGGCTGCTGCCTGGACGTACAAGAACATGGACCAGGCGCTCGCCACGATGAAGCGTATGGGCTTTTCCTACGATCTGGATCGCATGGTCAAGACCTGCAGCCCCGATTATTACCGCTGGGGCCAGTGGATCTTTGAGAAGTTGTGGGAAAAGGGCCTGGTCTACCGTAAGAAGAACCCGGTCAACTGGTGCCCCACCTGCAAGACCGTTCTGGCCAACGAGCAGGTCACCGAGGGCAAGTGTTGGCGCTGCGGCACCGAGCCCGAGAAGCGCGATCTGGAGCAGTGGTACTTCAAGATCACCGAGTACTCCCAAGAGCTACTCGACGATCTGGAGAAGCTCCCCGGCTGGCCCGAGCGCGTCAAGCAGATGCAGGCCAACTGGATCGGTCGCTCCGAGGGCGCCGAGGTCGACTTTACCCTGTGCGACAAGGATGGCGAGCCCATCGAGGGCGACGAGGGCAAGATCACCGTCTTCACCACGCGTGCCGATACGCTCTTCGGTGTCTCCTTCTTTGTCCTGGCTCCTGAGTACGCCCGTCTGCACGAGCTCGTCGAGGGCACTCAGTACGAGGAAGCCGTCACCAAGATTGTCGAGGACTCCAAGCATATCTCTGCCGTCGAGCGTGCCCAGGGCACCCTCGAGAAGCACGGCGCCTTTACGGGCCGCTACGTGGTGAACCCCGTCAACGGCGAGAAGATCCCCGTGTGGGTTGCCGACTACGTCGTAGCCGATTACGGCACCGGTGCCGTCATGGCCGTTCCCTGCGGCGACCAGCGCGACTTTGAGTTCGCCCGCAAGTACGACCTGCCGATCGTGCCGATCATCCTGGACGATGAGGATCGCGCTGCCGTCGAGGCCAGCGGCGAGACCATCGATACCTTCCACGCCGAGACCGTCGACTGGGATTGCGCCCACGCTGCGGAGGGCACGCTCGTCCAGTCCGGCAAGTACACCGGCATGCGCGGCGGCAAGCACTCCGAGGGCGAAGCTGCCATCGTGGCCGACCTCGAGGCCATGGGTTGTGGTCGTCGCAAGGTCGAGTTCCGCCTGCGCGACTGGCTCATCAGCCGTCAGCGCTATTGGGGCAACCCCATCCCGGCCATCCACTGCGAGCACTGCGGCATTGTGCCCGTGCCCGAGGATCAGCTGCCGGTGACGCTCCCCGAGAACCTGGACCTGGGCGCCGGCGAGACCCTCGCCGAGTGCAAGGACTTCTACGAGACCACCTGCCCGGTCTGCGGCCGCCCGGCCAAGCGCGAGACCGATACCATGGACACCTTCACCTGCTCCAGCTGGTATTACCTGCGCTATACCGACCCGCACAACACCGAGCTGCCCTTCTCCCGCGAGGCCGCCGACCGTTGGATGCCCGTCGATAACTACATCGGCGGTATCGAGCACGCCATTTTGCACCTGCTCTACAGCCGTTTCTTTACCAAGGCACTGCGCGACCTGGGTCTGCTGAGTGTGGACGAGCCCTTCACTAACCTGCTGTGCCAGGGCATGGTCAAGGACGAGAACGGCGAGACCATGTCCAAGTCCAAGGGCAACGTCGTGCCCCCGAGCTCGGTCATCGAGCCCTATGGCGCCGACACCATGCGTCTGGCGATTCTGTTTATCGCCCCGCCCGAGAAGGACTTCGACTGGGATCCTAAGGCCGTCGAGGGTGCGAACCGCTTTATCAAGCGCGCCTGGCGTATCGTGTGGCAGCTCGTCCAGTCCGGCGACGCCAGCGTGGCCTTCGACAAGTCCGTGCTCGACGAGGTCGCGCTCAAGCTCTATCGCGAGCGTCACCGCACCATTGCCAAGTGCACCGAGGACTATGACCGCGGCCAGTTCAACACCGCGATCTCGGCCGTCATGGAGCTCGTCAATGCGGCGAGCGCCTACCTCAACGCCACCGAGGGTGCCACCCGCGACAAGGCGCTGTGCTACGGCGTTGCCAAGGATATCGTGAGCGTCCTTGCCCCCATTTGCCCGTTCTGGGCCGATGAGCTGTGGCACGAGGCACTCGGCTGCGAGGGCAACGCCTATACCGCCGCCTGGCCCGAGTTCGACCTGGCCGAGTCCGTTGAGGACACGGTGCAGATCGTCGTCCAGGTGCTCGGCAAGGTCCGTGGCCGCATCGACGTGGCCCGCGATGCCTCCAACGAGGAGATGCAGGCTGCCGCCGAGGAGGCCGTTGCCAAGTGGCTCGAGGGCAAGACGGTCGTCAAGGCCATCTGCGTGCCCGGCAAGCTGGTCAACCTGGTGGTCAAGTAAACGCTGCACGCATAGCTGACGCATAAACGACGAGGGGCGATCCGGCTGGGTTGCCCCCCGTTTTGTTTTGTCTTCCCAAAGCGCCTGCGGTCAATTGTTCTATTCTTGTGGAGAAGCTGTGGGAACGCTGACCTGCGAGTTTCCGTTGTGCTTGCACCTTTTCGCAGGTATTGCTATAGTTTGCTTGCAAATGAAGTTGTAATTGAAAGAAGTGGGGTTTCGGCCCCGCTTCTTTTTTGTATGGATGGAGGTGCCGCAATGGTCAAAACTAAGACCGAGCAGGCGATCATCGACGCGCTCGAGGCCGTTGCTCCCCAGCACGATGTCGACATCGTTGACGTCGAGCTCGTGGGTGCCACCAAGGCCCCCTGCGTGCGTGTGCGTATCGAGGGTGCCGAGGGCCAGAGCCTGTCGCTCAATGACGTCACGGCCAACACCAAGTGGGTCGGCGATGTGATTGAGGAGCTCGATCCCATCTCTTCGAGCTATACGCTCGAGGTGTCGAGCCCGGGTATGGCGCGCCCGCTGCGCCGCCCGTGCGACTTTGCCCGCTTTGTGGGCGAGAACTGTGAGCTCACCTCCACCGCCACCGAGGGCCGTCGCAAGTACGCCGGCAAGATTGCCGCTGCGACCGAGACCGACGTGACCCTCGAGCTCGAGAACGGCGAGTCCGTCACCCTCGATTTCTCTGATGTTAAAAAGTGCAAGTTGAAGCCCACCTACGACTTCAAGCCCGCGAAGGAAGGAAAGTAAGATGGCAGCATCCGACATGATGTCCGCCCTGATGGAGCTTTGCCAGGAGAAGCACATCGACCAGCTCTACCTGATCGACCGCCTGGAGCAGTCGCTCGCCAAGAGCTATGCCGAGATCCTGCATCTTGAGTGGGGCGCCAAGGTGACCATCGACCGCACCACCGGCAAGATCTACGTCTACCGCCTGGAGCCGATCGACGATTCCATGGACGAGGAGGGCAACTTCACCGAGTTCGAGGAGATCGACGTCACCCCCAAGAACACGAGCCGCATCGCTGCCCAGCACGCCAAGGCCGAGATCAACGCCATCGTGCGCAACTCCGCCCGCGAGCAGATCTACGAGGAGTTCTCCGGCCGCATCGGTGACCTCATCAGCGGTACCGTGCTGCAGTCCACGCCCGACTTCACGATCGTCAAGATTCGCGAGGGCGTCGAGGCCGAGCTGCCGCACTTCGATCAGCGCCGTTACGAGAACGAGCGCAACGAGCGCCCGATGGGCGAGCGTTACCTGCACAACCAGCACATCAAGGCCGTGATCATCGACGTTCGCGACCCCAACTCCAACCTGCAGCCGGTTCGTGGCGAGCACAGCCGTCCACCGATTGTCATCTCCCGTACCCACCCCGAGCTCATGCGTCGTCTGTTTGAGCAGGAGGTGCCCGAGATCTATGAGGGCACCGTCCAGATCAAGTCGATCGCCCGCGAGCCCGGCCAGCGTTCCAAGGTCGCCGTCCACTCGCTCGACGACCGTCTGGATCCCGTGGGCGCCTGCGTCGGCCCCAAGGGCAGCCGTGTTCGCGCTGTCGTGGGCGAGCTCCGTGGCGAGCGCGTCGACGTCATCCTGTGGGATGCCGATCCTGCCGTCTACGTTGCCAACGCCCTGTCGCCTGCCAAGGTCACCCGCGTCCTCATCGACGAGGAGAAGGCCTACGCCGGCGTCATCGTGCCCGACGACCAGCTGTCCCTCGCCATTGGCAAGGAGGGCCAGAACGCCCGCCTCGCTGCGCGCCTGACCGGCTGGCACATCGACATCAAGTCCGAGACGCTTGCCGCCGACATCCTCAAGAACGTTCCCGTTCACGAGGAGCCCGCCGCCGACCTGATCGGTGACGAGGAGGACGAGGACGTCCGTCGCTGCGAGTACGTGTCCGAGGACGGCATCCAGTGCCGCAACCAGGCCCGTCCCGGCTCCCGTTTCTGCGGTGTCCACGACACCGACGCCTTCGATGATGCGGAGGACCTGATCTAGCGCGCGGTCGCGCCGGGCAGGTCCCGGCGCATCTCCCACGCTCGTTCAGTCTCTAGGCACCCAAGGTGCCAGAAAGGGTAGGTGAAGTCATATGGCAAAAGTCCGTGTGTCCACCCTGGCCAAAGAGTTCGGCATGACCTCTAAGGAACTGATGGGTCATCTCGCCGATATGAAGATTCCCGCTAAGTCCGCTTCCTCCACCTTGGAGGATGCCTACGTTGCCATGGTCCGCAAGCAGCTCGCCTCGGTGATTGAGGCCCGCGCTCAGGAAGTCGAGGCCGCCAAGCAGGCCGAGGAGCAGGCGGCTGCCGCCGAGGAGGCCGCCCGCGCTGCCGAGGCCGAGCGCGAGCGCATCGCCGCCGAGAAGGCCCGCGAGGAGGAGCGCCGCCAGTTTGCCGCAGCCCAGGCTGCCGAGGAGGCTGCCCGCGCCGAGGCCGAGGCCAAGAAGAAGGCCGAGCAGGAGCGCCTTGCTCGCGAGAAGGAGGAGGCTGCTCGCGAGGCCCAGCGCCGCGCCGTTCCCGCTTCCGACTCCGGTTCGCGCTTCCGTTCGCTGCTCGACCAGATCGCCGCACAGGAGACCGTGCTCAAGGAGAAGAAGGACGCCGAGGACAAGGCCAAGGCCGAGCGTGCCGCCGAGCGCGGTAACCGTCGTGGCGGCAACAACGACCGCCGCGGAGGCCGTCGTAACGATCGTAACGCCTCCGACAGCAACTCCGAGCGCAACGCCTCCGAGAGCCGTCCGCACAGCCATCGCACCAACGCCAGCAACAACGTCGCTGCCGGCATGGACTTCCCCAACCCCGACAAGCAGGGCAAGGGCAAGAAGCGCAAGGGCGGTCACAACAACGAAGAGGACCACTACAGCCGTATGGCTCGCGAGGCCGAGGAGTACAGCCGCGAGAAGGTGCTCGAGGAGGCCCGTGCCGCCGTCGAGGAGGCCTCTCGCGAGTCCACCGGTCGCCGCAAGAAGCGCAAGGAGAAGCGCGAGCGCGAGGCTGCCAAGGCTCAGGAGGAGCGCAAGATAGAGGAGGCGCTGGCCCAGGGCGTGAACCCCGAGGAGCTCGACGCCATCAAGGTCTCCCAGGGCGTTACCGTCCAGGAACTCGCCGAGGCACTTGACGTTCCGGCCAACGACATCATCAAGCGCCTGTTCCTGTTGGGCACGCCGCTCACCATGACACAGTCCATGTCTGACGACCTCGTCGAGCTCGTTGCCGACGACCTGGGCCGTCAGATCAAGATCATCACCCCCGAGGAGGAGAACACCTTCTCGTTCTACGACGATCCCGCCGACCTTAAGCCGCGTGCACCGGTCGTCACCGTCATGGGCCACGTCGACCACGGCAAGACGTCGCTGCTCGACGCCATCCGCCACACCGGCGTTGCAGCCGGCGAGGCAGGCGGCATTACCCAGGCAATCGGTGCTTCGCAGGTTATGATCAACGACCGCAAGATCACCTTCATCGATACCCCGGGCCATGCCACCTTTACGGCCATGCGTGCCCGTGGTGCCAAGGTGACCGACATCGTCATTCTGATCGTGGCTGCCGACGACGGCGTCATGCCCCAGACCGTCGAGTCGATCAACCACGCCAAGGCCGCCGGCGTACCCATCGTCGTTGCTGTCAACAAGATCGATAAGCCGGGCGCCAACCCCGACCGCGTGCGCCAGGAGCTCACCGAGTACGGTGTCATCCCCGAGGAGTGGGGCGGACAGAACATGTTTGTCAACATCTCGGCGAAGCAGAAGATCGGTATCGACGACCTGCTCGAGACCGTGCTGCTCCAGGCCGACGTGCTCGAGCTCAAGGCCAACCCGGACACCTTTG
This sequence comes from uncultured Collinsella sp., assembly GCA_958433005.1. Taxonomy (GTDB): domain Bacteria; phylum Actinomycetota; class Coriobacteriia; order Coriobacteriales; family Coriobacteriaceae; genus Collinsella. The sequence continues at coordinate 32,019 of CAUAWV010000019.1, read as the reverse complement.
CCTCCGGCAACGTCCTCGAGGCCAAGCTCGACAAGGGCCGCGGCTCGGTCGCTACCGTGCTCGTGACCCGCGGTACCCTGCACGTGGGCGATACACTGGTCGCCGGCCTCACCTACGGCCGCGTCCGCGCCATGCTCGACCCCAAGGGCCGCGCTGTCACCGAGGCCGGTCCCTCCGACGCCGTCGAGATTTTGGGCCTGCAGTCCGTACCCAACGCCGGTGACGAGTTCCGCGTGTTCGAGGACGAGCGCGAGGCTCGTGCCCTTGCCGACGAGCGTTCGCTCAAGGCCCGTATCGAGGAGCAGAGCCGCGTCAAGCACGTCACGCTCGAGAACCTCTTCGAGACCATTGCCGACGCCGAGGTCAAGGAGCTCAACCTGATCATCAAGGCCGACGTCCAGGGTTCCATCGAGGCCCTTCAGGACTCGCTCGACAAGATGGATCAGTCCGAGGTTCGCATCAACACGATCCACTCCGCCGTTGGTGCCATCAACGAGACCGACGTCGTTCTGGCCGACGCCTCCAACGCCATCATCATCGGCTTTGGTGTCCGTCCCGACGGTAAGGCCCGCTCCGCTGCCGAGCGCGAGGGCGTCGAGATCCGTTGCTACGACGTCATCTACAAGTGCCTCGAGGAACTCGACGCTGCCCGTATCGGCATGCTTAAGCCCACCGAGGTCGAGGTCTCCACGGGTACCGCGACCGTCCTGGACACCTTCAAGGTGCCCAAAGTCGGTATCGCCGCCGGTGTCCGTGTCGAAGAGGGCGAGATCGCCGCGACCGATTCCGTGCGTCTGGTGCGCGACGGCATCGTGGTCTTCAACGGCAAGATCGCCTCGATGCGCCACTACAAGGACGAGGCCAAGAGCCTCAAGAGCGGTTCCGAGGGCGGCATTGGCCTGGAGAACTTCCAGGACATCAAGCCCGGCGACCAGATCGAGGGTTACCGCATCGACCAGGTTGCCCGTACCGAGTAGGGGGTAGCGCTATGAAGCAAACGCAGGCAACCCGCCGTCTGGGCGAGCAGCTTCGCGAGAAGCTCGGTTATATCCTGCTCTTTGAGGTTTCCGATCCGCGTCTCGACCTGGTTACTTTGACCGCGGTCGAGGTCGCGGTGGACCGTTCGTTCGCGCGTGTGTACGTGTCGTGCGATGCGAGCCGCTACGACGAGGTCATGGAGGCGCTCGCAAGCGCCAAGGGCCGTATTCGCAGCCTGTTGGCTCGCTCGCTCGATTGGCGTGTTACGCCCGAGCTCGATTTTCGCATCGATCGCTCGACCGATGAGGCCGAGCGCATCACGCGTGCGCTGGAAAACGTTCCCGCCACGCTTGCGATCGAAAAGGACGAGGACGGCTATCCGATAGCGGATGCCGCCCAGGAGGCAGCTTTAGATGACTAATTCCGCCGACCTCGCCTCGTGCGAGTCTGCAGATATTCAACGACGCATCCTCGAGCTTATCGAGGGTGCGTCCTCCATTGCGATTTCGGGACATACTTCTCCCGATGGCGATGCCTTGGGCTCCGTCTTGGGTCTGGGCCTTTCGCTCATGAAGTTTTTCCCCAACAAGGACATTGCGCTGCTGCTGGCAGACGATGACCCGGTTCCGCGCATCTACCGCTTTATGGAGGGTGCCGATCGCCTGGTGCCGGCATCTGCGTACACCGGCAATCCGGACCTGTTCATCTCGGTGGACGTACCGGTCGTCGAGCGCCTGAACAACTCCGCCGAGGTGCTTCGTCGCTCCAAGCATGTGGTGTGCTTCGATCACCATCCGGCGCGCGAGGAGTTTGCCGAGCTCAGCCTGAGGCGCGTCGAAGCTGCAGCCTGCGCCATGATCATCGACCGCTTCTTGGACAATTGCGGCATTGTCGCACGTGATGGCGTTGCGACCTGCCTGCTGTGTGGCTTGGTTACCGATACCGGCCGTTTTCAGTACCAAAACGCCGATGCCGCCGCGTTCCATGCAGCCTCGCGTCTGGTTGCCCACGGTGCCGATCCGGCGCGTGTGGCACTCGAGGTTTACCAGAGCATGCGCGTTGAGTTTTTGCACCTCAAGTCCATCGTTATGGGCCGCATTAAGACGGTGGCCCACGGGCGCGTCGCGTATAGCTACGCGTACCAGAGTGATCTTGAGGCCTGCGGTGTCACCTCGGATGAGTGCGACGGCCTGGTCGATGTGGTTCGCTCGGTGATGGGCGTCGAAGTCTGCCTGTTCCTGAAGGGCATTGAGGGCGATAGCAAGGTGCGCGGCAACCTGCGCTCCAAGGGCGACCTCAACGTGTCCGAGATCGCTGCTGCCTTTGGCGGAGGCGGACATCCCGCTGCCGCCGGTTTCTCCAACAACGGAACGATTCTCGAGACGCTCACCGTGGCACTTCCCATGCTGGCCGAGCTGGTAGGGGAGGATCCCGCTTCAGTGACCGTCGAGCTTTAACTTTTTGGATGGTACATGGCTCGTCGTACGCCTTCTCAACTGAATATGCTGCTCGCCGTCGATAAGCCGGTGGGCTGCACGTCCCACGATGTGGTCTCGCAATGTCGGCGCGCCCTCCATGAGCGTCGCGTCGGCCATGCCGGCACGCTCGACCCCATGGCATCGGGTGTCATGGTGGTGGGTGTTGGCCAGGCTACTCGTTTGCTGGGCATGCTAACCCTCGATACCAAAAGCTATGTCGCCGACATCTCGTTTGGCGCCGAGACCAATACCGATGATGCGGAGGGCGAGGCGGTCCGCACGGTGGCTATTGCCAACGAGCTGCGCGATCCTACCTATGCCCGTGAGCGCTTGGCGGCCATGCTGGGTCCGCAGATGCAGGTGCCGCCGGCGTTTTCGGCTATCTCGGTCAATGGCGTTCGCGCCTACAAGTCTGCTCGCGAGGGCAATGCGGTGGACCTACCTCCGCGCCCTGTCGAGGTCTATGCCGCCGACCTGATCGCCGTGGGCGGCGAAGGTGATACGTGTGTGTGGACCGTGGCGTTCTCGGTGAGCAAGGGCACCTATATCCGTGCGCTCGCTCGAGACTTGGGCCGCGCCTGCGAGAGCGCGGCGCACATTTCCGCGCTGCGCCGCACGGCCTCCGGTGTTGTTTCCATTGGCGCTTGTCATGCGGTCGAGGAGCTTTCTCCCGAGTCCGCGGCTGGCTTTGCCCTGGATCCCATTGCGGCCCTGGGCGCCACGCGTGTTGACTTGCCGGGCAATCTTGCCGACGACCTGCTCTGCGGCCGACGCATTCCCGTTGAGCGTGCGCTTGCCGATTTCGATACCGCGAAGGCGCCTTTTGCGTTGGTGCTCGATGGGGGACTCAAGGCGCTCGCCCGCATTGAGAGTGGCCGCTTTGTCATGGAGCACGTGTTTCCGCAGGCAATCGGCGGTGTTCGATGATGTTGTCCGCTCGCGAGCTCGCGCGTATCTTTTTCGAGGGCGAGTCGGACGAGGCTCGCATCGTTACTGCCGATGCGTTTGATGAGTGCGAGCACTTGGGTGCCGCATCGATTGCCATCGGCGTGTTCGATGGTGTGCACCGTGGACACCAGGAACTCATCGAAGCGCTTGTCCGTGATGCCCGTGCCCATGGCTGCAAGGCGGTCGTGGTCACTTTCGATCCCGACCCGGACGTCGTGGTGAGCCCTTCGCCCGCTCAAAAATTGATGACGACGGCCGACCGTCTGCATGCCCTGGCTCAAACCGGGGTCGATGCAGTGGTGGCCGTTCCCTTTACGCCTGAGGTCGCGGCGCTCGACCATGTCGGTTTTCTCGCACTGTTGTCACGCGTGGTCGACATTCGCTCGATTCGCGTTGGCAGCGACTTTAGGCTGGGTCGCGGCGGTGCTTCTGGTGTTGCCGAGATGCGCGCCTGGGGTGCCGAGCGCGGCGTTGACGTATACGGGCACGACTTGCTTTGCGAGGGCGGTGAGGCCATTTGCGCCACCCGCATTCGTCACGAGCTGGGACAGGGCCATGTGGGGCTTGCTGCTGGGTTACTCGGACGCCCGTATATGGTGCGCGGCGGTGTTATTCGCGGCCGTCACGAGGGCTCTGGCATGGGCTTTCCCACGGCAAACCTACAGGTTCCCGACGGCATTCAGGTGCCTGCCGATGGCGTGTATGAGGGCCTGTTGCTGGTAAACGACATCGTGTGGCCCGCTGCCGTTAACGTCGGACTGCCGCCGACGTATGCCGACGATGCGGCATCTGCGCATCTCGAGGCTAATTTAATTGGTTATACGGGCGACCTGTACGGCGCTTCCGTTTCGCTGGCGTTTACGCGCTGGCTGCGTCCGTCGCGCGTGTTCGATTCGCTGGATGAGTTGATCGCGACCGTCGAGGGTAATATCGAAGATATTCGTCACAACTTGGGCGAGCAGGGGGTGAGTGTCCGTGATTAGCGATGAGGAAAAAGACCAGGTACGCGCTGCGTCCGACTTAGTCGCCATCGTGCAGGAAACGGTTGAGCTCAAGCCCCGCGGTCATGAGTTTTGGGGTTGCTGCCCTTTTCATGGCGAAAAGACTCCGTCCTTCCACATTATTCCCGCCACGCAGGTGTGGCATTGCTTTGGCTGCGGCGAGGGTGGCGACGTCTTCACCTATATCATGAAGCGCGAGAACCTGAGCTTTCCCGAGTCAATCCGTTATTTGGCCGATCGCGCGGGTATTGAGCTGCACGACACCGGAGACCGCCGCGAGCGCGGTACCAAGCGTGCCCGCATCTACGATCTGTGCGCCGAGACCGCCCAGTTCTATCACACCATGCTTATGCGCGGTAAGGACGGCCGTCCGCGCGAGTACTTTGCCAGCCGCGGCATGGGTGGCGACGTCTGCCGCCGCTACTGCCTGGGCTTTGCGCCTGGCCGCAACGCGCTGGTGTCGCACCTGTCCCAGGCGGGTTTTACCCCGCAGGAGATGATCGATGCCAACGTTGCCGTGAGCCGCGGGCGCGGGCAGCTTGCCGACCGCTTCTACGACCGCGTGATGTTCCCCATCTTTGACGAGCAGGGTCACAACATTGCCTTTGGTGGTCGCATCATGGGTGATGGCCAACCCAAGTACCTCAATACCGCCGAGACGAGCGTGTTTCATAAAAAGCGAAACCTCTACGGCTTTAATTGGGCCAAGGAGTTTATCGTCGCGCAGGATACCGCCATCGTGGTGGAGGGCTATACCGACTGCATCGCCTGTTGGGAGGCGGGGATTAAAAACGTTGTCGCCACGCTGGGCACCGCGCTCACGGAGCATCACGTCAAGACGCTCACCCGCTTTGCTAAGCGCATCGTGTATATGTTTGACGGCGATGCCGCCGGTCAAAAGGCCGCTCGCCGTGCGATTCAGTTTATCGAGCAGGATTCTATGGACCTGCGCTGCGTGGTGCTGCCCGACGGTAACGATCCCATGGAGTTCATTACGGCGCACGGCGGAGGGGAGCTGCAGAAGCGCATTGACGCCGCCGAGCCGCTCATGGACTTCGTGTACCGTTCGCTGCAGGAGTCGAGCGACATCTCCACGCCGGGCGGTCGCGCCAAGGCGCTGGAGGATGCGCTGACGCTTATCTATCCGCTGCGCGACAGCTATATGATCGACACGTACTTTATTCAAATTGCCGACCTGTTGGGTTTGGATCTGGAGACAGTGCGTGCGAGCTCGGGCCGTGTGTTTCGCGATGTCGCCAAGCGCGAGGATGCGGAACGACGTCGTGAGCAGAACTATGAGCGCCAGCGGGCACAGGCTGAGCGCTCTGGTAGCGCGGGCGGTCGGACGTCTGGTTCGCAGGGGGCATCTCGCGGTGCTTGGGCATCGGGCGCGACGCCGCCGGTGTCCGCGCCGGTCGAAGAAGAGCCGTATGACTACGTCCCGCTCGATGCCTACGGCGCCGCGCCCGCGGAGGTCGTCGACGACCTGCCGCCGATCGACGCGCCTGATGGTATGGGTGCTGTACCTGTGACTGATGGTTCGGGTGCTCCGGCTGCGGCGGCGCCGATGGTTCTTACTGATCTTGAGCGTAAGTCCTTGGCAGGGGAGCGTGAGCTGCTGACCATGCTCACGAGCTACCCCGACCTGTTCCGCACGTATGCCGACCGCATCTGCTCTATCGAGTGGGTTGACCCGCGTCACGAGTCCATCGCATGGGCCGTTCTGGCAACGCCGCCGGGAACCGATCCTGCAGCCTGCATGGATGCGGCGCGCTCGGTGTGTCCCGAGGCGGCAACGCTTGTGAGTGCCGGGCGCATCTCGGCGACGAGCAAGCACCCCACCGAGACGAACATCGTGTTTATGCTCGATACGCTCGAGCTCTACACCATCAAGCGCCGTATGCGTGCCGCACAGGCCAAGCTGCGCCAGGACCGTTCGCTCGACGATGAGGCCCGTCGCGCGCTGACCGTGCAGGCCGCGCAGGATTCGCAGCGTCAACGCGAACTGCAAAAGTCGATCGGCGGCGTGGCGGACCCGTTCCGTTTGATCGGTCTGGAGGCCGCAGACGCCGAATAGGCCTAGATGTTGTGGTCAACCAGCGTATTCTCGCCTATATCCTGTCCTCTTTTTGGGTATAGACGTCGATGTGTGTGCTAAAGTATTGAGTCCTGTGGACTATGAAGGGAGAATCTGTGCCAAAAAAGACTGAGAGCACGGGTACTGGGCTGGAATCCTACGTTGCAAAGCTCATGGGCAACGGCTCAAACAGGACTTCGGTAACCGAGGACGAGATTCAGGTCGCCCTGAAGGATATCGATGTTTCTGACGAGCAGCTCACCGCGGTGTATTCCGCGCTGCGCAACAGCGGCATCCAGATTATCTCCGCGAGCGGTAACGACGACGCCCCCATGGACGTCGACGATGACGATAACGATACCGATACCGACGATTTCGATGACGACGACGAGCACGATTCCGGCTCGCTCGACGATCACGAGCTCAAGATGGCCCGTCAGGCCGATGCCGAGATGGGTTCTTCCAAGAGCAAGAAGAAGCGCACCGTGCGCACGTCCCGTTCACGCTCCCGCGTGCGTGGCATCGATGCCTCCACGGTGATGCTGACCGGCGATCCGGTTCGTATGTACCTCAAAGAGATCGGCAAGGTCGACCTGCTGACTGCCTCCGAAGAGGTCGATCTGGCCATGAAGATCGAGGCCGGTCTTGAGGCCACCGAGAAGCTCGAGGCCGCCGATGCCGGTGAGCTCGAGCTCACGCGTGCCGAGATGCGTCGTCTTACGCGCATTGAGAACGTGGGCCTCGAAGCCAAGCAGGCACTCATCAGCGCAAACCTGCGTCTGGTTGTCTCCATCGCCAAGCGCTATGTCGGCCGCGGCATGCTGTTCCTGGACCTGATCCAAGAGGGCAACCTCGGTCTGATTCGCGCCGTCGAGAAGTTCGACTACCAGAAGGGCTTCAAGTTCTCCACGTACGCCACGTGGTGGATCCGTCAGGCCATTACGCGCGCTATCGCCGACCAGGCCCGTACCATCCGTATTCCCGTGCATATGGTCGAGACTATCAACAAGCTCGTCCGCGTGCAGCGCCAGCTCCTTCAGGACCTGGGTCGCGACCCGACCCCCGAGGAGATCGGTGCCGAGATGGACATGAGCGCCGACCGCGTCCGCGAGATCCAGAAGATCTCGCAGGAGCCCGTGTCGCTCGAGACCCCCATCGGCGAGGAAGAGGATTCCCAGCTGGGCGACTTCATCGAGGACTCCCAGGCAATCGTTCCGCCCGATGCCGCCAGCTTCTCCATGCTGCAGGAGCAGCTCACTCAGGTGCTCGACTCGCTTGCCGATCGTGAGCGCAAGGTTATCGAGCTGCGCTTTGGCCTTGTCGACGGACATCCCCGTACGCTCGAGGAAGTCGGCCGCGAGTTTGGCGTCACGCGCGAGCGTATCCGCCAGATCGAGTCCAAGACCTTGGCCAAGCTCCGCCACCCCAGCCGTTCGAGCAAGCTGAAGGACTATATCGAAAGCTAGTCAAGCAAGAAGCGCCCTCAAGCACATCCGCCTGGGGGCGCTTTCATGTAGTCGTTGGGGACGTTCTTGAATGACTAGTCGTTTAAGAACGTCACCAATGACTAGGCGGAGAAAAATTCTTAAAAAAGTTCTTGCCCTGAGCTGATTCGTCCGTATAATAAACTTCGTTGCTTGAGAGCACGCACCTATTCCTCGGTAGCTCAATGGTAGAGCACGCGGCTGTTAACCGCGCTGTTGTAGGTTCGAGTCCTACCCGGGGAGCCAGAATTTCTCAGCCCAATCCGCTGGGCTTTTAAATTCCTCGGTAGCTCAATGGTAGAGCACGCGGCTGTTAACCGCGCTGTTGTAGGTTCGAGTCCTACCCGGGGAGCCAGGTTGTAAAACCCGTCGCTTATGCGGCGGGTTTTTTCATACCGCGATCGCCTGACGTGAACGTTGCCATATCAACATTTCGTGTCGAGGATGTAATCCCACGACCCACCACCTCAACATGGCGCGGTCGTTGTAAAATATTGTAATGATTGCTCCCACGACATGGTGCCGCGAGCACCAGATAAGGAGATTCTTGTGTCTGAGACCATTAACGGCAGCCTGAGCGTCTCGAACGACGTTATTGCCGATATTGCCGGTTATGCCGCGATGACGTGCTATGGCGTTGTCGGTATGGCTGAGCAGCTCCAAGGCGCCGAGAGCGTGCGCCTGCTTGCCGGTCAGCGCCTCCGCAAGGGCGTGCTTGTCTCCGCCGACGAGAACGGCCTTACGGTCGATCTTCACGTCGTGCTCGAGAACGGCGTCAACATGAAGTCCGTCTGCCACAATCTTTCGAGCTCCGTTGCCTTCACCCTGCAGGAGATCGCCCAGATCGATCCCGCCAGCCTTAAGATCGGCATCCATATCGACGCGCTCAAGAGCCGTCTGAACTAGCATCCGAAAACGGAGATTCAAATACCCATGATTGCAAAGACCATTCGCACCTGTTTTCCGATCGCTGCGGCTGCCGTTTCCGACAAGGCCGAGGAGATCAACAAGCTCAACGTCTTCCCCGTGCCCGACGGCGACACCGGCACCAACATGTCGCTCACGCTCGCCTCGGTGACCAAGGAGCTCTCCGCCCTTCCCGCCGATGCCGACATGGAGGCCATTGCCGGCGCCATCACCCACGGCTCCCTGATGGGCGCCCGCGGTAACTCCGGCGTCATTACCTCGCAGATCCTGCGCGGCGTGGCCGAGGGCCTTGTCTCCGCCGACGAGCCCATTACGTCCGCCAACATCGCCTTCGCCTTCCGTCGTGCCGTCAAGGTGGCCTTCCAGGCCGTCCGCAAGCCCATCGAGGGCACGATCCTCACGGTGCTGCGCGATGTCTCGACCAAGGCCGACGAGTGCGAAAAGAAGAAGTTCTCGGCCGAGGATGCGCTCGACGCTATCGTCGTCGAGGCCTACCAGTCCGTCGCACGCACGCCCGACCTGCTGCCCGTCCTCAAAGAGAACGGCGTGGTCGACTCCGGCGCCTTCGGCTTTGCCATCTTCCTGGAGAACTTTGTGGCTGCAGCACTTGGTCGCAGCACCGTTGTCGAGGATTTCTCCGCTACGTTCGATTCCGCTGGCTCTGCACGCGATGCCGCTCTTGGCCGCGTTGAGATCGAGGCCAACGACGATTGGGAGGGCTCGGAGTTCCGCTACTGCAACGAGTTCCTCTTTAAGGCCGACGCCCCGTTTGACGAGGATGAGTGCCTTAAGTTCCTGGGTTCCATGGGCGACTGTGAGCTACTCGTGGGCGCCTACCCCGATTACAAGATCCACGTGCACTCCAACACCCCCAACCTGGTGCTCGAGCACATGCTGCAGCTTGGTCAGATCTATGAGGTCTTTATCCATAATATGGAGATGGAGGCCCACGACCGTACCGCCAAGATCCACGAGGATCAGGAGAAGGCCGCCGAGCCCGCGAAGGCCCTGGGCTTTGTCGCCGTTGCCGCCGGTTCCGGCGAGGCCGACATCCTCAAGTCCCTCGGCGTCGACGTGATCGTGTCGGGTGGTCAGACCATGAACCCCTCGACTGCAGACCTGCTGGGTGCTGTTGACCAGGTCAACGCGACCTCGGTCATCATCCTGCCCAACAACGGCAACATCCGCATGGCCGCTGAGGCCGCTGCCTCAGCCTGCACCGACAAGAAGGTCGCCGTCGTTCCTACCAAGACCGTTCCGCAGGCCTTCTCCGCGCTGTTCGCGGTCCTGCCCGATTCCGAGCTCGAGGATGCCGTCGCCGCTATGGTCGACGCCATCAGCGAGGTCCGCGATGGCGAGGTCACCCGCGCCGTGCGCGACTCCAGCGCCTCCGACGGTTCGCCAATTCACTCCGGTGACGTCATGGGCATCATTGCCGGCTCCATCGATGTGGTCGGCTCCGACGTGAAGCAGGTCACGCTCGATTGCATCAACCGCATGCAGGAGGAAGAGGAGGGCGACGCGCTGACGATTCTGGCCGGCGAGGAGCTGTCCGACGAGGCCTTCCAGGAGATCGTCGACGCTATCGAGGAGGCTCAGCCCGACCTGGAGATCGACGCCCATCGTGGCGAGCAGCCGCTCTATCCCGTGATCTTCTCGATCGAGTAGGCATCTGCCCATGTCCGAGCTCTGCTCCGTGCCGCGCGTCTCGGATCGCTTTGCCCAGAGCAATGCGCTCGACGAGGATATCGCGCGACTCAAATATGTTTCGGGTAAACGTGAGGAGGCCCTTCGCCGTCTGGGAATTCGGACGGTGGGGGACCTCCTTCTCCATATCCCTCATCGATACCTGGACTTTACGCGCTCCTGGTCCATCGAGATGGCGCCCATCGGTACCGTGTGCACCATCATCGCCACGGTCGACCGTATCGTTCAAAAGAAGCCGCGTCCGCGCATGCAGGTGACCGAGGTCTCACTCGTTGACGAGACGGGCGTGCTGCAGGTCGCCTTTTTCCGTCAGCCTTGGATTGCCCAGCAGCTTAAGCAGGGCGACCGCCTGGCCGTGATGGGCAAGGTCGAGTTTGCCTACGGTTTTAAGCAGATGGCCTCGCCGCACTTTGAAAAGCTTGATGACGGGCGTGCTGCGGGCACTATCCTGCCGGTCCATTACGTCAGTGATGGCGTGAGCCAGGCGTGGATGCGCCGCATCGTAAGCGGCGCGCTCGAGGTCGTCGGCAATCCCTTTGATCCCATTCCGGCACGCTTACGCGTTAAGCGTCGCCTGATGAGCAATGCTCGTGCGCTTCGATCGATCCACTTTCCCTCGAGCATGGCTGAGCGCGACATCGCACGCCGGCGTCTTGCCTACGAGGAGTTTCTCTACCTGCAGCTGGCGCTGCGCCTGCGCAACGACGGCAGCCTGGTCGATGTGGTGCCCTACGCCCACGCCGCGGGCGAGCACCTGGCCGCGCTTAAGCAGGCCCTGCCGTTTTCGCTGAGCGACGAGCAGGAGGCCGCGTTCCAAGATATCCTGCGCGATATGTGCGATGGCGGGCGCGTGATGAACCGCCTGCTGCTGGGCGATGTCGGTACCGGTAAGACCGCCGTTGCCGCCTGCGCGCTGGCTGTGGCTGCCGATAGCGGCACGCAGGCCTGCGTTATGGCGCCCACGGGCGTGCTGGCGCGTCAATATGCCGATAAGACCGGCCCCTTGCTCTTGCAGGCTGGCATGACCTGGGCGCTCCTGACGGGCGCCACGCCGGCGGCCGAGCGCGAGCGGATCCATGCCCAGCTGGAATCGGGCGAGCTCGATGTCCTCTTTGGCACCCACGCGGTGCTTTCGGATAACGTGGCGTTTAAGCATCTGTCGCTCGTGGTCATCGATGAGCAGCACCGGTTTGGCGTCGGCCAACGCAACGCCCTGCGTGCGAAGGGCCCTGGTGCCGATCTGCTCGTTATGACGGCAACGCCCATCCCACGTACGCTGGCGCTTTCGGTCTACGGCGATCTGGACACGAGCATCATCCGCCATCGGCCCGTCCCTGGCGCTGGCGTGACGACACGCGTGCTTACCGAGTCGAGCCGCGACCTTGCCTATGACGCCATCCGCGAGGCGCATGAAAAGGGTCAGCAGGCCTACGTGATTTGCCCGCTCGTGGAGCCGAGCGACTCGGCCGATGAGCTTGAGGATGTGCCCGGTATCGTCCGTGACGACGAGGGTCGCGTAACCGTGCCCGTGCCGCTGCACGATACGGCAACCGAGCTCGACCGCCTACGCCTGGCGTTGCCGGGGCTTACCATCGAGCGTCTTCACGGCCGCATGCCGGCGGGGGAGAAGGATCGCGTGATCGACGCCTTCAAGCGCGGCGAGATCGACGTGCTCGTTTCGACCACGGTGGTCGAGGTGGGCGTCGACGTGCCCAACGCCACCGTCATGGTTATCGAGAACGGTGAGCGCTTTGGCTTGGCGGCCCTGCACCAGCTGCGCGGCCGCGTGGGCCGCGGCAGCGTGTCGGGCACCTGCCTGGTCATGACGCACTCCAAGGGCAACGGCGGCGCTTCGGCGGCGCAAGACCGTCTCCAGTCGCTCGAAAAGACCTCGGACGGCTTTACGCTCGCCCAGATGGACCTTCGTCTGCGCCACGAGGGCGAAATCCTGGGGTACCGCCAGCATGGCGGTGTGACTCTGCGCTTTGTCGACCTGGATGCCGACGAGGAGCTGATCGAGTGGGCCCATTTGGACGCGGTCGAGCTCTTGCGGTATGCTTGCAACCTTGACTCCGTGGCGACGCGCCCCCTGCGCGATGCGGTCGCCATGCGATATCGACACATTTTTAAGGAGGTCAGCGGAGGATGAGAATCATCGGCGGCGAATGGCGCGGTCGTAAGATCGAGGAGCCCCGTGGTCGCGATGTCACCCGCCCCACGACCGATCGTGTGCGCGAGGCATGCGCATCTATGGTCATGTCGGCATTTGACTTCGATCTGGACGAGGTCCGCGTGCTGGACGCCTTTGGCGGCTCCGGCGCCTTAGGGTTAGAGATACTCTCACGTGGCGCCCGCTCGCTCACGACGTTCGAGATCGATCGGAATGCCGCGCGGCTCATTACCAAGAATATCGAGTCGCTCTGTCGTGACCGTGCGCGTTGGCGCGTGGTAACGGGCGACATGCTGGCGAGCGCCTCGCGCGGTCGTGTGCCGGGCGGCCCCTTTGATCTGGTCCTGCTCGACCCGCCCTATGCTTTTGGTGCCGAGCCGGTCGAGATACTGCTGCAGAACCTGGCTCAGCAGGGTCTGCTTGCACCTGGCGCTTATGCCCTGTTTGAGCATGCCGCCGCCGATGCGGGCGCGCATCCGGCAGGCTTTGAGATCGTGCGCGAGAAGCGCTACGGCATTACCTCGGTCGACCTGCTTCGTTGGGTCGGCGATGACGATGGTGAGGAAGATTGCGCTGGCACCGATGCTCACAACAACGATGCCACGACGTTTCAGGAGGACGACCATGAATGACACCATCAACCGCGTGATCGTCCCGGGCACCTTCGATCCCATCACGTTTGGCCATATCGACGTCATCCGCCGCGCCCGCCGCATCTTTCCCAGTGTGATCGTCGCTGTTGCCGAGTCGCAGGGTAAAAACGGTGTGGGTACCACGTTTATGCTCGATGAGCGCGTGGCGCTGGCCCGCGAGGCGCTCGGTGATATCGACGGCGTCGAGGTCCTGCCCTTTACCGGCCTCTTGGTCGACTTCGCTCGCGAGCAGGGGGCGGGGGCCGTGGTCAAGGGCCTGCGCGCCATGACCGACTTTGAGTACGAGCTGCAGCAGGCAGATCTCAACTATCGCTTGGATAACGAGCTGGAGTCCATCTTTGTCATGAGTGCGCCGCAGTACGGCTATATCTCGAGCTCGGTCGTTCGCCAGATCGCCTCACTCGGCAGCGATGTATCGACGTTTGTCCCGCCCAACGTGGTCGAAGCGCTCAGGCATCGCTTTTCGTGACGTTTTTTATTGCCTGGTGGCATGTGGTAAACTAGCACGATGATATGTTACCTATGAAAGGAGACCGGATGCCGGGCGAGAATTTTCCTGGCGATAGGATCGTCAGCTTGGTCGATGAGCTCGAAGGGCTGATCGAGGAAGCCAAGCCGCCTTTCGGCAAGAACGCTCAGTTCAAGGTCATCGACGCCGACGTGTTCTTCAACATCCTCGACGAGATCCGCATGAGCTATCCCGAGGAGTGGCAGAAGTCCCGCCGTATCCTTAAGGAGCGCGAGGAGCTTATGGCTTCCGCCGCCGCTCAGGCCGATTCCATCATCGCCGACGCTCAGCAGCAGGCCCTCACCATTGCCGGTGAGCAGGAGATCGTCCGCTTAGCACAGCAGCAGGCCGACGACATCCGCGATCGTGCCCAGCAGTACGAGCGCGAGACGCGTTATGCTGCCGAGGACTACGCGGAGCAGGTCTTTACGCACCTGGAGGAGAACCTCAAGAGCCTGACCGGCACCGTTACCCGTTGCCGTCAGCAGCTCAACGAGGGTGCCGCCCAACAGAATGGTCAGTGGTAATGGCTGAGTTCCCGAGCGTTACCGTCAATCTTTCCGAGCAGCTCGAGTTTCCTGGTGATTCGTATCCGCTGACCGGTAAGGTCGATGTCGCCACCTACATGGTGGGCGAGAAGGAGTACCAGCTACAGGACGGCATCGACTACGACGTTGTCTTTACCAATGCCGGTACCGGTGTCTTGCTCACGGGCATGGTCCGCGCGCACGCCACCGGCGAGTGCGACCGTTGCCTGGAGCCCGCCTCGTTTGATATCGCCGGCGAGATCGAGGAGTTCTACCTCTTTGAGGAGCCCGAGGATCCCGAGGCCTACGAGGACGGCTACGAGCTCCTGGGTGAGGACCGCATCGTCGATCTGGGTGAGCCCATCAATGACGCGGTCGTTATGGACACGCCGTTTGTGGTGCTCTGCAAGCCCGATTGCCGCGGTCTGTGTCCCACTTGCGGTTGCAATCTCAACGTCGAGCAATGCGATTGCGCCGCCCAGGCAGAGGCAGAATGGGCCGCTGCCACGGAAAATCCATTTGCAGCATTGAAGAATCTCAAGCTCGACGAGTAAAACTGTGGTAGTATCGCTACTTGCGCGTAATCGCCACACTGGATAGTTCATAAGGAAGGTCACTATGCCCGTACCTAAACAAAAGCAGGGTCGTATCCGCACTCACACCCGTCGTTCCGCCAACATGAAGATCTCGGCTGCGGCTCAGTCCACGTGCCCCCGTTGCGGCGCTGTCAAGCTTCCGCACCACGTGTGCCCCAGCTGCGGTTTCTACAAGGACCGCGAGGTTATCGTTACCGAGTAACGGTATACTCTGGATGCGATGCCGTTCCAAATGGAACCACAATGGCCGGCTCAATGAGTCGGCCATTTTTGTATAAGGAGTATGTATATGAGTAACGTTCGCGTTTGTGTAGACGTTGTGGGCGGAGACGAGAAACCTCAGGTTGTTCTCGATGGTATCGAGGCTGCACTTGCCGCCGATCCCGATATCGAGGTCCTGGCAGTCGGTCCCGCCGAAATCGTCAATCTCTTTGCCGCGGCCCATGCACGTGTGGAGGCTCTGGAAGCCCCTGACATTATCGCCATGGATGACGATCCCATTCGCGCCGTGATGACCAAGCGCAAGTCCTCGATCGTGCTTGCCTGCCGCGCCATCAAAAAGGGCAACGCGGACGCGTTTTTCTCCGCCGGCTCCACCGGCGCCATGACCGCTGCCGCGACCGCCTACGTCACACCGTTTAGATATATGGCCGAAGGCAAGAAGCAGCCGGTGCGCCCCTGTTTGACCAATGCGCTGCCCAATCGTGCCGGCGGCCTGACGGTGCTGTGCGACATGGGCGCCAACCCCGATGTCGAGGTGGACGACATGGTGCGTTTTGCCCAGATGGGTGGCGCTTATGCCCGCGTTGTCCTGGGCATCGAGCATCCTCGCGTGGGCTTGCTTGCCAATGGCACCGAGGACGAGAAGGGCTCCAACTTTACCAAGGCCTGCTTCCCGGCCATGAAAGCCGCCGTTCCCGGCTTTGTGGGTAACTGCGAAGGCACCGATCTTACGTCGGGCAATTTTGACGTCGTGGTCGCCGACGGCATGTCGGGCAACATTGCGCTCAAGGCCACCGAGGGCGCTGCCAAGTTTTTGTTGCAGGAGCTCAAGGGCGTCTTTATGTCTTCGCTTGGCACCAAGATCGCCGCGCTGCTCATTAAAAAGCAGATGCGTGAGATAAAGGCCAAGCTCTCTGGCGACGCCAAGGGCGGCGCGATTCTTTTGGGCCTGCGCGGCGTGGTTCTGATCGGCCATGGCGCCACCTCGGTCGAAGCTGTTAAAAACGGTACGCTTGCGGCGGCCGAAGCCGTGCGCGCCGGGCTGGTCGAGAATGTCGCCAACTCCATGGACGGCATCGTTTTGTAAGAGCGAGTTAGAGCGCTGTTATGTGCCTCGCGGCCTGCTTCGTGGGGTAGAATCAGAACCGTGTCTTGGTACCGCCCGGGCGGTACCATTCTTTTGGTATTCATGCACTATGAGAGGAAGCGCTATGGACCGCTCCGAAATCTTCGACAAGATCGCCGAGGTCGCTGCTGACGTTCTGGGCGTCGATGTTGCCGAAATTAGCGATGAGACCACCTTTGACGACCTCGATGCCAACTCGCTCGAGCGCCTGCAGCTGGTTACGGCTATCGAGGACGAGTTCAATCTCGAGATCGATGACGAGACCCTGCTCTCGCTCAACTCTGTCGCCGACGCCGTCGACGCGATTGAAAACGCCAGGGAGGCCTAGGTCTTGGCTTTATCCGAACGACTTACGCGCGCCCAGGAGATTCTGGGCCACGAGTTCAATGACAAGGTGCTGCTGCGCGCGGCCCTTACGCATCCTTCGGCCGTCGAAGGCCAGCCAGTCTCGGCAAGCTACGAGCGCCTTGAGTTTTTGGGCGATTCCATTTTGGGCGCCGTGGTGGCCCGTTCGCTCTTTGAGTCCTATCCCGAGTTTGACGAGGGGAAGCTCACGCGCCTGAAGGTATCCTTAGTGTCGGGCGCCACGCTGTCCGAGGTGTCGCATGAGTTGGGCATCGACAACATCATCATCTTTGGTGCCTCCGAGACCGGTACCGGCGCGCGCGGCCTGCACTCGGCGCTCGAGAACGTCTATGAGTCGCTCGTGGGTGCGCTGTACCTGGATGCCGGCTGGGATGTTGCGGCGGACTTTATCCATCGTACGCTCAAACCGCACCTGGCCTCCGAGCGTGCCGAGCACCCTGCGAACCCCAAGTCGTTCTTGCAGGAGTGCGTGCAGGCAGACGGCCATGAGCCTCCCGCGTATAAGCTGGTCGGCTCCGAGGGCCCCGCGCATGCGCCCACCTTTACCGCTGTGGTGCTCATCGACGGTATTCGCCAGGGCCGCGGCTCCGGCTCCTCAAAGAAGGAAGCCGAGGGAGCCGCTGCACTCGAGGCACTTGACCGCATGGGCTACACCACCAACGGCGTGATTCTCAACAAGAAGCCTGTTTAAGCGAGGAACCGTGTATCTCAAGTCCCTCACGCTCAAAGGGTTCAAGTCGTTTGCCGACCGCGCCCATATGACGTTTGAGCCGGGCCTGACCGTCATCGTCGGTCCCAACGGCTCGGGAAAATCGAACATCTCTGACTCGATTCTGTGGGTCCTGGGCGAGCAGAGCGCCAAGCAGCTGCGCGGCCAGGCCATGGAGGATGTCATCTTCTCGGGCTCGTCAGCGCGCAAGCCGGTGGGTGTCGCCGAGGTCACGCTGGTGCTCGATAACTCGGACCATATGCTGCCCGTCGACTTTGACGAGGTCGCCATCACCCGTCGTATGTATCGCTCGGGCGAAAGCGAGTACCTCATCAACTCGAGTCCGTGCCGCCTGATGGACATTCAGGACATCCTGCACGATTCGGGCTTGGGCAAGGATACGCATTCCATCATCAGCCAGGGCAAGCTCGACGCCATTTTGCAGAGCCGCCCCGAGGAGCGCCGCGCCCTCATCGAGGAGGCCGCCGGCATCTCCAAGCACAAGCGCCGCAAGGAGCGTGCGCTCAAAAAGATTAAGTCGATGGACGAGCACCTGACGCGTGCCCGCGACATCAATAAGGAAATTGCCCGTCAGCTGCGACCGCTGGAGCGTCAGGTCGATCGTGCGCGCAAGTACAAAGAGCTGTCCTCGCGCGCGAACGAGCTTACGCAGATGCTAGCCGTCGACGAGCTGCGTTCGCTGCAGTCGCAGTGGAACGACCTGGAGAGCCGCTCCAAGGAAGGCGCCGCCGAGCTGGAGCTTGCGCAGTACCGCATGGGCGAAAAGGAGCGCGAGCTCGAGAAGCTCCAGGTCATGCTCGAGGAAAAGGGCCTGTTTGTGGGCGATCTGGGCGAGCAGCGCCGCCATATGCAAGATGTGGTCGGTCGCATTAACTCCGATATGCGTCTGCTCGAGGAAAAGGGCCACAACATGGTGTCGCGCCTGTCCGACATGCGCGGGCAGATTTCGAGCTCCGAGCATCAGCGTCGTCGCGTGGTAGAGGAGCTCGAGGACGCGCGTGCGCAGCTTGAGGAAGTGACCGGCGCGCACATGCAGGCCCAGGAGGACGTTGACGCCGCTGGTCCTGCCGCCGCTCAGCTCCACGAGCGGCGCGTGGCGCTCGACAATCAGATTTCGCAGCTTACGCGTGAGCAACGCGATGTGCAGCGTGTGGCCGATAACGCGGCGCTCGAACTCGCCAAGGTGAAGGACTCGCTGAGCAACGCCGAGGTCGAGGACAACATGTACGCCTCACGCCTGGAGCAGATCGACGAGCAGCTCGAGGAAGTCACGGCCTCACTCGAGAGCCGTCGCGACCGCGCCGAGGAGCTCGACAGTGCACTTGATCAGGCCCGTCAAGCCCAGATTGATGCTCGCGAGGCTACCGAGGTCGCCCGTGCAGCCCTTAAGGACCTGCGTGTCCGCGAGAGCGAGGCGCGCAACAAACTGTCCGAGGTGCGCTCGGAGCTTGCCAGCCAAAAGAAGCTCGATGCCCGCATGGCTGACAGCTCGCCGCTGGTGAGCCGTCTGATGGGTGCGCTGGGCGACGATGTCTCGGGTCGTCTGGGCGACGTGCTCGAGGCCCCGCGTGAGCTTGAGGGCCTGGTTGAGCAATTGCTCGCCGGCGATATCGATGCGCTGCTGTTCGACGATGCGTCCGCGCTTGAGCGTGCCGGTCGTGCCGCTCTGGACCAGAAGAAGGCCTCGGGCGAGGCGCTGCTGGTCGCGCGCGGTGTGAGCGCCTCTGCTGCCGCTAAGGGCGCTGCCGGTTCCCGCCTGGTCGATCGCCTGTCCGTACGCGCCGGCTATGGCCCGGTTGTCGAGGCGCTGCTCGGCGGCTATTACGTTGTCGACGACTTGGCGGCTGCGCTGGCCGCGCCTGTCGTTGACGGCGTGACTTACGTGACCCCCGATGGCGCCCGCGTCGCCTGCGGCGGCCTGGTGCGTGTGGGGCTCGACGCCGGCGAGGCTTCGGGTGCTTTGGAGCGCAAGCGCCGCATCCGTGAGCTCGAGGGCCTGGAACCCGATCTGGCTGCTGTGTTTGAGCATGTGTCGGATCAGGTCGTCGAGGCCAATGCGGCCGTTGAGGAGGCGCGTGCCGCCGAGGGCGATGCCGCCGGCGAGATCGCCCGTCTTGAGGGCGAGCGCCGCTCGCTGCTCTCCGAGATTGGCCGCCTGGAGCAAAGCGCCAACAACGCCGAGGTCGAGCACGTGCGCATCTCCAAGCGCCGCGAGCAGGCCGCCGAGGCCGTTCGCGCTGCGCGCCCGCGCGTTGACGAACTCACCCGTTCGCGTGACGAGGCGCGTGCACAGGCAAGCGACCTGGGTCTCCAGATTGCCGAGGCCAACGATGAGCTCGATCGCGTTCGCCGTGACGATTCCGAGGCCGCCGGTAAGCTCGCCGATGCCAAGGTGCGCCTGGCCCAGACGAGCGAGCGCCTGCGTTCGCTGAAGGGCCGCGTGCCCGACCTTGAGCATCGTCTTGAGGGCATCGACCGTCGTATCCGCGGAACACGCCAGGCTTCGCGCTCGCTCGAGCTGCTGCGCCTGCGCGTCGACCCCATGCACGAACGCTATTCTGCCCTGTTGGAACGCGCATCGGATTGGGCAGCGCGCCTGCGTGACCAGGCCTCTCTGGAAGAGGCGGACTCCGCTTCGCTCAAGAAGACCATCGAGGATGCCAAGGCCGAGGTTGCCCGCGCTAAGGAGCGGGTCGATACCGCCACTGCCACGCAAAACGAGTTCAAGGTCGCACGCGGCAAGCTTGAGGTGCAGGTAGAGGCCGCCATTAAGGCCATTACCGCCGATGGCACCACGGTGCTCGAGGAAGCGCTCATGCTTCCTGCTCCCACCGACCGCGACGCCGCCGAGCGGGAGCTCAACCAGCTCGTGCGTCATATCAACAATCTGGGCCCCGTGAACCAGGTTGCCATGGAGGAGTACGAGCAGCTCAAGCGCCGCGCCGACTACATCGAGGACCAGCTGGCCGATCTGGAGAGCGCGCGCAAGGCGCTCACCAAGATCACAGTGGCCATTGATCGCAAGATGCGCAAGGCGTTTCTGGTGACGTTTGAGAAGGTCGACGCGAACTTCCGCGAGATCTTCGCCATGCTGTTCCCGGGTGGCCAGGCTCATCTTGAGATGACCGATCCCGAGCATCCTGCCGAGACGGGCATTGAGGTTGTGGCGCAGCCGCGCGGCAAGCGTATTACTAAGATGATGCTCATGTCGGGTGGCGAGAAGAGTCTGACGGCGCTCGCCCTGCTCTTTGCCGTGTACCGCACGCGCACGGTGCCGTTCTATGTGCTTGACGAGGTCGAGGCGGCGCTTGATGACGCCAACCTGTCCAAGCTCATCGGAGCCCTCGATGTGCTGCGTTCCGATACACAGCTCTTGGTCATTTCGCATCAGCGCCGTACTATGGAGGACGCTGACGTTCTCTATGGCGTCTCGATGCAAGCCGACGGCGTCAGCCGCGTCGTCTCGCAAAAACTCGATCGCGAAACCGGAAAGGTCGTGAATGCATAATGGGATTCTTTGACGCTCTCTCGCGCGGACTTGAGCGCAGCCGCGAGGCCCTCAACGAGGTCTTCTACTTTGGCGGCGAGGTCGACGAGGACTTTTGGGAGGACCTTGAGGATACCCTCGTTATGGGTGACATGGGTGCCGAGGTCGCCATTCAGGTCTCCGATGATCTGCGCGATGCTGCTGCCAAGAAGAACCTCAAGACCGCCCCGCAGCTTCGCCGCGCTCTGGCCGAGCAGCTCGAGGGCCATTTTGTGCCTGTTGAGCGTGATCCGTTTTCCGATACGCCGAGCTGCGTGCTGTTTGTGGGCATCAACGGTGCCGGCAAGACCACGACGGTCGGCAAGATTGCGAGCGCCATGGCTTCCCGCGGCAAGAATGTCGTGATCGGTTCTGCCGACACCTTCCGTGCCGCCGCCATCGAGCAGCTCGATGTGTGGGGCCAGCGCGCCGGCGTCCCCGTCATCAAGCGCGATCGCGGCTCCGACCCGGCAAGTGTTTGCTACGACGTGCTCGATGAGGCCGATAAGCGCGGCAGCGACCTGGTGCTGATCGACACCGCCGGCCGCCTGCACACGAGTCCCGAGCTCATGCGCGAGCTTGCCAAGGTGGTTAACGTGACGCGTAAGCGCGCCGCCAATATGGCCGCCGGCCCCATGCCCGTCTCGGTCGTGCTCGTGATCGATGCCGCCACCGGCCAGAACGGTCTGAACCAGGCGCTCGAGTTTAACGAGGCGCTGGGTCTGGACGGTATCATCATGACGAAGCTCGACGGTACGGCAAAGGGCGGCATCGCCATGGCCGTGGCCGAGAAGCTCAAGCTCCCGATTCTGCGCGTGGGCGTGGGCGAGCAGGTCGATGACCTACAGGAGTTCAATGCCAAAGATTTCTGCCGCGCCCTGGTGGGCGAGTCCAACTAAGGAGTGACCAGTGTTTGATTCTCTGAGCGATCGCCTCAACGACACATTTGACCGCCTGCGTGGCAAGGGTAAGCTGACCGAGGCCGATATCACCTCGGCCATGCGCGACATTCGCATGGCGCTGCTCGAAGCCGACGTCAACTTCAAGGTCGTCAAGGAGTTTGTCGCCAAGACCAAGGAGCGCTGCATGACCGCCGAGGTCATGGAGTCGCTGTCGCCGGCGCAAAACGTCGTCAAGATCGTGCTCGACGAGCTCACCGAGATGCTCGGCTCCACCGAGAGCAAGCTCGTCTTTAGCAACCGTATTCCCAACGTCATCATGCTCGTGGGCCTGCAGGGTTCCGGTAAGACCACGGCGGCCGTAAAGCTGGCCTACCTGCTCAAGAAGCAGGGCCGCTCGCCGCTGCTCGCCGCGTGCGACGTCTACCGCCCCGCCGCTGCCGACCAGCTGGCCACGCTTGGCGGCGAGATCGGCGTGCCGGTCTTCCGCGGTGACGGCGCGCACCCGGTCGACATTGCCAAGGGCGCTATTCAGGAGGCCGTCGACCACCTGCGTGACGTGGTCATCGTCGATACCGCCGGTCGTCTGCAGATCGACGAGCAGATGATGCAGGAGGCCGTGGACATCAAGAAGGCCGTCAAGCCCGATCAAGTGCTGATGGTCGTCGATGCCATGACCGGCCAGGATATCGTCAACGTGGTCTCGACGTTTGCCGAGCGCACCGACTTTGACGGCGTGATCATCTCCAAGCTCGACGGCGATGCCCGTGGCGGCGGCGCGCTTTCCGTGCGCCAGGTGACCGGCAAGCCCATCAAGTTCGTGAGCATGGGCGAGAAGCCCGATTCGCTGGAGCCGTTCTATCCCGATCGCATGGCCAAGCGTATTCTGGGTATGGGCGACGTCGTCGGTATTATCGAGAAGGCCCAGGAGGCAGCCGATGCCGAGCAGCTCGAGGCTGCCGAGCGCATGCTGCGCGAGGGCTTTACCATGAACGACATGCTCGACCAGATGAAAGCTGTTAAGAAGATGGGCGGCATGAAGGGCATTCTGGGCATGCTCCCCGGTGGCCAGCGCGCGCTCAACCAGATGGGCGGCAACCTGGACGAGGGCATCTTTGACAAAAACGAGGCCATCATCATGTCGATGACCAAGGAGGAGCGCCTACGTCCCTCCATCATCAACGGCCAGCGCCGCGCCCGCATTGCCAAGGGCGCCGGCGTAACCCCCACCGAGGTCAACAGCCTTATGAAGCAGTGGGGCGAGATGAATAAGATGATGGGCCGCATGCGCACGATGGCCAATCAGGCACAGGCTGGTGGCAAGAAGGGCAAAAAGGGTAAGAAGGGCAAAAAGATGCGCATGCCCAATATTCCCGGTCTGGATGCCATGGGCTTGGGCGGCATGGGCGGCCTGGGAACGGGTGGTCCTAAGTCCGATATGGACCTGCTGCGCCAGATGGAAGCGCAGATGCGCAATAAAAAGTAGCGACTGGTAGAGTCGTGTATGGCGAAGGCCGCCTGGATGGTATTCCAGGCGGCCTTCGCCGTTGGTGCGTTATATGTTGTGTGAGCAGACGCGTGATGGCATCGATTGCCTGCTGTTAGTGGCAGCTGCAGCCCTCGTGACCCTCGTTCTCGTGATGGCCGTGGCAACCGCAGGATCCGCCGTGCTCATGGATGTGCTCGTGGCCGTGGCCGTGGCCATGGCAGTCGCAGGTGGCCTCGCCGGTCTGCGCGAGCGTGCGGGCAATGAGGGCCTCGACGCAAGCGTCGCAGCTGCCCTGGGCACCTGCGTATACTGTGATGCCGGCTTGGGCAAGCGCGTTGATAGCGCCACCGCCGATGCCGCCGCAGATGAGCGTGTCCACGCCGCCGTTGGCGAGCAGGCCCGCAAGGGCACCGTGGCCGGTGCCGCCGGTGCCCACGACCTGCTCGTTGAGTACCTTGCCGTCCTGAATGTCGTAGATCTTGAACTGCTCGCTGCGGCCAAAGTGCATAAAGATGTTGCCGTTGTCGTACGTGGTTGCCACCCTCATGGTGTCGACCTCCTTTGCTGGCCATGCGGCCGTCGTCGTGGTGATGGGGGAGTACACGATATTGCCGCCCTCGATAACGAGCGCCCGTCCGTTGACCAGCGCGTTTGCCACCTTGCGATGTGCGCGGCTGCAAATGGCCGCCACGGTGGCACGGGCGATGCCCATTTGCTGGGCGACTGCCTCTTGGTTAAGGCCTTCCAGGTCGCACAGGCGCAGCGCCTCGAGTTCGTCGACCGTCATGTCGATGGCGTCTCCGCTGGCTAGGCCGTCAGGGGTAAAGCCGCGGTATTCG
This sequence comes from uncultured Collinsella sp., assembly GCA_958433005.1. GTDB lineage: Bacteria > Actinomycetota > Coriobacteriia > Coriobacteriales > Coriobacteriaceae > Collinsella. Next base: position 7,768 of record CAUAWV010000019.1, on the reverse strand, counting down.
GGGATGATCCCGACGCGGCGCAGTTTTTCGCGTCTTCCTGCCATGTGCTCTCCTTATCTGACATATGTCAACAATAGAATAGCGAACGCGCAGATTTATGCAATGAATTTCTGGCATATGCCAGAAATTGTGGGCTTATGTTTGGGCTGTGGGGCCGCATGTGCCTGGGCTACAATGAATCTCGCTTATAGGCAACTGACAGGAGGGTCAATGAGCAAGGCTGATCAACAGTTTGTAACCATGTGCCGCGATATTCTGGACCATGGCACCACCACCGAGGGCCAAAAGGTCCGTCCGGTGTGGGAGGACGGCACCCCTGCCTATACCATTAAAAACTTTGGCGTTACGGCACGCTATGACCTGCGTGAGGAGTTTCCGGCGCTTACCCTGCGTCGTACGGCCCTCAAATCTGCCATGGATGAGATCCTATGGATCTATCAAAAGAAGTCTAATAACGTGCATGACCTCAACAGCCATATTTGGGATGAGTGGGCTGACGAGACCGGCTCCATCGGTAAGGCCTACGGGTATCAGATTGGGCAGAAGAGCCATTATGCCGAGGGCGATTTCGACCAGATGGACCGCGTTCTGTACGACCTTAAGAACACGCCTTACAGCCGCCGCATTATGACGAATACCTATGTGTTTAGCGATTTGTCCGAGATGCACCTGTATCCGTGCGCCTACAGCGTGACGTATAACGTGACGCAGCGCCCGCAGGATGACAAACCGACGCTCAACATGATTCTCAACCAGCGCAGCCAGGACATTTTGGCCGCGAACAACTGGAATGTGTGCCAGTACGCCATCTTGCTGATGATGGTCGCGCAATCGGTCGATATGATTCCCGGCGAGCTGCTACATGTGATTGCCGATGCCCACATTTACGACCGTCATGTCGATATCGTCCGCGAGCTTATCGAGCGTCCGCAGTTTGCCGCGCCCAAGGTAACGCTTAACCCCGATGTGCATGACTTTTATGCGTTTACGACCGACGACCTGATCGTCGGGGGTTATGAGCACGGCCCGCAGGTCAAGAACATCCCCATTGCGGTGTAGGTGACGCGCATGACGTGTAAGCTTTCTGCCATTGTCGCCGTGTGCGATGACTGGGGCATTGGGTGCGAGGGCGACATGGTGGTGTCCAATCGCGCCGACATGCGCCATTTTGTGGCGTGTACCAAAGGGTGCCCGGTTATTATGGGACGCAAGACCCTGCTGAGTTTTCCCGGTGGGCGTCCGCTTAAGAACCGCCGCAATATCGTGCTCACGCGTGACGAGAGCTTTGCTGCCGAGGGCGTCGACGTGGTGCATAGCGTCGACGAAGCGCTCGCCGTGGTTGCCGATGAGCCCGTTGCGTGGGTGATCGGCGGTGGCGAGGTGTATCGTCAGTTTTTGCCGTGCTGCGTGGAGGCCGAGGTCACGCATAACCACTGCGTCCATCCCGTGGACACGTACTTTCCCGACTTGGACGCCGATCCCGCGTGGGAGATTGCGCGGCGTGGCGGGGTTGCCACGATTGCCTCGGGCGAGGGTGACGAGGGTCTCGATTATGAGTTCGTGACGTATCGTCGCGTTGAGGCATAAATCGCCTGGCGTGAACGGTATCATCGGGTTGATTGAATGCATGGGGCGGCGCTTAGCGTCGCCTCGTTTGGTATAGATGTGCTGTAAAGAAGGGTGCGGGCTGGCTGCTATGACTGATGCCGTTGAGGTGCTGCGAATCGATTCGCTCGAGGACGAGCGGCTCGATGCCTACGTGCGACTGACCGAGCGTGAGCTTCGCTGCGTGCTGGAGCCGCAGAAGGGCATTTTTATCGCCGAGAGCGCCAAGGTCATCGAGCGTGCGGTTCGCGCCGGATACGAGCCGGTGAGCTTTCTTTTGGGCGAACGCTGGCTCGATCAGATGATGCCGCTGTTTGAGCGCCTGGTTGTGCGCGAGGGCGCGGGTCCGGTTCCTGTGTTCGTTGCCTCCATGGAGCTCATGGAGCAGCTGACGGGTTTTAACGTGACGCGCGGTGCGCTCGCGGCATTCCGTCGTCCACGCCAGATTCCGGTAGCCGAGTTCTTGAGTGGCGTCGTCGAGGCGGCGGGTGAGCGCCCGGTGCGCGTGTGCGTGCTCGAGGGCATTGTCGACCACACCAATGTCGGCGCGATTTTCCGCTCGGCGGCTGCGCTCAACGTCGATGGCATTTTGGTGAGCCCCACTTGCTGTGACCCGCTGTACCGTCGCTCGGCCCGCGTGAGCATGGGCACGGTGTTCCAGGTGCCCTGGACGCGCATTGGCAGCGAGGCGCGCGTATGGCCGCATGATGGGCTGGCGGCGCTGCACGATGCCGGCTTTTCGTGTGCCGCCATGGCGTTGACGGATGATTCGGTGTCGCTGGACGATCCCGTGCTGCAGGAGATTGACCGCCTAGCGATCTTTATGGGTACCGAGGGTGCCGGCTTGGGCACCAAGACCATTGCCGGCTGCGACCGAGCCGTGCGCATTCCGATGGCGCACGGGGTCGATTCACTCAACGTTGCCGCTGCGAGTGCCGTCGCCTTTTGGCAACTGTGCCCGCATGTGAGCAACGAGTACCACTACCAGCCGGGGCTGTATCACTAGGCAGATATTTCGCACCGGGCTCTGGTTCGGGACGTTTCGGCCGACGTCGGTCGGTGCTAAGCTGGTTTTGGCTTTCGTCTTAAAGTGCCGTTTTGTTGTTTGACGTACGCTGGTGGGGAGGGCGTGTGGCTAAGAAATCTACGGCTATCGATGTAACGCAGGGCGTTATTTGGCAGCAGCTGCTGTCGCTGTGCGTCCCCATCTTCTTTAGTTCGTTCTTTCAGCAGGCATACACGCTTATCGGTACCTATATCGTCGGTCAGTTTGGCGGCAAGCTCGCGCTGGGTGGCATTCAGGCCACGATGGTGCTTACGGAGCTCTGCATTGGTTTTTGCGTCGGTGTTGGTGCTGGATGTGCCGTTATTACCGGCCAGTTTTTTGGTCAGCACGATGACGAGCGCTTGAGCCGATCGGTCCATACGGCCATGACGCTCGCGCTGGTGGGCGGCATTGTCATTTCCATTCTGGGCATGGTGTTTGTCGAGCCGATGCTTGTGCTGATGAATACACCGCATGAGCTGCTGGCCGAGGGTGTGGCGTATGCCCGTTGCTACTTTGCCGCCATGTTTGCGGCGCTGCTGCTCAATATGGGGACGGCGTTGTTGCGCGCCGTGGGCGACACGCGCGGTCCGGCGGTCATTATTGCCTCCGGCTGCTTCGTCAACGTGGCGCTCGACATTCTCTTTGTCGCCGTGCTGCACATGGAAGCGCTGGGCTGCGGCATCGCGGTGGCGCTGACTATCTGCACCAATGCCACGATGATTGTGATCCGCATGATGCGCGCTCCGGGGGCGTGGCGGTTGTCGCTATCCAAACTCGGTATCGATCGCGGCATTTGCAAGAGCATGCTTTCGTGCGGTTTGCCGCTGGGCGTTCAGTCTGCGGCGTATTCGATCTCCAACGTTTTGATTCAGGTGTCGGTCAACTCGTTTGGAGCCGATGTCACGACCGCTTGGGGTCTTTCCGGTCGCCTGGACGGCATTATCTGGATGGTGACCGAGGCGCTTGGTGTGTCGATTACTACGTTCTCGGCGCAGAACTTTGGTGCGCGCAATTACGATCGCATGCGAAAGGGATACCACACGTCGCTCGTGCTTTCATTTGTGCTTATCGGTGGCCTGTCTGCCGTGCTGCTGGTATTCTCGGGCCCGCTTTCGCGTCTGTTTATCGACGATGCCGCAATTTCGGCCTACACCACGACGATCCTTCATTTCATTGCACCGTTCTACGCGATCTTCTCGATTATCGAAAACGCGTCCGGCTCCATCCGCGGCGCTGGCGTGAGCTTCCAGCCTATGATGCTCACGATATTCGGCACGGTCGTGCTCCGCGTGGCGTGGGTGTTCGCGATTATGCCGCTCGACCCCTCGCTCGAGCATCTGCTGCTGGTCTACCCCGTAACCTGGGTAATAACCGCCACGATGTTCACCATCTACCACCACAGCGGCAACTGGCTAGGCCGCGCCACTGCCTGATGATCCCTGGGGGGACGGAGGAAAACGGCTCATTGCTCTCCGTCGTGATGTCGATGATCCGTTTCCCTTCGTCCCCTTTGGATCAATTAGTATTCGATGCCTTGGCGGGCCAGGAGGCCTTCGTCGAAGTAGTGTTTGACGAGGCGCATTTCGGTGACCAGGTCGGCGAGGTCCGCGATGGGCAGCAGGCCGCGGCCGGTCAGTATGAGCTCTGTGGTGTCGGGTTTCATCGCGATCAGTTCCTCGACATCCTCGCGCGTCACGAAGCCGCGGCGCATGGCCTCGCCGAGTTCGTCCAGAATCAGAACGTCGACCTGTGATATCTGCTCGCGTGCGAGTTCCATGATCTGCGCGGCGCAAGCCTCGGGCGTTTCGCGATCGGCCTGCACAATACGCAGCCCCAGGCGCGGCGCGGCTTCGTGTTCGGCGCAGTGTAGCTTCTTGGCAAACTGCAGCATGAGAACGTCGAGCCCATAACCTGTGGCGCGCAAAGCCAGCCCAAGGGCGGCCGTGGTTTTGCCCTTGCCGTCGCCCGTGTAGATCTGAACCTTGCCGACTTCCAGTGATGCCATCTCTGTCCTTTCGTGCCCGGCGTCGGTTTATCGCCGTCTGGGTTGGGTATTCTAGATAGCATTATCAACCCCAGTAGATGGAGTTCAAGCAGATGGAGATGGATGACAACAAACGTAGACGGAATATGATCCTCTACGTGCTCATCGCCTTCGTCGTCTACCTCGTGCTCTCGACCGTTCTGTTCCCCAACATCGGTCACACGCAGCAGATTACGAAGACCGATTACTCGACGTTTGTCAAAGCGCTCGATAAGAAGAGCGTCGACAAGGTCGAGTACAACACGGACGATTACACGATTTATTACACCAAGAAGGGCGAGGACGAGAACATCGCCTACAAGACGACCGGTGTGCCGAATGACGTGGGCTTTACCGATCGCGTGCTTGAATCTGGCGCCTCGCTTGAGTCGGTCGTTCCCGATAAGAACTCGGGTCTGATGACCTACTACCTGCTCACGCTCGTCCTTCCCATGGCGATTTTCTTCCTGATCGGCTGGTGGCTCAACCGCCGCATGAAGAAGGCCATGGGTGATGACGGTCCGTCGATGAACTTTGGCGGCGGTGGTTTTGGCGGCGGTGGACTGGGCAAGTCCGGTGCGCGCGTGATCGCCTCCAAGGACGTGGGCGTGACCTTTAAGGATGTCGCCGGCCAGGAAGAGGCCAAGGAGTCCCTCAAGGAGGTCGTCGACTTTCTGGAGAAGCCGCAGCGCTACGAGGAGATCGGTGCCAAACTGCCACGCGGTGCCCTCCTTGTCGGCCCTCCGGGTACCGGTAAAACCCTGCTCGCCAAGGCTGTGGCCGGCGAGGCGGGCGTGCCGTTCTTTAGCATTTCGGGTTCTGAGTTCGTCGAGATGTTCGTCGGCCGCGGTGCCGCCAAGGTGCGCGACCTGTTTAAGCAGGCCAAGGAAAAGGCCCCGTGCATCGTGTTCATCGACGAGATCGATACGATCGGCAAGAAGCGCGATGGCGGCGGCTTTAGCGGCAACGACGAGCGCGAGCAGACGCTCAACCAGCTGCTGACCGAGATGGACGGCTTCGATAACCACAAGGGCATCGTTGTCCTTGCCGCAACTAACCGTCCCGACAGCCTCGATCCCGCCCTGCTGCGCCCCGGTCGTTTTGATCGCCGCATCCCCGTTGAGCTGCCCGACCTGACCGGCCGCAAGAACATCCTCGAGTTGCATGCCAAGAGCGTGAAGACGCAGCCGCCGATCGACCTGACCGCGATTGCCCGCGCCACGCCCGGTGCCTCGGGCGCCGACCTGGCTAACATCATCAACGAGGGCGCCCTGCGTGCCGTCCGCGAGGGTCGCAAGCGCGCCACGCAGGACGATTTTGAGGAGTCGGTGGAGGTCGTCATTGCCGGCCAGCAGCGTAAGTCCACGGTGCTGTCTGACCACGAGAAGCAGGTTGTTTCTTACCACGAGATCGGCCATGCCATCGTTGCCGCTCGCCAGAAAGGTTCCGCTCCGGTCACCAAGATCACCATCGTGCCGCGCACGAGTGGCGCTTTGGGTTACACCATGCAGGTCGAGGAGGATGAGCGCTTCCTGACCACGCGCCAAGAGGTCCTGGACAAGCTCGCTGTTTATTGCGGTGGCCGTGCAGCCGAGGAGCTCATCTTTGGCGAGATGACGACCGGCGCCGCCAACGATATCGAGCAGGCCACCAAGCTCGCCCGCAACATGGTGACGCGCTTTGGTATGTCCGATGAGTTTGGCATGATGGCGCTCGGTACCGTACAGAATGCCTACCTTAACCAGGACACGTCGCTCACCTGCGCCCCCGGTACGGCCGAGCGCGTGGATGCGATTGTTGCCAAGCTGATCGAGGATGCGCACGATCGCGCCCTGCAGATCCTCAAGGAGAACAAGTTCAAGCTCCACGAGCTGGCTCGTTATCTGTACAAGAAGGAGACGATCACGGGCGAGGAGTTTATGAACCTCCTCACGCGTGAAAATCCGCTGATGCCAAAGCAGCAGTAAGGCTGGCAGCGCAGTATTGAACGCCCCATTTGAGTGTCCAGCTCAAATGGGGCGATTTGTGTGGGGAGAGTTGTATATGAAGATCGTGGTAAGTGCCTGTTTGATGGGTGAAAGCTGTAAGTATAACGGGCTCGACAATTACCATCGCGAGCTGGTCGAGGCTTGCGAGCGCACGGGGACCGAGGTCTTACTGGTGTGCCCCGAGGTCTTCGGTGGCCTGCCCACGCCGCGCAAGCCATCCGAGATTGTGAACGGCGAGGTCCGTACCTGCGAGGGCGCCTCGGTCGATCGCGAGTTTCGCCTGGGCGCTCAACGTGCGCTCGATATGTGCGAGCAGGCGGGCGGCCCTTCCGAGATCGCTGCGTGCGTCTTACAGGACCGTAGCCCCTCGTGCGGTGCGGGTCGCGTCTACGATGGCACCTTTAGCGGTACGCTCACCGCGGGCAACGGTGTTTTTGTCGATCTGCTGCTGCGTCACGGGTACCGTGTGATTCCGGCTAGCGAGTTCGATCCCAGCATGCTGGAACATTGTCCATAGCACTCGAACCCAACACTTCCTCACGGGTGACCGTTTTGGCATCATCCGTGAAGTTGATATTGAGTACGACCCGGTCATCAAAGACGTAGACCGAGTTGACAGGCGCCGTACCCAGGCAGCCCCTCCCCGCGGCCCTCGCGCAGGAACGCGCACGCGGCCTTCCCGTCTCTTGCGCCCCTCCCGGAACTGTCCACATCAGTGTAGCCAATCCAGTCCGCAAAGGGCTGCAGCCCGGACAACGCGGCGATGGGGGGCTTCTTCGGCCTGCTCAAGAAGGAGTTCTGGCACGGCAGGGACTGGTCGGACTGGACCCCCCGCCCGCTTCATCGAGGAGCTCGGGGGCTGGATCGGTCGATATAATACGGAGAGGCGCAGCGATGCGCTCGGTGGCCGCACGCCGGCTGAGTTCCGCTCCGCGCTGGGAAGGGCCGCGTAACGGTCCAAGAAATCATCCGCAGTCCCCATTCTTGCCCCTTTGGGACAGCTTCTTGTTGGGGCGTGCCTGCCCCAAACCCTGCTAGGAACGAGTACAGCAAACTGGAATTTTCAAATTAGTCTTTGCAAATAACCTTTGAACCTTCACCATC
>CAUAWV010000018.1 GCA_958433005.1 uncultured Collinsella sp. | reverse complement strand
GAGGGTGTCGAAATTCGACAGACGTATTTGTCGATTTTTACTTGACGGAACACACACCGCGAGCTGCGCCGCGGTCCTCGGGCCGATGCCGGGCACGGTGAGCAGGCACGCGTAGGTCTCGTCGCCCTCGAGCAGCGCCGCCGTCTCGGCCTCGAGGGCCCCGGCCTCGTCGAGGGCCTCCGATATCCGGGCGGCCAGGAACCTGACCTGCCTGTTCTCGGCCTCGACGAGCGCCGGCGGGGGCGCGGTGGAGGCGGCCGCGGCCTCCCCGGCGGCCTCGGCCCGCGGGCCCCCGGCCCCGGAGCGGGCGATCCCCCACGCCCCGCCGAACCCGGCGAGCAGCTCCAGCCACCGCCGGTCCGACAGGTCGACCGCGGCCTCGAGGGCCGGGCAGGACTCGAGCAGCACCGCGCGCAGGCGGTTCTTGTCCCTGGTCGCGCAGGCGACGACGTGGTCGCGCTGGGAGGAGAGGGCGCGGGCGGCCTCGAGGGCCTCGCCGCGGCCCGGGACCCCCGACAGGGAGTCCGGCACGCCCAGGGCGGTCCGCGCGATCACCTCGGCGTCGCGCTCGTCGGTCTTGGCCTCGCCGGCGAACAGGCCGGCGGCGCGGCTGGCGGCGAGCCCGGGCAGGTAGGCGACCGCCAGCCCCGCGGCGCGGGCGCGCCTCACGGCGAGGGACCCTATGTTGCGGAACTGGTCGACGACGACGAGCGTGCCGGCGGGCGCGGAGGCGAACAGCGCGTCGAGCTCGGCCTCCCTGTTGCGGACGGGGGCGCTGGCCAGCACCTCCCCGTCGCGGTCGACCAGGCGGGCCCAGTGCGATGACTTGCCGACGTCCAGGCCGAGCACGGCCGCGGGCCTGGTGGATGGCGCTTTCACGGTGGTATCCTTCCGGTAGTCGTTCGACCGGATGGCCTCCCCCTCGGCACTCACATTACCAGCCGCGGCGCCTGCCCGGCACTTTCCTATCAGCCGTCGGGGGCGGCGCGTCCCGCGCCGGCAGCACCCAACGGGCCCTCTCGGGGGCAGGGACGTTCGGCCGTGCGCGGGCGCCCGGTCGGCGGCCCGTTCTGGGCGCGCCTCAATCGTAGCCCGAGACGGTCCCGGGCTGACAATTTCGACTGTAATGGACGTTCTTGAATGACTAGTCGTTAAAGAACGTCCCCAACGACTAGTAGCCACAAAAGCGGGCAACAGGCGCGAGCGGCTGCTCGCGAAAGACGCGCTCGACGGCGGCGCGGTATTCGTCGACCTTTTTGGTCTTGCGCACGAGCTTGTGCACGGTAGCGGGATCGGCGAAGGCACATTTGGCGTAGAACCACCATTCCTTCATGCGAAAGACCGCGTTGCCCCCAATCTCGTCCGCATAGGCCGCAAACAGCGTGTCGTGGAAGCGCTGCAACTCGGCAGCCGTGGCGGCAGAGCCGCCCTTAACCATGCGAGCCAGCGCGGGATTCGCGAGCAAGCCGCGCCCCAACATTACGTGGCGTGTTCCGGGATAGGCCCCCACCAGCGCATCCATGTCCTCAAGATCAAAGATGTCGCCGTTATAGGCCACGGGAAACGGCGCCCGCTCCAACGTCTCGCCGTAAAACTCTTTACGCGGCGAGCCCGTATAACGGTCCTTTTGCACGCGCGGATGCACGATCAGCTCTGCCAGCGGCATGCGGCAATAGAGGTCGAGCACGCGTTCGTACTCGTCATCGCTTTCCAACCCCAGCCTGGTCTTGACCGACACCGGCAAGGGTGAGCGTTCGCACACGTCGCTCAAGAACACCTCGAGCTCATCCAGGTTGCGCAGAAAGCCCGAACCCTTGCCTTTGGCAACAACCGTACCCGAGGGGCAGCCAAGGTTGAGATTGACCTCGCGGTACCCCATCTCGGCGAGCACCTGCGCCGCCCACACAAACTCGTCCGCATTCTTGGACATCAGCTGAGGTACTACGTTAAGCCCCTGGTTATTGGCAGGATCGACCTCTTTAAACGCCTTGCCACCAAAGCGGTTGCCCACCCGCGGCGGCGGCAAAAACGGCGTGTAATAACAATCGAGCGCGCCAAAGCACTCCGCATGCACGCGACGGAACACATGCCCGGTAATCCCCTCCATAGGGGCCAGCGATAAATTCATCAACATCCACTCTCAAATCAATGTGACAAAGGGACAGTCCCTTTGTCACATCCCATTCAAGCGGTTCAGGAACTCTTCGCAGGCGCGAGAACGCAGGCGATATTTTTTCCACACCAGATACGATGCAATGGTGAAGGGGCAAAAGGGCAGTCCCTTTGCCCCAAGTGCCGGCTACCGGACGCAAGCTAGTTGCCGTTCGCGAACGCCGCCCATATTTCGAGGTCTAATGCTTTTCCCGAGAAGTGAACGGCTGTATTTGGACCCCCGAAGCATTGACATTTTTAGGCGTCAAAACCGCAGGATTTGACTGGCAAAATCGCAGGAAATTGCACGCCAAAAGTGTCGATGCTTCGGGAGTCCGTTTTCACTCGTTCACTTCTCGGGAAAAGTATTAGACCTCGATTCCGCAGTCCCCGATGTGACAAAGGAACAGTCCATTTGTCACATTCAGAATTGACCCCCCCCCGCAATAGCTCATCGATGGCGGGATTCTCTATACTGGGTCACATATGACGGTATCGCGCCAAAGGAGAACGCCGTGACCACGTCGCAGATATCCCTGCTCGCGCTCATCTTGGTTGGGGGCATCGGCATCCTGCTTATCGGAGTGAGCGCGCTCATGAAGGCCGCCGCCCGCAAAAAAGCCAAGGCCTGTACCGCCGTGACCATGGGGACGGTCATCGACCATCGCTTTATGGGTGAAGGCAGAATGAATCCCGTTTTGGAATACACCGTCGACGGCACGCAATACCGCGCGAAAAAACAATTCCGTGGCATAAAGACCAAAAGCTTGTCGGGACTCCCCATCCGCACGCAAGCCACCGCCTACGAAGACGCCAAGGGCTGGCTGCACGTGCAGACAGGCCCCATCGCCCGCCTAGGCACCCTCGCGGAGCAGCTTTGGCCCCTCGGTAGCCAAATGACCGTGTACTACAACCCCAGCAACCCAGACAAAAGCTATGTCGAACGCCCCATCGTGGGCAACTTTGCCACACTGATGTTTAACATCGCAGGCTTCTTGCTCATCGCGATGAGCATCTTGCTCTATGTTCTTATCCAGCGCTAGCTCAAACTGATGCGCCCCGCGCCCCATGCGCCGCAACGACCGTTACGACACCAAGGATCAGCCATGGCAACACTTTCCGAACAAGAACGTAAGCGCATCCAGCGATACTGCATCTGTCCCAAGGTTGCCGGCGCGGCGCTTGCCATGGCATTCGTGCTGCCCTTATTGATTATTCCTTTCGAAATGATCGACGACATCGTCTTCCATCACGAAGGCTTCCAAGAGACGGGCATGATGACCGCCTTGGTGCTCACCGCCATCGAGCTCGTCATATTCTGCTACTGTGCCCTCGCGCCGCGTTTTGGCATGCGCGGCAAGCAGTGGAAGGAAATGCAGAACCGGCTCGCCATCGAGCAGAGCGAGAAAGACCGCTCGGCACAAATCGCAGGCGTTGTTGGCACGCAGGCCGCCGCACGCCTGCTCAAGAACAGCGACAACGAGACCGCACGCAACCTGGGCGGCGCGGCAGAAGTCGCCGCTGCCGTAGGCGCCGTCGCCACCGCGGCAGACGTGCTTGCCGAAAGCTTCGCCAACGCAAGGGCCATGGCAGAGGCCTGTGGCGTGCCTGTCCCCCGTGCAAAGAAGTGGGTCGTCGCGCTTGTGGCGCTGCCCCTCGCGATCGTGTGCGGCGCCTATATCCCGCAGCTGGCGCAGGGAAACATCGAGATGCAGGAGAACGCCGCGGCCGCGGCCGAGCAGATCGCCATCGCACGCAAGGCATTAGAGCCCTCATGCGAGTACGTGTCCGCCGATGACCCCTACGAGCGATATCAAGATTACGGCTATCACGTCCGCAGCTATCTGCACGACGGCGACTCCGATGCCCAGAAGACCTATACGTACCTGGATTTTGACAACAAGGGAACGCTCACGGAAGTGAGCTACGCGGCAGAGATCGACCCCGACGCGAGCCTTGAGGACAACCTCGCCCGCATCGAGCTCGACTTGGACGAACTTTCCTCTGTCGTCCAAACCGTAGACGTCAAGACCGTGAGTCCCGAGCTCCTAGCACCGCAAAAGCTCCCCGAAGAGTTTAGGCAGGCTTTTTTGAACGGTTCGCTCTACGAGAGAATCTCCATCAGGACGAGTGACAACCCCATCAAAACGTACTATTCGTTTGACACGGATCCCGAGGATGAATTTGACGAGTACACCCATCCAAGCATCCGTATCACATTGATGGGCAAAACGAGCTAGCCACCCAATGTGACAAAGGGACTGTCCCTTTGTCACATTATTCGGAGCGTAGGGCTTCCACAGGGTCTTTCTTGGATGCGCTGCGAGCCGGCAGCAGGCCGGCAACGACCGTCAGCAGCACCGAAATTACAATGAGCATCAGCGCGTCTTGAACGGGCAGGCTCATCAGGTTGGGCACCTGCTTGGCCGCAAGCGCCCAGGCATTAACCGGAAAGCTCACGGCCACCACGACGACAATGGCAAAGACGCCGGCAATGAGGCCTTCGATAAAGGTCTCGGCATTAAATACGTTGGCCACGTTGCGCTTTGACGCGCCGATCGCGCGCAGGATGCCAATCTCCTTTTTGCGCTCCAGCACGCTGATGTAGGTGATGATGCCGATCATGATGGAGCTCACCACCAAACTGATACTCACGAATGCGATGAGCACCAAGCTGATAGTATTCACGATGTCGGTCACCGAGCCCATGATGATGCCCATGTAGTCGGTATACGAGATTGCCTGCTCATCGTGGCCAGCAGCTTTGACCTGCTTGTTGTACGCATCGATGTAATCGAGCACGCGCTCCTTGGCCTCAAAGTCGCGCGGGAAAATCTTGACCGAAATGGGGTCCGCCTCGTCCGCATAGCCCAACGTGGTCAGATTGTTGTCGTAGGTGAGCTTCGACGCCTTGGCATAGCTCATCATGAGCGAGCTCAGATCCTCGGCGTCCATGTTGAAGTGGATGGCACGAGCAAAGGCGCCCGCATCCACGCGCATGGCGCTCGCCAGGTTGGCAAAACTCGAAGACATCTGCGTCGCCATTTGGTCCATGAACCCTGCCGCACCCGCCTTGAGCTGGGTTGATACCGTCGTCGCAATCTGCTCGCTGACCGCCTTCATCACCTGATCCATAGACTGCTGCAAATACGGAGCCAGCTGCTTTTGCACATAGTCGCCCATCACCTGCTGCAGACGCTCGGCCAAGGCATCGCCGCCCAACGCCTTGAGCTGAGCCAGGCATTGCTGGGCTGCGGCATCATTCTCAAGATACGCCGAGAATGCGGCAGCAAGCTTTGACGCGTCCTTAAGATCTTCGGGCGACAGCGCCTTAAACTGATCAGACTGCAGAAAGCCCTCAAACAGCTGGTTGGCAAGCGTTCCTACCTGCTGCATCTGCTCGGGCGTGAGTTCCAGACCGTCAAAGATGCCCGAGAAATCTGGGGCCGGCGCTTTGGCCATGATGTCGCTGAAGTCGATGTCCTTCCCAACGCCCGAAAGGTCAAGGTCCAGCCCGGACAAGTCGATACCAGAAAGGTCTATACCGCCGGCCGCACCCGAGAGCGCCGACGTATCGAACGAGAACGCACTCTTGAGCGCCGCTTCGTCCACACCGAACATGCTGCCCAAATCCACGCCCTGTTTGGCCTCGCCTTGCAGTTCATCGAAAGACTTGCCCGTAAAGACATCCGTCTCGGGGTGGGCAAGCTGCTCCTGCACGATTTGCGAATCGGCAGCACGCTCCATAAGCTGGCGAGTCAGCGCATGCGTATAGGCAATGCCCGGGGACAATGCGCTCGCGTTTGCCGCCTCGTTGGGTCGCACCACGCCCACAATGCGCACGTCAATACCGTCGGCAACCTTGGCTTTCATAAAGTCGGCGTCGCCAGACATGTCAGTCCACATGCCGGTCTCTTCGTTTTTGCGATAGGCATCGGCCGGCGACAACACCTTAAACGTCGTGGACAGTGCATCGTCGTAGGTAAAGTCGCTGCCGGTCTTGGGCGTCTTGACCTTGCCGTCGGCCGTCATGGCACTGTTAACCAGGTCGTTGAGCTCATCGATATCCAGCGCGCCGATGCTGTAGAGCGTGTAGTCGCCCACCGTTCCGCGGCTCGAAAGCACCATCACGGCCTCGTTGGCGGACGTAGGCCAATGGCCGGCAACGACATCGTACTGGCTGTCGAGCAGGCTCTGGTCGTCAATCATCTCGTTAAAGACCGACGTTCCCATGGAATCCATGCTCACCGTTGCCGCCGAGCTCGCGCCTCCGCTCATGGCCTCGGTCATAGCGTTGGGAACAAGGCGAACGGGCTTCTCGTCGCCCTTACTCGAACGATAGACAACCGGCGTCACGCCGTAACCATACTGAATAGCGTTGACCTCTTTGTCGATACCGTTGCCGCCGTCGTCAAGCCATGCCTTAAAGCTCGTCATATCGTTAGATTTAACACTTGCGAACATGTCCTTTACGGCCGTGACCACAGGGATCTTATCGGTCCCCTGAGCCTTGCCGCCGGTAGCGCCATCGGACGAGTCCTCGCCCTTGGACGCCTCCTCATCCGTGCCCCCCTGTCCGCCCATCATAGACGACAGGTCGTAATCTTGTTTGGAAATCGTAAGCGGGTAGCTTGAGAGCGTGTCCTCCTCGACCTTTTTGATGTAGCCGTTTACGCCGTTGGAGAGCGCCAGAATCGCCGCGATGCCAATAATGCCAATCGAACCTGCAAAGGCAGTCATGGCCGTACGGCCCTTCTTGGTCATGAGGTTTCGGGCAGAAAGCCCCAGCGCCGTCATAAAGCTCATCGAGGTTTTGCGCGTGGGTTTTGCCTCGCGATGTGCGACCGTGGCCACATCAAAGGGGTCGGAATCGTCGGTGACCTTGCCGTCCGCCAGGCTGACGATGCGCGTGGCGTACTGGTACGCCAGCTCGGGATTGTGCGTGACCATGATGACCAGACGATCGCGCGCAACGTCCTTGAGCAAATCCATAACCTGCACGGACGTCGTTGAATCCAAGGCGCCGGTCGGCTCGTCAGCCAGCACAATCTCGGGGTCGTTGATCAAGGCGCGGGCAATGGCCACGCGCTGCATCTGCCCGCCCGAAAGCTGGTTCGGGCGTTTGTCAACGTGCTCGCCCAGACCAACCGTCTCGAGCGCCTTACGCGCACGCTGGCGGCGCTCGGCATGTCCCACGCCCGTGAGCGTAAGCGCCAGCTCCACGTTTTCCAAAATGCTCTGGTGCGGAATGAGGTTGTAGCTCTGAAACACAAAGCCAATGCGATTGTTTCTGTAGGCATCCCAATCGCGGTCGCTGAAATCCTTGGTCGAGATGCCATCGATCAGCAGGTCGCCGGAATCGAAATGGTCGAGTCCACCAATGACGTTGAGCATCGTAGTTTTACCCGAACCCGAGGGACCCAGGATGGCTACAAACTCGTTATCGCGAAAAGACAGGCTTACGCTGTCGAGCGCTACCTGCGTAAACGACTGCGTAACGTACCTTTTGCAAATAACTCTGAGATCCAGCATGGACGGCAACCTCTCTCGCGCGGGCGCGCTCGCCCGCTCCCCCGCCGTTCACGTTCGGCGCGTTTGTCCTACTCTATCCTCATTTTTGGCCGATACCAGTGAGGAATGTAACGAACCGCGCCAAAAAACGAACGGGACAGCACGCCGCATGGCGCACCATCCCGCATATAACATCCCCGATGCGACAAAGAGGCTGTCACTTTGTCACATTCCAATGCGCGCTACTTTTCGAGCCCGCACGGCATAACGTTAGCGCTGCCGCGGCGAGCCTCAGTCACGGCTGCAAAGAAGCGATAGCCGCCCGAGAAGTTAAAGCACTCAAAGCCATGCTGCGCCAAAATGCGGCAAGCAATGTAGCTGCGAATGCCGCTCTGGCAAATCACGTAGACCGGCTTGGCCCGGTCGAGCTCGCTCAGGCGATTGCGCAGATCATCGACGGGAATGTTTACGAAACCATCGATATGCCCGCGCTCATACTCCCCTTCCGTACGAACATCGAGCAGCTGCACGCTGCCATCGCGTGGCAAGTTGGGCTCATCCTCCCAATGCCACTGCGCCAGTATGCCGCGATTGAGGTTCTCGATCATAAAGCCCGCCATATTGACGGGATCCTTCGCCGATGAATACGGCGGCGCGTATGCTAGGTCCAAATCCTTAAGCCTATCGCCGCGCATGCCTGCCTGGATGGCAGTCGCCAGAACGTCGATACGCTTGTCCACACCATCGATGCCCACGATTTGCGCACCCAGCAGGCGCAATCCCTGCTTCTCGAAGACAACCTTCATGGTCATGGGCGTTGCACCCGGATAATAACCCGCATGCGAACCGGGCGACAGGACCACGCTGTCGCAGTCAATTCCCGCCGCGTGTGCCGCCTTTTCGGATAGTCCCGTGCTTGCCGCCGTCAAGTCGAATACCTTGATAACCGATGAGCCCAACGATCCGAGGTAGCAGCTGTCCATGCCGGCTATGACATCGGCGACGACACGCCCCTGCTTGTTGGCGGGGCCGGCGAGCGAAATGACCGCGTCCTCGCCGGTCACCTGATGCGTGACCTGCACGGCATCGCCCACGGCATACACGTCGGCAGCAGAGGTCTCCATGCGGTCGTTGACCACAATAGCCCCCTTGATGCCCAGTTCGAGCCCCGCCTCTTGCGCCAGATGGCTCTCAGGTGCCACGCCAATGGCAAGCAGCACCATATCGGCTCCGATAGGGTCATCGCCCGCAACATGGGTGACAACGCGGCCATCAACTTCCTCAAAACCTGTCACATCGGCCTTGAGGCGCAGATCGATACCGTGCTCACGCACCTCGGTATGCAAAAGGGTCGCCATGTCGTAATCCAGGTTGTTCATAAGCTGGACGGGACGCTGCAGAAGGGTCACCTGGAGCCCCAGCTCGCACAGATTCTCCGCCGTCTCGACGCCAATGAAGCCGCCGCCGATCACGACGGCACTGCTCGGTCGCCGCTCTCGAACATAGCTGTGAATACGCAGCGTGTCCTCAACGGTGCGTAGGCTAAAGATTTTATCCGAGTCGATGCCCGGCAACGCAGGGCGGATCGGCTTTGCACCCGGCGACAGGATGAGCTTGTCATACGTCTCGACAAATTCCTCGCCCGTCAGCATATTGCGAACCTCGACCGTATGCGAATCGGGATGGATGGCAAACACCTCGTGACTCGTCTTGACCGCAATGCGAAAGCGATCCCAAAAGCCCTTGGGAGACTGCAGCGTCAATGCGCTCTCTTCTTCTATCACGCCGCCAATGTAGTACGGAAGCCCACAATTGGCATACGATACAAAACCCGTGCGCTCAAAGATGACAATTTGGGCCTGCTCGTCGAGTCTGCGCAAACGTGCCGCCGCCGATGCGCCGCCCGCGACGCCTCCAACGATAACCACCTTCATAGCTAACGCACCACCTTTCCCGTGTAGCCGCTTATGCCGCCGATATTCTTGACACTGCCATACCCAGAACGCTTAAGAAAACTCACAGCTTGGTTGCTTCGCGCACCGCTCGGGCAATGCACGAAAAGCTGCGTGCCCTTTCGACGTATACCCATGATGCTACCCCGAAGCAGAAAAAAGAGTCGCTGTTTCCAGCGACTCCCCTTCAGTTGTCTGTCCCACGGACTTACTGTTCGCTCTTCGCGAGTGCCTGATCGATCAGTTTGTTGAGCGCCTCGCGCTGCTCAGCGGAGTTGATGCCGCCCATGATCGGCTCTCCCACAATGTTACCGTTCTGGTCGATCACGTAGGTGGTCGGGAACGAGTACAGGTTGGAGGTGAACTTTCCGGCCTCGCTGTCCGACTTAAACCAGATGTTCTTATACGTCACGCCCTTCTTGGAAAGCACGTCCTTGGCATCGGCCACCTCGTCTTTGTTGCCATCGAGCGTAAAGGAATTAACGCCCACGACCTGGCCGCCCTTCTCGGCAAGCTCCTTGTTGAGCTTCTCCAGATCGCCCAGCTCTCCCACGCACGGCTTGCAGGTGGTAAACCAGAAGTTCATGACGGTGACCTTGTTCTTGGAGAACAGCTCGTCGCTGTTTACATCGTTGCCGTCCAAGTCCTTGCCCTTAAAGCTGGGGAACTTCGTCTCCCCGCTCTCGCCGTTAGTCATGCCTGCGGTCGAGGCATCGACGCTCTCCCCCTCGCCGGGCGTGCTGCCGCATCCGGGGAACTCCTTCTCCAGCGCCATGAGCTTGTCCTCGATCTCCTTGACCTGCTGCGCGCCGGCCTTAAGCGTCTTAAGCTCGTCAGCCGCAAACTGATCCTTGGCGCCCTCGATGGTATCGAGCAAGAAGTCACCGTAGTTCTTGCCGTCCTCAATCATGGGAGTGTCTTTGTTGGCCGCAAGGAACACCTTTTCCCATAGGGCGTTATCGCTCGCAAAGATCTCGTTTTCCTTTTGCAGCAGCTGCTGGTACAGCTCGGCCGCCTCCTCGGCACTCGACGGCTTTTGCGCTATGAGCTCGGCAATCTGCGCATCGCCGCTCGTAGCACCCTTCGCGTCGCCCTTGGGGGCAGAGCACGCCGCGAGAGTCAGCGCCAGCACGGGCAGCATCAACAGAGCTGCAATTTTTGACAGTTTCATGGTTCCTCCGTTTATATCGAAACTTATATAGGTACCTATTTGTTTTCGCAGGCTTGCGTGGACTGCGCGGGTTTGTCGCCCGTCACACCCAGCCCATAGCGAAAGCTAATAGCATCGACGGGGCACGCGCCCACGCATTTGCCGCAACGAATGCACTCGGCATGGTCGGGCGTACGCGTAACGTCCACGTCCATTTGACACACCTTGGCGCACTTGCCGCACGAGACGCATTTGCACTGGTCAACCTGGATCCCCAGCAAAGACACCTTGTTCATGAGCGCATAAAATGCGCCGAGGGGGCAAATCCATTTGCAGAAGGGGCGATAGAACAGCACGCTCAGCACCGCAACCACAATGAGGATCGCGAGCTTCCAGGAAAAGAGCTTTCCCAGCGCGGAGCGGATTCCCACGTTCATGATGGACAGCGGAATCGCGCCCTCGAGCACACCTTGCGGGCAGATGTACTTGCAAAAGAACGGGTCGCCCATACCCACATCGTTAACCACCAAGACGGGCAGCAGCACCACGGCAAACAGCAGCACGGCATACTTGATGTACGTGAGCGGCTTGAGCTTTTTCGTGGAGAGCTTTTTGCTGGGAATCTTATGCAAAAGCTATTGTAGCCATCCAAACGGGCAAAAAAAGCCGAATACAAAACGTCCCAGCAGCACGCCTATCAGAATGAGCGTTCCGGTGACGTAATACGAGAAGCTAAACTTAGACGAGCCCACCACCGACTGAAACGACCCGATGGGGCACGCACCCGAGGCCGCTGGACACGAGTAGCAGTTGAGGCCCGGCACGCAGACGGCTTTGCCCGCTCCCTGGTAGATGCCGCCCTTGGCAAAGTTAGGCAGGTGAATATTGGTCGCAAGCGTCGCCGCCGCCTGAATCAATCCACGAAATCGCGCTAAAAGATGCGATGCAGTGTTTTTTCTTTTATCCAATTCCGATACACTCCAAGCACAGCCTGATTGCCTTGGCCAGCACGGCATCTGCCTCGCCGCGCATAATTCCAAAGCCAACCATGGCTACCCCAACGATCAGCAAAGCCACCTGCGCCACAGGCTTAATCGCTTTGAACAATCTGACCACTCCTTTCGTTTCGCGACCCATTGGACCATACCGACTATAAAATCCGTGTTAAGCGTGAATGATTATGCAAGGAGAACGTTATGCGCATCTTGGTCATCGAGGACGAGCGGGCGCTGTGCGATGCGATCGCACGCAGCCTGCGCAACTTGGCCTATAGCGTCGACTGCTGCTACGACGGGCAGCAGGCCCTCGATCTGCTCGATGTCGAGACCTTTGATCTTGTCGTGCTCGACCTCAATCTCCCCCATGTCGACGGCATGACCGTGCTCAGGCAACTCAGGACAGCTGATTGTGAGACCAAGGTGCTTGTGCTCTCGGCACGTGGCGAGGTCTCCGACAAGGTAGCGGGGCTCGATGCGGGCGCCAACGACTACCTCACCAAGCCGTTTCATCTTGACGAGCTTGCGGCAAGGATTCGCAGCCTTACCCTCAGACGCTTTACACAAAGCGACGTTGTTCTAACCTGTGGATCGCTGAGCTTTGACACCAAGGCGCGCCTCGCCACAGTGGGCGACGAGATCCTGTCCCTCACGCGCAAGGAGACCGGCATCTTGGAATACCTGATGCTTAACCAGGGGCGGCCGGTGAGCCAGGAGGAGCTCATCGACCACGTATGGGACAGCAGCGTCAACAGCTTTAGCAACGCGACCCGCGTGCACATCTCGTCGCTGCGCAAAAAGCTGCGCGGCGCGTTGGGGCACGACCCCATCCGCAACCGAATCGGCGAAGGCTACGTTATGGAGGATGGCAAATGAAGCGGTTGTCGCTGCAGTGGCGCATCACGTTGATGACGGCACTGCTGATATGTTCGACCTGCGTACTTATGAATTGCCTGGTTGGCTACTCCGGCATGCGCTACATGGACTCGATTGGTGCAGAAGCGTCGGCGCACAGCAAGGTGGAGGCGGCCTCGCCCAGCTCATTTGACCCGACAAACAAAGAGCTCGACGACGCGCTGACCATCGTCGTGAACGACGCCCAAGAATCGTTTGGCGCGACGAGCTGGTATATAACTGCGGCGGTGACGCTGCTCGGCGGCGTGCTGGCCTACTTTGTAAGCGGACATGCGCTGCGGCCGTTGCGCTTCTTTGCGACGCAAGTCGAGAGCGTGCGGCCCGACAACCTCGCCGACACAAAAATCAGCGAGGACGTGCCCTCTGAACTCAGGCGCTGCAGCGCGTCGTTTAACGACATGATTGCCCGCCTTGACGAGGGATTTTCCGCACAAAGACAGTTTACGGGCAATGCGGCGCACGAGCTGCGCACGCCACTTGCGCTCATGCAGGCCCAGGTCGAGCTGTTTTGCGCCGAGCACCCCGACGTCGACGCCGATACAGCGAGCCTGCTCGGGCTGCTGCAGGAGCAGACCGAGCGAATGACGCACATGACAAAGACCCTGCTCGAGATGAGCGAGCTGCGCAGTGTCCCTTGCAACGATGTGATTGACCTAGCGCCGATGATCGAAGAAGTGCTCACGGACCTGGCACCCCTTGCCGAGCAAAAAGACATCACGCTTACAAGTGAGGGCGACGCGCAAACGATCGGCAGCGACACGCTGATCTATCGGTTGCTGTTCAACTTGACCGAAAACGCCATACGCTATAGCGCGCCCAACTCGACCGTGCAAATCAACGCCTGCGCCGAAGGCGACCGCGTGCTGCTACGCGTGCGCGACCAGGGGCCGGGCATTCCCGAGCAATACCAGACGAGCATCTTTCAGCCCTTCTATCGCGTCGACAAATCGCGCAGCAGGGCATACGGCGGCGTGGGGCTGGGGCTTGCGCTGGTCTGGGAGATCGCCGCACTTCACGGCGGCTCCATCGAGGTCGAAAAGAGCTCGGAGCGCGGAACGACCATGCTCGTGACTCTTCCCACTCGCGCACTCGGCTCATTAAAATAACGAACGGGATGGCACGCCGCGTGGCGTACCATCCCGCACATAATATCGAGGATGTGACAAAGGGACTGTCCCTTTGTCACATCTGCTAGTTCTCGTCGCCTACCAGCTGAGTTAGCTTACTCCCACTCGACCGTGCCGACGGACTTCGGCGTGAGGTCGTAGCACACTCGGCAGATGCCGGGAACCTCGGCGGTGACGCGAGCGGTAATACGCTTGAGCAGCGCCCAGTCGAGCTCGGGCACCTCGGCGGTCATGACGTCAACGGTGTTGATGCAGCGGATGATGCAGGGCCAGTCGTAGGCGCGCTTACCCTCGCGCACGCCGGTGGCGCGGAAGTCGGGCACGACGGCAAAATACTGCCAGATGGTCAGACCTGCCTTGTCGATCTCCTCGCGCACGATGGCGTCGGCTTCGCGCAGCGCCTCAAGACGGTCGCGGGTGATGGCGCCAAGGCAGCGGACGCCCAGGCCAGGACCGGGGAACGGCTGACGCTCAACCATGTTCTCGGGCAGGCCGAGCTCGCGGCCCACGACGCGCACCTCGTCCTTGTACAGCAGCTTGACGGGCTCGCAGAGCTCAAACTGCAGGTCATCGGGCAGGCCGCCCACGTTGTGGTGAGCCTTCACGCCATCCTGGGACTCCAGGATGTCGGGATAGATGGTGCCCTGGGCGAGGAAGCTAACCTCGTCGCCAACCTTGCGGGCCTCCTCCTCGAACACGCGAATGAACTCGGCGCCGATAATCTTACGCTTGGCCTCGGGCTCCTCGACGTCCACGAGCTTATCCAGGAAGCGATCAGTCGCGTCAACATAGACCAGGTTGGCGTCCATCTGGTTCTTGAAGACGTCGACGACCTGCTCGCTCTCGCCCTTGCGCATCAGGCCGTGGTTCACGTGCACGCAGATGAGTTGCTTGCCGATGGCCTTGATGAGCAAGGCCGCGACAACCGAGCTGTCAACGCCGCCCGAAAGGGCCAGCAGGACCTTCTTGTCGCCGATCTGCTCGCGGATTGCAGCGACCTGCTCTTCGATGAACGCCTGGGCAAGTTCGGGAGTGGTGATACGCACCATGTCGTCGGGACGCTTGTTGGGATCCATGCAGAGCTCCTTTTCGGTTCGATGGGAATGCGTTACACGTATGCAAACGCACCGTCACATGACCTCATTATATGCAGAACGAGATGCGTTTCCCATCGCTGCGACAGAGCTTTTTACAGGGGTGGTATTTTTTCCTAATGTCGAGGTCAGCTAGGCTTCGGTAGCCACCTTGGGAGCATCGCCAATAGACTCTTCCTTTATACGTTCGGCACAATCGTAGGCGATACCCACAAATTCAAGTCCCGAGCAACAGGAGTACAATTGCTGCTATTGTTGCCAGCTGTTGGGAGATGGAAGATGGACTGCGATGGCTACCCATGCGTTCCCATGCCGTTGATGTGCACTGCCTTTGTGCCGGGGCAGATGGACGCTGCGGTTGCAGGCATTTCCGACCCCGATTCGCGCGCCATTGCCACGGCAGAAGCGCTGTACTTTCGCGGACAGGCCACCCTTGCTGCCAAGACGGCGCGCCCCTATCTTGACGCCACCGATCCCGCACTGCGCTATTCCGCATGCTTTATCTGCGGATACGCCAGTCTGTCGCTCAACCGTATCGCCGACGCCCGCCGGTGCCTTGCGGGCATCCTCGATACGCCAACTGACGAGGAATCGCCCGCCGTCCACGCCACGCATATCCTGTTCGCCTCGGCCGCGAGCGTCCTGCTGCACTTGCCTTCCCCGTATTCTGCCGAAGAGTTTTATCCGCTTGCGGCGCATCTGCCCGAAGGCCTGCGCTTGTTCGCCAGCTACGTGATGGCGCATGCCCTGTACCTGCGCGGCGAATATGGCCGCAGTCTGGGCATGGCGGAAAACGCCCTAATTATGAAACAGGGAAGCTATCCCATCTCGGAACTGTTCCTGCACCTGGCAGCTTCCATGGCATACATGAGTCTCAAAGACGTCGACGCCGCAAAAGCGCATTTTGGCGCCGCTTGGGACATTGCGCGCCCCGACGGCCTCATCGAGCTCATCGGCGAGCACCACGGCCTTTTACAGGGGCTCATCGAGGCGTGCCTAAAAACGCAATACCCTGACGATTTCGCGCGCATCATCGAGATCACGTACCGCTTCAGCTACGGCTGGCGGCGCATCCACAACCCCGATTCGGGCGAGGACGTGGCCGACGATCTAACGACCACGGAATTCACCATGGCCATGCTCGCCTGTCGTGGGTGGACCAACGCCGAAATCGCACGCCATATGGGAGTATCGCCGGGCACCGTCAAAAACCGCCTATCCGGCGTATACGCAAAGCTTGGCATCGGCACACGCGCCGAGCTGGTCGCGCATATGTTGCGTTAGCGACCGGGCTGCCAAGCGCATCGAACGCGTTCCGGAACCCAGCGCTTCGCTCGATCAATTTGGACATTTTGGCCATCGAACGGCACTACCGCCACGAAGCGTCTTCTCGCAAAATTGGATTATTTCCACCGATATTTGCGGGATGGGAGCCCAAGATGCTTGATCGCCGTTCGTTACTTGTTGCTGGAGCGTCCTCGCTGGCGAGCATCATGTTGCCTCGCGTGCCGGGAAGCGAAAATGCCTTCCTGCTGCCGTTCGCGCCCACCGCGGCCTATGCCGACGAAGAAGATCCCTTCAAGGTGCTCGTTCTCTCGCGCACCATGTTTGGTGTAGTCGTGGTCGACGTCGCCAACAAGAATACGCCCATCGCAGGTGCCCAGGTCACGCTCACATCGCGCTATGCCGTAGGCAAGCAGCTCACCGCCACGACCGATGACGAAGGCACGGCCATCTTTGAGGTCGCCCCTCTTTCGGAAGACTACGTGGACGAGGCAACGCTTCTCGACGCGTACGACTTTAACGGCGGCATCTCCATTAGCATGGCGGGCTACCGCGATGTCGAGATTCCCCTTGCGCGTATCCAGGGCGGCACCGCCATAACCGCACCCACACGTCCGCTGTCCGACGGCGAGCCGTACTTCCGCCAGCTCACATTCGACGAATGGGACATCCAGTACGCTGATGCCACGTTCATGGCATTGCCGAAGGACGACGCGGCAAACGACCAACCCGACACGCATGCCTTTATTGTACAGGCACATCTGCCACAGGGTGGACAGGCAACGCTGCACATCAACAAGGTAATGCCCGCCACGGGTAGCTCGCCCGAAACCGTCACGCAGATCGGCCAGATCAAGGCCAGCGCATCAGGCGCGGATAATCTGGCGACGTTCACACTCGAAGACAAGTTTCTCGACGCGGCATCGGGCCTTCTGGAGGAAGGGTGCAAGCTGCGCTTTGTCCTCGACTATCAGGGCAAAACCTACACGCTCTCATCCCCCATGGCCGTTGTCACCGCGCCGGCCGCAAAGGCGGAATCGGGCTCGACCACTATCGTCCCCACTACCATGGACCAAGAGGTCACTCCGTTTGATTTCCCCGCGGCGTTTCCCGGCATCGGCGGCAATAAGTTCACGTGCTGGATACCCACATTTCCGATCCTCTTCGATTTCTCGTTTGCTGGATACGTGCTGTTTGGCGGAGGATACAAACCAGCCAGCTATATGAACGATTCGGGCAATCCGGATCCGGAGTACTGGAAGAAGTCACCGCGCGAGTCGGGCGCCAAGCAGGCAAACCGCTACCTCGACGAAATGGAGGGGAAGTGGAATCAGTACAAAAGTATGAGTGCCGGTTCGGGCACCGATCCAAGAAACACCAAGCTCCTTCGCCACCATTGCACGCCGCTGTTCACGATGGATATCGCCACACAGCTGTACGGCTCGCTCGCCTACGATTGGGTGGGCAAAACCTGGGGCAACAACAACGACCCCGCATACGGCAATATTAAGGCCCTCTTCCAGGTAAGAACCGACCTCAATTGGACCGAGCAGTTTGCCCTAGGACCGGTACCGTTTTTCCTAAACGTCAACCCCTGGGTGCTGGCAAAACTGGCGCTCGCCGTGGGCGCCCACACGCACGATAGCGGCGCGGCGTTTTTCAAGAACATTTCGCTCGACTACTCCAACACGTCGGGCTCGTTCACCATCCAGATCGGGCTTGCCGTCACCTTTGGCGCCGGCGTTGCAGGCGTCGCTTCGTCTGCCGTGCGTGGCGCCGCATCCCTCACACTGTTCATTGGGTACGAGAAAGCGGACGGCCACCAGCTTCCGCGGCTGCGTGTAGGCGCAGACGTCGATGTCGATGTGATACTCCAGTTCGTGATGTTCAAATGGACCACCAAGGCCTGGTCGGGGTCGTGGCCCACACTCGCCGATTCGTGGAATATGTCGGTGAACAACGGCGACCAGTATGTGCTCCAGCGCTCTGAGCTTGCATTGGGTGGGGATACGCCTTATACGCTGGATGCCTGCTTCGGCTCGGCCGGCAACGCCGAGGCAGGTGGTGTGCCGCAATTTATCGCATCTGCCACCATCGTCACCAACGCCGAGCTACTCGCACGCGCCGAGGTTAAGGCCACTGCCGTAAACGTCGCGCCTGTCGTGCGCGATTGGGATCAAGCGGTCACGCGCATTGAGCTCGAAGCGGATGCAGAAAGCGACGACACGGGACAGATCGAGCATTTCGTCCATGCACTGATAGAGAACGACGAAAACGCCGCGCCGATGTATGAGTACACCTATATCGGTCAGGCAACGAACGCCGTTGCGGACCCCAACGCCAATTCTGCTTGTGTGTCGGAGGACGATCGCGGCGGCATAAAACCCTCGAGCGACAACGTGCTGTTTTCCGGCGTGCTCAGCGAAGCCCACATGAGGCTAACGATGATCGCCGGCGTGGAGTGCCTATTCCGTATCGCCTCGGTGCGCTACGGCGACAATGGTCGCTCGCGCCTGGTGGTACACACAAAGGCAAACGGCACGTGGTCCGCTCCCACGCCCGTGGACTTCCCCCTTGGGTTTGGCGAGGGCGACGTAGAGCGTGACGGCATATTCGATTACGACTTCGACGTGGTGGAATATACAGACGGGAGGGAAAACCAGGACGCCTACGTGCTGCTGGTCTCGGGCGAGCGCCCCGCCGGCGACAACACCCTTTTCGATACGGCAAGCACAGCCGGCATACTGTCCGTCGTGCGCCTGCGCATAAGCAATGACGAGATCCGCGTGGTGTCGCACACGTCGTGGCGCAGTATCTCGCGCGGCCGCCTTCAGGAGGATGGCTACCATTGCCTGCAGTGTCCACGTATCACGGTGGGCAAGACACTGGTCGACGGGCGCCTGTCGGGTGCCTACCTCCACCGCCGCGGAGCCACCGCAGAAAAGGCGCTCGGCAGCGAGGCCGAGGTTGCGCTGGAGTGCTTTACCCTGTGGTCGGACGTTTCGGGCGACAGCCTGACGTTCCGCCAAGTTCTCCGCTTTCCGCAAGCACCGTCGAGTATCGAGCTGGGCGCACCCGAGAATATCAACGGCAAAATGGTGGTGCCCGTTGCGTACGAGACCGCAGGCGGTTGCGGCTGCGCATCGTACGCCGTGATCGGCCAGTCCATCGCGGGTTGGGGCGTTATGTCACCAGACGCCACAGTACCCCACGCGGTGCCGTGGCCGCAGCACACGGGCTTTTTGGCAACCGTCAACGAGCAACTGCAGCATATTACGTGGACGCGAGGCGCATCGGCATTTGCAACGCAGCCCGTGGGTGCCGCAGGCTGTGGCCCGGCGTCGTTTAGCGTAAGCAGCAACGGCAGGTGCGTGCTCTATGTAGAGAATACCGATGGCAAGGTGGGACAAACCTACGACGAAGAAGGCAACCCGGTAGCAGTGATGGGCAAGCACTTCCGCATCTTCGCCAGCACCTTGGCAGGCGATCTGTTCACGGAGCCGTTCGTGATGTGCGAGCTGGACCATCCCGTCGATCAGATAACGACATTTTTGACGTCGGGAGGCATGCTCTCCGCGCTCGCCACGCACATTGTGAGCGCGGAGAAGAGCGAGGCAAAGCTGCACGGCATCGAAGTGCCCTTGGTGGCGTGTGCCACTCCGACGGGCGCGGTCGCTACCTCGGGCGCGGTGGTGCCCGGAGCAGCAGGCGAATCCTTTTTGGTCACGGTGCGAAACGACGGCAACACCTTGCTGACCGCCGGCACGATCGATCTGTACCGAGAGGGCTCCAGCCAGCCGTTCTCCAGCGCATCCATCGGATTCGGAGCGAACGCACGCATGGCTTCGATCTACGATCCAGAGCTTGCCGAGGACGCTTCGGCCAACGATATGGCACGCGTGAAATACGCACTCGAGACGCTGGGCGCACGTTTTGCAACGCACCCGCTGGTTGCCGACAATGGAAACGCCGTGCTGGCACCGGGCTGCACGGCACAATTCCGCATGAGCTTTGCCATCCCGGAGAGCTGGGGCGACGAGGTGGGCAAACGCGTCACGCTGTATGCGAAGGCGCGTGACCTGGTGGCGCTCGATCCCGTAACGCTCGAGGAAATCCGACCCGGCGCAAACTCGGCACTGGGCGCCGTACTGCACGAGCTTCATGTGCCCGACGCGGCATGCGAACGCTCAGAAGTGCAGGTCGGCGTATGCGGCAGCGCGGATACGACAGGACTTCACGACGCCCCGATGACAGCAGACGGCGATGGTGGCTCGAGTGGCGGCGGCGCTGACGAGGGCGGCGGATCCGACGGAAGCAGCTCCGGCAGTGGCAAGGACCACGGCAATAACAAGCGTTCCGGAAAAGCGGGCGTGCTTGCGGGCACGAGCGATGTCAACGCTCCCCTCATGGCAGCCGCTGCAGCACTCGCCGCGGCAGGCGCCGGCCTCGTCGCCTACAGCGCCCGCCGTACGGCACTCGAAACCGACGCCGCTCATAAGGTCAATTCGGATAGGCCTCGCTAGCTCCTAGTTACTATTGTGAGAGACGCCGACTCGGCTCATCGAACATCAAAATGGGCTGGTTCTGAATACCCAGAGCCAGCCCATTGCGCATTAAATGTCGTCTGAGGAGTCGAGTTCTGCCTCGAGCTTGGCACGGCGTCTTTTCGCCGTGAAAAACGTTGCGCACAGGGCAGCAAACGTGGCCGCGAAAATCGTCGCACCGCAGAACACGCCCGTGGCCAGGTTCGCCAACCAAAAGACGCTTTCGAGCGGTACGATCTGCGCCTCAGCGATACAGCGCATTGCGGCAATAACAAGCGCGAACGCGGCGCCGCTAAGACCGCTGACAAGCATGAAATATCCAACAGGAAGATGCTCGGTTTGCCCAAAACGATTGGTATCGACATAGCCCTTCCGCGTTTGCAGTCCTGCGCAAATCAACATCACGATAACGAGCCACAAATACATGGCTGCCTCGAACGGCGTTGCAAAGCCATGCGGCATTTCACTAGCGTCGCTGTGAACCCACGCAACCTGTCGAGCTATAAACTGGTAGAAAAAGATCATCAACATGCCAAACGAAAGCAGCACGAAGCCAATCTTGTAGATCTTCGCGTTCTCAGCCTCCAGGCGTTCATCCTTTGGGCCGGCATATTCACGCCACTTTTGCACGATTTTCAGATCTTCATATTTCATAGTGAACTCCTAAAGAGCATTAGGGTCGGCGTCGGTTTCGTCTTCCCAAAACAAGTCGTTCAACGTAACGCGCAGCGCCTTACAGATTGCCACGCACAAATTGAGCGTGGGGTTGTAGCCGCCCGCCTCGATAAGGCCGATGGTTTGGCGCGTAACGCCCACGGCTTGGGCTAAGTCAGCTTGCGAAAGGCCAGCCGCCGCGCGTGCCGCCTTCATGCGTAGGTTCTTTTTGCCCGGCATGGAGTTCCTTTCGTAGTAATGGACAGATATCCGTTGCAACATGACAGAAATATATTGCATCCTTCACAAGATGTCAACTATATCTGTCATTATGGAAACCATGTCCGCCATCGCCATGTGGACATAACAATTTCGATTCGCTATTCAATCTTACTCGGACAAAACCGAGTCGGAAGGACCCGAGTAAGTGGAACTTATCAGCATGGCCAACGCGCACGCCAATAACCGGATTTGCCGGAACCATGCGTGCCCCATCGTTTAATAGCTCCGTTATTGTTCGATGATCTTCTTGACGACCGCGGGAACGCCTGCCGCCACCACGTTGTCCGGAAGGTCTTCCGTCACGACGCTGCCCGCGGCAATTACGCAACCGCTGCCGATGGTAACCCCCTGCAACACGGATACGTTCGCGCCAAACCAGCAGTTATCGCCTACAACAATAGGCAGAGCCTTCTCGAGACCCAAGTTGCGGTCCTTTGCCTTTAGGGGGTGCGAAGCGGTGTAGAAGCCGCAAAACGGCCCGATAAACACGTTGCCACCAAAGGTGATAGAGCCGCCGTCCATAAAGTAGCAGCCATGGTTTACAAAGCAGCCCTCACCAAAGCTCGTCTTGCTCCCGTAGTCAAAGTAGGCAGGCGAAAGGACCGTCAGCCCTTGCGGAAGATCGGTATCGAGCAAGGATTTCAAAGCGTCAAGCTGCGCGTCGCTTCCGGGTTTTGCCATATTAAAGTCATAGCAGAGCGCCTCCGCCTTTGCGCGTTGCGCCAGGAGCTCCTCGTCAAAGTTGGCATCATGCCACTCCCCGCGCTCCATCTTCTCTTTCTCAGTCATTGCGCCCCCTCAAACAACATGCAGTCTTGATGCGGCAATTCTACCAGCCGATAAGCCACGGTTTTAACACGAGCACCACGCCGCGCAGGGAATGACCGCAGAAGCTAAAGGTCACCGACTCCGAACGCGCGTTCGATGGAATTCGTGTTAGTTGGAATCGTCCGAGGCCTGGGCTATGCTACCTTGACTATCTATATGACTTAAACGCAGCAAAGGAGCACCGAGAGAGCGAGTATGGCAAAAAACACCGCAAACTATGGTAACGACAGTATCCGCCAGCTCAAGGACGAGGAGCGCGTACGCCTGCGCCCCGCCGTCATCTTTGGCTCGGACGGACTCGACGGTTGTGCGCATGCCGCCTTCGAGATCCTGTCCAACGCCGTTGACGAGGCGCGCCAGGGCTACGGCAAGCTCATCACCCTCACCGCTTTTCGCGATGGCTCTATTCAGGTAGAGGACAACGGCCGTGGCTGCCCGCTCGACTGGAACCCCTCCGAGAAGCGCTTTAACTGGGAGCTCGTCTTTTGCGAGCTCTACGCCGGCGGCAAGTACAACAACAACCAGGGCGGCGACTACGACTTCTCGCTCGGCACCAACGGCCTGGGCTCGTGCGCGACCCAGTACGCCTCCGAGTACATGGACGTCACCGTCTGGCGCGACGGCAACAAGTACTCCCTGCACTTTAAGAAGGGCAAGGTTGTCGGCGCCAAGAAGAAGGCACTCGAGATTGAGCCCAGCGACGAGAACCGCACCGGCACCACTATCAAGTGGCGCCCCGATCTTGAGGTCTTTACCTCGATCAGCATTCCCCACGACTGGTATCGCGAGACCATGCGCCGCCAGGCCGTGGTCAACGCCAACGTGACCTTCCGCCTGCGCATTGAGGGTGACGATGGCGAGTTTTCCGAAGAGGATTTTTGCTATCCCAAGGGCATCGAGGACTACGTGCTTGAGAAGGTCGGTACCGACTACCTTACCGAGCCCTTCTTTATTGAGGCCGATCGTCGCGGTCGCGATCGCGAGGACCTGCCCGATTACAACGTAAAAATCACTGCTTGCATGTGCTTCTCGCGCACTTTCATGATGCAGGAGTACTACCACAACTCATCATGGCTCGAGAACGGCGGCTCGCCCGAGAAGGCCGCGCGCAGTGCTCTGACCAGCGCCATCGATGCCTACATTAAGGGCCAAGGCAAGTACAACAAAAACGAGAGCGGCATTAAGTGGCAAGACGTTCAGGACTGTCTGGTACTGGTGACCAACTGCTTCTCCACTCAGACGTCCTACGAAAACCAGACCAAGAAGGCCATCAATAACCGCTTTATCCAGCAGGCCATGACGGCATTCTTTAAGGAGCGCCTCTCGACCTACTTGATCGAGAACAAAGACGCCGCCAACAAGATCATGGAGCAGGTACTCATCAACAAGCGCTCGCGCGAGAACGCCGAGAAGACGCGTCAGAGCATTAAGACCAATCTGCAGCAGAAGACCGACATGGCCAACCGCGTGCAGAAGTTCATCGACTGCCGTTCCAAGGACAAGAACCGTCGCGAGATCTACATCGTAGAGGGCGACTCGGCAGCAGGCGCCATCCGCACGTCGCGCGATGCCGAGTTCCAGGGCGTTATGCCCGTCCGAGGCAAGATCCTCAACTGCCTGAAGGAGGATTATCCGCGCATCTTTAAGTCCGACATCATCATGGACCTCATGCGCGTGCTGGGCTGCGGCGTGGAGATCAAGGACAAGCGCATCAAGAACCTTGGTGCCTTCGACTTGGACAACCTCAACTGGAACAAGGTCATCATCTGTACGGATGCCGACGTCGACGGTTATCACATCCGCACACTCGTGCTCACCATGCTCTACCGCCTGGTGCCCACGCTTATCGACGAGGGGTACGTGTATATCGCCGAGTCGCCGCTCTACGAGATCAACTGCAAAGAGAAAACCTACTTTGCCTACACCGAACTCGAGAAAAACGGCATCCTCAAAGAGATTGGCGGCCAGAAGTGTTCCATCAACCGCTCCAAGGGTCTTGGTGAAAACGATCCGGACATGATGTGGCTCACCACCATGAACCCCGAAACGCGCCGCCTGATCAAGGTGGAGTCCGAGGACGTCACCAAGATGGAAACCATGTTCAACCTGTTGCTGGGCAACGACGAGGCGGGCCGTAAGCGCCATATCTCCGAGCACGGCAAGGAATACCTGGACCAGCTAGATCTGCAGTAGCAGCAAATCAATAACGACGGCCCATAAGAAGTTCAAGAGGAAATCGTGGCAAAGAAGAAGACGAAGAACCAGCCAAAGAAAAAGCAGGTCAACGCCGAGAACGTCATCGGCCTGCACTCCGAGGTCACCGACCAGCCGATCACGCAGACGCTCGAGGTCAACTACATGCCCTACGCCATGAGCGTTAACGTGTCGCGTGCGTTCCCCGAGATCGATGGCTTTAAGCCCTCGCACCGCAAGCTACTCTACACCATGTACAAGATGGGCCTGCTCAAGGGCGAGCGCCAGAAGAGCGCCAACATCGTGGGCCAGACCATGAAGCTCAACCCGCACGGCGACGGCGCGATCTACGAGACGATGGTGCGCCTGGCCACCGGCAACGAAGCGCTTCTTGCCCCCTTCGTGGAGTCAAAGGGCAACTTTGGCAAGTACTATTCGGGCGACCTGAGCTACGCCGCCTCGCGTTATACCGAGGCCAAACTCGCGCCCATCAGCGCCGAGATCTTCAAGGACATCGACAAGGACCCGGTCGACTTTGTTGACAGCTACGACGGTGCCATGAAGGAGCCGCGCCTGCTGCCCACCACGTTCCCCAACATCCTCGTCTCGGCCAATAAGGGCATCGGTGTCGCCATGGCATCCGACATCTGCGGCTTCAACCTCAACGAGGTCTGCACTGCCACGATGCACTACCTGCAGGATCCCGACTGCGACCTGCTCGAGTACATGCCCATGCCCGACTTCTCGACCGGCGGCGAGATCATCTACCGCCGCGAGGAGATGGAGAAGATCGTCGAGACCGGCCTTGGCAGCTTCCAGATTCGCTCCCGCTGGCGCTGGATTCCCGAAGAGCGCATCATCGAGGTCTACGAGATTCCCTACACCACCAAGACCGATGTCATCATCGAGCGCATCGTCAAGCTCTCCAAAGAGGGCAAAGTCAAAGAGATCGCCGACATCCGCGACGAGACCGACCTTTCGGGCCTGCGCATCGCAATCGACCTTAAGCGCGGTGTCGACCCCGATAAGCTCATGGCCAAGCTCTACCGCTCAACCACGCTGCAGGACTCGTTCTCATGCAACTTCAACGTGCTGGTCGACGGCTACCCCCGCGTTATGGGCGTGCGCCAGATCCTGCACGAGTGGGTCGCATGGCGCATTCAGTCCACGCGTCGCCGCATTAACTTTGACCTGGGCAAAAAGTCCGAGCGCCTGCACCTGCTGCACGGCCTCGAGGCGATCCTGCTCGACATCGACAAGGCCATCGCCATCATTCGCGGCACCAAGCTTGAGGCCGAGGTCGTGCCCAACCTTATGAAGGGTTTCGACATCGACGAGACCCAGGCCGAGTTTGTTGCCGAGCTTAAGCTCCGCAACATCAACGAGGAGTACATCCTCAACCGCACCAAGGACATCGCAAAACTCGAGGGCGAGATTACCGAGCTCGAGGAGATCCTCTCCAGCGAGGAGAACATCAAGAAGGTCATCAGCGACGAGCTGGCCGCGGTCAACAAGAAGTACGTGATGCCGCGCCGCACGGGCAGGATCGAGCCCCATGAGGTTATCGAAGTAAGCTTGGAGCCCGAGGTCGAGGAGTACCCGGTCACTATCATGCTCTCGCGCGATGGCTACCTTAAGAAGATGACGGACCGCGTGCTCAAGAAGGCGACCACACTCAAGTACAAGGACGGCGACAAACCCTTTATCGAGTTCCCGTCCTCCAACACTCACGAGCTGCTGGTCTTTACCAACAAGAGCCAGGTATACAAGTGCAAGGTTGCGGCGTTTGAGGATACCAAGTCGGCCCAGCTGGGCTCATACCTGCCGACCGACCTCGAAATGGAACCCGACGAGAGCGTGCTCTGGGTCATCGACCCCGAGGATTACAAAGCCGACGTACTGTTTGTCTTTGAGAACGGCCGTGTGGTGCGCGTCGCACTTGCCGGATACGTCACCAAGACCAACCGCAAGCGCCTTAAGAACGCCATCTACGGCGGCAGTAAGCTGCTGTATGCGCAGGTGCTCAAGGAAGATCGCGACATCGCGCTGGTCTCGAGCGACTATCGTTTGATGAACTTCAACACGTCGCTGCTTAAGACCAAGACGACCACCAACACGCAGGGCGTCCAGGCTTTCACGGCCAAGAAGGGCCGCTCGGTCACCACCATCGGCACGACCGAAGAGATTCTTGGTGCCGGTGTCTCGGCCGAAAAGTTCACTGCGCAGAGCCTGCCTTCTGCCGGTGCCCTCATGAAGGAAAACGACATGCCGAGCCTGTTTGACTAAAACAACGGCAGAACCGCCATAAGCTCTTAAAACGGTGGGGCCCGGAACGCAGCAACATCGCGCTCCGTGCCCCGCTCGTTGCAACGTATATCATATGCCCCACACAGGAATCGCTTGGACATCCTTGGTAATAAGGTATGGATCCGGGGTTTGGCAGACAACGTGTCCAAACCCAATTTCATAGCCGGTCAGGCCCTCGAGACAGGAAAAATTCTTCACCGCATCTTTGCCCACCGTGGCCGACATCTTCACCTCGACGGGATGGAGAATATGGCCCTCTTGGATGAGCAAATCAATTTCGCGCTTCTTTTGGTCTCGATAGAACCATACGTCGCGAAGGCTCTTCCCCGTGTTCATAAAGCTCTTCAAAATTTCCGAGACAACGAACGTCTCAAATATATGCCCCGCCGCGGCCCCATTGCGCAATTGCTCCGGCGTTATCCACCTCGTTAGATGACAAACAAGACCTGTATCCATAAAGAATATCTTAGGGGTCTTGGTCAGACGCTTATCGACATTAGGCCAAAAGGGCTCGACAATCCGAACGATGTTCGACGCCTGCAAAACCGAGAGCCAAGCCTTCACCGTCTTACGGTCGACGTCAACGGTGTTTCCAATATCGGTGGCATTTAACAGTTGCCCCGTTCTCGCTGCGCACGCGACCATAAAGCTGTAGAACTTCGCCTCATCCTTTACGTTTACAAGATCGCGAACATCGCGTTCGAGATATGCGGCAACGTAGTCGGAATAATAGGAGTCCCAATCGATAGTTGGGTCTTGCAGTTCGGGCATCGAACCCCTATGGATGATGTTCCAAATATTTCCCGAAGACATCTTAGAGGCCAAGGAAACCTTTTTGGGGATATACGGACGAGGGCCCTGGGGACCACCAACGAGTTCGCGCAAGCTTAAAGAGGGCATCTCCAGAATTCTAATCCTCCCCGCCAAGGATTCGCTCACCCCTTTCATAAGGTGATATGTCTGGGATCCCGTGAGGACGATTCGTCCCTTCTCCTCTGAT
Source organism: uncultured Collinsella sp. (assembly GCA_958433005.1). GTDB lineage: Bacteria > Actinomycetota > Coriobacteriia > Coriobacteriales > Coriobacteriaceae > Collinsella. Next base: position 12,999 of record CAUAWV010000018.1, on the reverse strand, counting down.
TGATCGACAACCCACTTCACCGGAGAAAAAAGCTCAGGCACTCGCTGAATCTCATCAATGATGATCGGCAGATCATGAGACTCGAAAAACAGGGCGGCGTCCTCTTTTGCAAGAAGATAATCCCGCGGGTTCTCCATCGAAACATAGTCGAATCGGTCGCCTAGATGTTGCTTGAGAACCGTCGTCTTCCCAACTTGGCGCGCTCCGGTCACCAAGACAACTTTTCCCTGTCCCAGCATCGAATCTATCGTCTGTTCAATTTCGCGCTCGATGTACATACAATCGCCTCCCGTTATGGAGTCTATTATCTCGTACAAACGTTAATTGGTCAAAATCGGGAGCGCTACTCCCGATTTTCACTCACAGTCTTCTGCCCGATTCTGGCCCCAGCAGGGTCTCAGAAATTGCCAAGCGTATGGGCGTCGCCAGCAACTATGCAAGTCAATACAAACGCCGCCTCCTCGAGGACGGCGTTATCGGGGAACGTGGACGTGGCCTCGTCGGCTTCGACATCCCCGCGTTCAAGGAGTTCCTGAGCGAGAAGGCCTCCTAGCGCGCCAAGATTGTCCGCAAGGACTTCAACGCATGGCAATCAGCATTCCTCTTGGTAAGGACAGCAAGCATTTCCACTAGTGTTGATTGCCATGCGCTCTTCGAGCCCTTAGGCGAGCTTGCGAGCGAGCTCTCGCACCTTTTCCAGCTTGGGCGAGGAGGCCATGCTGTCGCGCTCGGTCATGCCGCTAATGGTGACAATGCCCTGGTCCTCCCACTTGCAGTACGCGCAGGCTGACTTGTACATAGCGATAGCCGCATCATAGACGCCCTCGCTGTGGCTATCGAGCAAAAGGGCCGTCTTGGTGAACGGGAAGCCCGTAGCACCGAAGGCGTACAGGCGGTCGATGACAGCCTTCTCCTGTGCAGTGATATCAAACCAGTAGATAGGCGAAGCGAAGACAACCATGTCGGTGTCTTTCAGCGACTCGATCACGTTGGCCATGTCATCCTTCTGCACGCAGACGCCCTCATGGGCGAAGCAGTATTGGCATCCCAAGCAGCCGGCGATCTTCTTGCTGGCAACGCGGACGACCTCGACCGCATTGTCGCCCTCACGCGCGGTCTCGGCAAACGTCTCAACCATGGTGTCGGTATTGGCGCCCTTGCGCGGGCTGCCGCTCAATACAACGATTTTCATAGGATTCCCTCTCCTTCATGCCGCAGGCGCGCAGCATGTTTTCTTGTAACCAAAACGAATGGAGCTATTCAGTCGTCTGTAGACCGCATCTCTCGTTCGTGCCCTCCAAAGAAGGTGCAAGCAGAAGCATCACGGGCATTGATCAGCGCCGATATGGATCACGACATGAAACCGTAAGGGTTGGCCAGAGGTTGCTAGATTCAATAACTCTCAGCAATGGAGCGAATGACGACTTCGGCGATATAATCCGTGTCATCTTGATTGTTCCTGCGCGGAAGGTACAGCTCATGTCCAAGCTCAACATCGACCAGCGATCGATTCGCGATCTTCTCACCGATAAGCGATCAGACTTCCTCATCCCCGACTACCAGAGGCCCTACGCCTGGGGCGAGGATGAATGCGCAACGCTGTGGGATGACCTGTTCTCGTTCGCTTTTCCAGGCGATGACTACGAGCGTTTCGACAGCGAAAACGACGAATACTTTCTAGGGCCCATCGTCACCTTTAAGAACCTCTCTGGCCAACTTGAGATCATTGACGGCCAGCAGCGCCTCACCACCATCATGCTGCTGCTCCGCGCGTTCTACGACAAGTTCACCAACATGAAGGATAAGCAGTCTGTGAAGATGCGCGAGGCAATCGCCCGTTGTGTATGGAAAACCGACGAGTTCGACGAGCCCGACATGGAGCGCCTCAAGATCGACTCCGAGGTTGCATCGGACAACGACAAGAATGAATTCCTCGAGATTTTACGAGAGGGCAACGTAGGCGATGGCTGGAAGAGCGCTTATGCCCGCAACTTCGCTTTCTTCCAGAGGAAAATTGAACAACTGGTGAGCGAGTGGCCCACCTACACCGTCTACATGGCCACACGCGTCATCAACAATGTGATACTGTTACCCATTGAAGCGGAGTCGCAGGACACCGCGCTACGCATCTTCTCGACTCTAAACGACCGAGGGCTGCCTCTCTCGGATGCCGACATCTTCAAAAGCCAGTTCTACAAGCATTATTCCGACACGGGGCGCAAGGACGAGTTCATCCGTCGCTGGAAGGCGCTCGAGGAGGGAGCGAACGCTATCTTCCGGCCCATGCGCGGTACACCAACCGATGAGCTATTTACGCGCTATATGTACTACCGCCGCGCGAAGAAAGGCATCCGCGACACGACCACCGCATCGTTGCGCGACTTCTTCGGTGCCGATGGCTACGCCATGCTCAAGGAGGACGCCACGCTCGACGATCTCGAGGCGCTGCTCGGCTTCTGGAAACGCGTCGACGCGCAGGAAGGGTTCAGCGAGCGCGTGCTCCGCAGGCTCTTCGTGCTGAACTACGCCCCCAACGGCATGTGGACCTATCTGCTAAGCGTCTGGTTCCTTGCCAACCGCGACAGCAAAAGTGTCCTCGATGACGAGGCACTCTACGGCTTTCTAAACAAGATCACGGCATTCGTTCTCGCCTACGCCATTGAGCGTCCCGGCGTAAATGCGCTGCGTTCGCCAGTGTATCCCGAGATGATCAACATCGTGGAGCACCGCCCGGTGGAGTTTCCCAACCACCACTTCAATCGCGCAAATATTGCTGAGCGATTCCGAACCTACGTGTTCACCAACGGCAGGCCTGTAACGAAGTCCATGCTCACTTGGTGGGCGTACGCAGACCCAGATCAACCACTCATGGACCTAGACACTACGCTCGAAATTGAGCACATCTATGCCAAGAAGCGCAACGAGGTAGACCCGCTCGTCGACCAATCCAACCTGGAGGCGCTGGGTAACAAGGCGCTGCTCGAGAAGCGTGTAAACATCCGCGCGGCCGACTACAGATTCTGCGATAAACGCAAGTACTATGAGGGATACACCGACGGCAATGGCAAGCGCAAAGCCGGAACAAAGATCGCGGAACTCAAGCGCCTGACACAAGTCATGGGAGACTTCACCGAAATAGACATCGCGACTCGCACGGCTCAGATCATCGATGCCTTCGTGGACTACCTGGGCGACAACGGACTTTTGAGCTAAGGAGCGAACATGTTCGAAAGACTAACCAAGCACGCTGGCAAGCTGGAGGACAGAAACATGAATGTCGAGCTTGGGGGCGGGACGCTCGGACTCGAGGATTTCGTCGACGATTTCTATGAACTGGACGGGTTCGCGGACACCAGCTACTTCGAGACGCTTGAACGCCATGGCATCGACACCTCGGAAGGCATAGACAGCTGCGACATCGACCATGGGGACATTGACCTGATACGTGCATGCATCACGTGGTGCGTTCGTGGCGACCGCTTCTGCGACGGACTCCTTGCCGCGCAAGCCAGGAGCGGGTTTCTGGACCGCTGCCTCTTCCGGCTGAAGGAGCTCGACGAGGGCTGAACGGCGGCCACGAAGACGTCTGGCGCTGCGACAGCACAGCGATGCGACAATGCCATGCCGTCGCACTCCGTCATGCCACCAAATCAAAAGCGGAACCATCGCTCAATCTTGAGATGCATTGACCAAAGGCTCACGTTTCTACCGAGAAGTCGAGAGCGCGGGGCACACTGTGGCGCTTTATCCTCAGCTCATAGCTGCACTGCTTACTTAAAATGAACCCGTGGTCAAGATGAACTACGAGAATCATAGCGGGCGGATACCGCCCGTATGCCCCCTTCGGAATAGGCGGGCTCGCCGGCGTTCACGGCACGGTAGATGGTGGAGAAGCTCACGACGCAGCGCCCGCCGCGCTCGAGGCGGGACCTGCCGTCTATCTGCTCGGGCGACCGGCGGTCGTCGACGATGCGCCTGCGCACCTCGGCCGCGAGGGCCGGGTCGGAGAGCCTCTTGCGGGGCCTGCAGGCCTTGCGGCGGGCGTCGGAGCGCGACTGGGCGGCGATGGCCCCGTAGCGCCCGTTCCGGCCGTTCCTGGCGATCTCCCTGCTCACCGTGGACTTGTTCCTGCCTATCGCAGCGGCGATAGCCGAGACCCCCTCATGCCTCGCGTGCATCTCCGCTATCCTGTCGCGCTCCTCGGCGCTAAGATGCCTGTAGCGGCGCATGTCCCCTCGCTCCGACGTTGACCTAGACAGCCAACATCGTAGCCCCCGGGAGTGCGCCACGCTCGTGAGCGGGCCCCATGCCGTTGCACTCAGAATGCTAATCCGCCGCCCTAAAAAACGCCTCGAAACCCCTTCTGAGATTTCGAGGCGCAGAACGCGCGATGCTTTTTTCCTTTTAAAGACAATAGCCTACCAAATGCCAAGCAGATGCTGCATGCCCAGGCTCGCCAGAGCGATGCCGATCCAGCAGCACAGACCCATAAAGATGGGTTTGCCGCCCGTCTTAACCAGCTTGACTATATTGGTGTTGAAACCAATCGCCGCCATAGCCATAACAATGAAGAACTTGGAGAGCTCCTTTATGGGCGCGGTCACGCCCGCAGGTAGCGCGAAGACCGTGGTGATCACGCTGGCAAGCACAAAGAAGAGGATAAAGAAGGGGAAGATCTTCTTGATATCGAACGTGCCCGCAGCTTCGCCGCCCTCGCCGTTCGCGGCGGCGCGCTTGGCCTTGTGAACCTGCCAAAATGCCAGCGCCAGCGTGATGGGGATGATGGCGAGCGTGCGGGTGAGCTTCACAATGGTCGCCTCGTCCAACGTATTGGCGCCAGGGTGTATGCCGTCCCACGCGGCAGCGGCGGCGGTTACGGACGAGGTGTCGTTGACGGCGGTGCCGGCAAACAGGCCAAAGCCCTCGTTTGAAAGGCCAAGCATGCCGCCAAGAGCCGGGAAAATAAGCGCGGCGATGATGTTGAACAAGAAGATGACGCTGATGGCCTGCGCGATCTCCTCATCGTCCGCATCGATAACCGGAGCGGTCGCCGCGATTGCCGAGCCGCCGCAGATTGACGACCCCACGCCCACCAGAGTGGAAATCTTGGTGGGGATCTTGAGGGCGCGATGCAGGGCGAAAGAAATCACCAGCGACGTGGTGATAGTCGCCACGATAATGGGCAGCGAACGGGCGCCCACGCGCGCGATCTGGGAAAGGTTGAGGCCAAAGCCCAACAGGATAACCGCGTACTGCAAGATCTTCTTAGAGGTGAACTTGATACCGGGCGCAAACGGCAACGCCGCGTCGTCCTTAATAAACAGCGCCAGCACCATACCGATGAGGATGGCGAAGACCGGCCCGCCGATCACGTCGAAGCGCTTGCCCAAAAACCATGCCGGCAGAGCGATAAGCAGGCATAGCGCCACGCCCCTCCAGCTATCTTGAACCTTGTCCCACGTTCTTTCCGCCATATCTTCTTCCTCTCTATACGCGCCGTCCCTGCATGCGCGGAACCGCTCCGCCGCCTACGACATAAACCCAAATCTCTCTCGGCAAACAGCCAAGATTGAATGCATAGCGATAGTACTACCTTGGCTTATAATTCTTTTCACCCTATTGGTTATCACTCTATAAGTATTTGTTATATATGGACGATGTTATAGATGATTCTTGAGCATAGGAGTCAACGTGCTGGATTACCGCACCCATACGTTCTTGACGGTCTGCAGGCTGGGCAGCTTCACGCAGGCGGCAGCGGAGCTCCATATCACCCAGCCCGCCGTATCGCAGCATATCCGGCAGCTCGAGGCGCATTACGGGTGCGCCCTCTTCCACAAGGGCGGCCGGCGCGGCGAGCTCACGCAAGCGGGGGCGATGCTGTTTCGAGCGCTCGAAACAATGGAGAACGATGAGACGAGGCTCAAGGCGCAAGCGAAAGCCCTAACGCTGGAGCAGCCCGCCAAGGCTCCCCTGCGTTTTGGCTGCACGCGCACCATCTGCGACTATTGGATTCCCCGCGTACTCGCCCGCCATATGGCAAAACATCCCGACGAGATGGTGCAGATGAGCGTTGGCAACACGCAGGAGCTTGTGGAAGGCCTGGAGGCCGGTACTATTGATTTCGCCTTGGTAGAAGGATCCTTTAACAGGGCCCTCTTCGACTCCGCCCCGGTATCGCGCGAGCGCTATGTAGCTGTTGGGAGCGCAGATGAGTTCGACGCGTCCTATAAGCCGGTATCCATGGCCAGCCTACTCGACCGCAGGCTCATCCTACGCGAAGCGGGGTCGGGCACGCGCGAGATCCTAGAGAAGCACCTCGCCGCGCGCGACCTCGATCTTGACGACTTCGCAGGCACGTTCGAGGTCGCCAGCATCCCCGCCATCAAGCTGTGCGTCCGGGCGGGGACTGGCATTACGTTTTTGTACCGCGCAGCGGTTGAGCGCGAGCTCGATCAGGGCGAGCTGCGCGACATCACCCCAAGCGACTTCTTTGTCGAGCACGACTTTCGCCTGATCTGGCAACGTGGCAGCCTCGCTGCGCGCCGCTACCAGGAAATCGCCCGCTCCTGGAGGCGATAAAGCCCGCAGTGCCCGCGCACGTACACAGGCAGAAGCCCGGCTCCGCGCCAAAAACGGCCTCCGATGGCGCCTAAAAACCAAAATCGACCTCCAGTGGCAAAAACCAACGCCAAAACAGGCCTCCGATGACACTTTTACCATTGCCATCGGAGGTCGATTTTGGCAAGCTGCAGGTAGAGACGTCGCTCATTTTTATGGCAAGCGCTCGTATTTGCCACCGAAGGCCAAAAATGGGCTCTTCGACGTTTCTAGTGGGTAGCGCATGTCAGCTTCTTCTGGGCCGTGAAGTCCAGGCGGCCCAGCCGGAGGAAGATTATCGTCCTGAAATAGGCGATGCTCCTGAAGCCCCTTGCAGCGCTGCGGACCGACTGGACGACGGGGTTCAGCCCTTCCAGGAACGAGTTTGTGGAGCCCCTCTTCCACCAGTTCAGGATGCCCTCCCGCTCCTTCCTGAGCGTCCTCGCCACGGTCTTCATCTCCCTGACATTGGAGTGCATCTGGCCTCCACGCCGCCTCCGAGGCCGCGAGCGCCCATGGGGGTTCCGTCTCGCTCGCCAACAGCCCCTCGGGCGGCGCGGTGGCCACCATCGCGGTCCCCCTGTGCGGGGCCTGACGACTCAGGCCCTCACACCGGCGTGTCTCGCAATCAAACGCTTCCCGGATAATAATGCCCGTTGCAGGGCTCGCCCTGGCTAGTCGCCGCCCATGTGCATGAGCATGTCAGCAATGCGAGTCGCCATCTCGTCCGCCGCTGCACGGATGTTGGCGACCCAGGACGCAAGGCCGGTCTGATCGGATGCCTCCGCTTCAAGCACGTCGTAGTTCGCGGTCACCGCCATGAGCGGGGTGACGAGGTCGTGCGAGGCGGTGCAAACGAACGCGCGCTCCCGCGCCTCGGCCTCCGCCACCGGTCGCAGGGCACGTCCCGCTGCCGCCCACGCCACGGCGAGCGCCCAAAAGCCGAAGCGATCGGCGTCACTCGCTTCGCTAAATCAACTTTATGGGATGACGGATCACGGTCTTGAGCTTCTCCGGCGCGCACTTGCGCGGGTCGGAGAGGTAAATCTCGTGATGCAGACAGGCTTCGGAGAAGTCGGGGGCGTAGCCCCGTTCCGCTGCAAATGTGCGCATGGCGTCTATGGTCGCCGGTTCGTCGTTGTAAGGCCCGGTATGCATGCGCTGAATGCAAAGACCCTCGTCGACCCTCAGCAGCTCGACCGACGAGAAGTCCAGCTTCTTCTTGGCAGCGGCTTCCGAGACGGCCCAGTCGAAGTCCTCGCGAGTGACGAAATCGGGCAGGCGGATGCATGAGATGAGGTTGAAGTCGTCCTTCCGCGCGTAATCGATCCCGCCATCGGTGTGGTCTTGCCACCAGAAGCCCTCGAGCGGAGGCACGACGAAGTCGAAATAGCCTTCGATCTCTCGCGGGCCGTTTTTCGACATCTTGATGGTATAGGCGACGCCATAGGGCATCGGCAACGCGTTCTGCTACGCGCCGCCTTCGGCATTGGGATCGCCCTTGCCCCGCACGGCAACGTAGCTCATAGACGGAACGATCAGAAAGCTCGGCTTGTCAGGCGGTTTGCCCGCGATGTTGTAGCGCACCGTAGACGCTGATGGAGATGGCTGCGCGCAGGCACGAGTGCGCCGCCGCACCTCATGGCCTGTTTCTCGGGTATTTGGGGCGCGCGGCGTTCAAAAATGTGAAGCGGTTCCGCATGGCTCGGGATTGAGCCGAGGTGCCCTACTTCTCGCCCTCCAGCAGGCCCACGATGCGGTCGATGTCGACGGCGAAGCGGGGCCTTCCTTCGCGCTCGTAGCGGTCGAGGTACGCCTGGCACTCGGAGACAATGCGCTTGGTGTTGCCGTCGATGATGCGCTGGAGCGTCTCGTAGTAGGCCGAGCCCTCGGTCCTGAAGCGGCGCTGGTAGGACTTGGTTATGGGGAACATCTTGATGTAGTGGATGCCGTGGCGGCAGCCGGGGCGCGTCGTGGGGCGGGGTGGCAACGCAAAGTACTGGTCTTTGGGCACGTTGGGGGCGATGTTGGAACGCAGCGGCACGGCGAAGTCCCTGCGCTTCCCGCGGAAACGCAGCCTCACCACCACGATGCAGGGGAGATTGTGCTTAAGCATGAGCTCGCGGTCGCCCTCGACGAGGTCGAAGAAGTCCTGGGGGATGGATACGATCTTCATCGGTTGCGCCCCCTTCATACGAAGCGGGGCCCGCATCGCTGCAGGCCCCTACAGGTGGGCGATATTCTACGCCTTGCGGCACCCCGTCGCCCACGGAGGTTAAACGTACACGTAAGCCGTACTCTGAAAGCCGCGGCTTCCGGCAAGTAGTTTATACCACGAAAGGTCGCTTTCAATGCGCATAGCTCGCAAAACAACACTCGCTGGGCCGCCACCCCTGGCAGTTACCCACCAATCTTCATTGGAGTCAGCAGGTCAATTCATATAGTTATGGGGGTGCATCCTAAAGGAAATCCAATTTATACCCCCATAACTAAGGTATTTTCTATTCCCACTCGATGGCTTCGGTTCTGTCGTCCCGTCATTCCAGTTGCACCCAGTTTTCGGCATCGACACGGAACGCGTGCCGCCGAATGACGCGATGTCGCGTTTCGTCGGCTTCGTGGACAAAAGTTGGGACAACCTCAAAACTTTTTTTCAAACTCAGGGCATTGAGTTTTTGTTTTTGTCCCAAAGGAGCTTCCGGCCGTGATTCGGGTGCCCGATTGGGCGGAATCGCCCGTTTCTGAAACTCAACCGCAGCATCACGCGCAAGCCACTCGCAACAACTGCAAATGATTGGTCGCGGGCGGCTTCCAACGCGATTCCAAAGCCGCAGGTCAGGCGACTGCGCTGCTGACAGGGAAAGGGAGTCGTATCAGGCGGCTTGCCCATGAGTCGACGATGAGGCCTCCATCGAATGTCGAGAACATGCTGGTAAAATAGGCAATACTTTTTATGACAGGAGACCGAGCATGGCCGAACCCCACGATAGGAAGCCGATCCTCACGATCGAGCAGCAGATAGAGCACCTCAAGCAGAAGGGCGTAGCCTTCGAGCTGTGTTCCGAGGAAGAGGCCGCGGACTACCTGCGTGACAAGTGCAACTTCTTCAAGCTCGCATCCTACCGCAAACTCTTCTCGAAATACGAGGGAGGCCCGCGCGACGGCCGCTACGTAGACCTCGACTTCGGCCAGCTGCGCCTGCTCGCGGCGCTCGACCAGGAGCTGCGCCACGCCCTGCTCGGCATGACGCTCGACATCGAGCATTTCCAGAAGGTGACACTGCTTCGCGAGATGGAGGACCGCGGAGAGGACGGCTACGCCATCGTGGCCGACTATATGGCATCGCTTACCACTGCAAACAGGGAGTACCGCCTGCGCGAGCTCAAGATGAGCGGCCGCAGCCCCTACAGCTCGAGCCTCTACGCGAAGTACTCCGGCGACATGCCCGCCTGGGCCTTCCTTGAGCTCACCTCGTTCGGCACCCTCATCGACTTCGTGCGCTTCTGCGCCAGGCGATGGGACGACAGGCGCCTCGAGGCCTCCCACTACGACCTCAAGCGCGTGAAGTCCGTCCGCAACTGCGCCGCGCACGGCTCGTGCCTGATCAACTGCTTCGCCGAGAGGGGCGCCGCCCGGGGCTCGGCGTCCAGCGGTGTCTCCCGAAGGGTCGCCGCCGTGGGAATTCCCAAGGCGACCAGGAGGAAGTGGATGGGGAATACGGCCATGCAGGAGGTCGCGACCGTGCTCGTGGCGCACTCCGGCTTGGTACCCGAGGGCTCCTCGCGCTCGCGCGCCGCATCCGAGCTCGCCGAGATGTTCGCCAGGGCCGACGGCGGAACCGAGGCGCTGCCCGACAAGGGGCCCGACGCCGCAGCTCGCTCCGCGCTCGAGTTCCTTCGCAGGTTGACAGAATCGCTCGGGTTGGTAGAATAGCCTGCAGATAGCAAAACCTTCACGGTTTTAGGGGCGGACTTGCGCAAGCGACTCTGCCCTATTTTTATATTCACTCGCTATAGGAGACGGGTGATACCTGGGTCAATGACAGAACTGAGAAGCCCGGAATAATGGAGCCGGTTAGAAACCCTCGGGTTTGCGGGGCGGGATCGTGAGAGCGATTCTGCCCTATTTTTTTCCTCCGTCTGCCCCAAACCAAGTAGTTCGAAGATAGCCTGTAGGTGTCCTCGTGGGCGCCTTTTATTTTCAGGGAATCGGCCGCTTCATGAACGAGTGACCGGCTTGACCTAGATCGAACCGCCTTCATCTCTGTCTAGGCGCCGGCGATCAACATCGTAAATCCGCGCGTGCTACAATGCGGACATCAGAGATGAAAACACAGTCCCCGTCGGGTAGTCGTGGGCGTGCGGATATCCGCATCAGTAACCTGCCTCCTTGGTTGTCCCTTCTCTGCATGGTCATCTACATAAAGGAGGAACCAACCATGCAGATCAGCGTGTCATCCACCCTGACCGTATATCATGACGGCCAATTCTGGGTCGGGCTGGCGGAGCATGTCGAGGACGGCAGATACGGCGCCGCCCGCATCGTCTTCGGCGCGGAACCGTCCGATGAGGAAATCCTGCGATTCGTTACAAGCAAATGGGCGGAGCTCGCGTTCTTCGGTGACGAGGCCACGGAAACAAGCAAGCCCGCGAAGAATCCCAAGCGACGCGCTCGCGAGGCAGCGAAAGCCCTTAAGCGGCCCGCGGTGAGCACCAAGGCACAACAGGCGCTCGCAGCACAGCGGGAAGCGACGAAGCGGGAGTCGGCTCAAGCAAGAAGCCAGCGTCGCGCGGATGAGGCGGAGGCGCGCTTCGAGCAGCGAAAGCTGAAGCGCAAGCAGAAGCATCGTGGGCATTGATCGCCATGTGCAGCAAGGCAAACCATATACAGCAGTGGGGCCAGTTCCACTTGAAGCCGACGCCGCGTAGACGCTAATGGTGACGGCTATGCACGGGCACGGGCGAGCCACTGCACTTCACAGCTTGTTTCTCAAGTATTTGGGACGCACACGCGGCGTTCAAAAATGCGGAGCGACTCCACATGACTCGAGACTGAGCCGAGGTGCCCTACTTCTCGCCCTCCAGCAGCCCCACGATACGGTCGATGTCGACGGCGAAGCGGGGCCTTCCCTCGCGCTCGTAGCGGTCGAGGTACGCCTGGCACTCGGAGACAATGCGCTTGGTGTTGCCGTCGATGATGCGCTGGAGCGTCTCGTAGTAGGCCGAGCCCTCGGTCCTGAAGCGGCGCTGGTAGGACTTGGTTATGGGGAACATCTTGATGTAGTGGATGCCGTGGCGGCAGCCGGGGCGCGTCGTGGGGCGGGGTGGCAACGCAAAGTACTGGTCTTTGGGCACGTTGGGGGCGATGTTGGAACGCAGCGGCACGGCGAAGTCCCTGCGCTTCCCGCGGAAACGCAGCCTCACCACCACGATGCAGGGGAGATTGTGCTTAAGCATGAGCTCGCGGTCGCCCTCGACGAGGTCGAAGAAGTCCTGGGGGATGGATACGATCTTCATCGGTTGCGCCCCCTTCATACGAAGCGGGGCCCGCATCGCTGCAGGCCCCTACAGGTGGGCGATATTCTACGCCTTGCGGCACCCCGTCGCCCACGGAGGTTAAACGTACACGTAAGCCGTACTCTGAAAGCCGCGGCTTCCGGCAAGTAGTTTATACCACGAAAGGTCGCTTTCAACGCGCATAGCTCGCAAAATAACACTCGCTGGGCCGTCACCCCTGGCCGTTACCCTCCAATCTTCATTGGAGTCAGCAGGTCAATTCGTATAGTTATGGGGGTGCATCCTAAAGGAAATCCAATTTATACCCCATAACTAAGGAATTTTCTACTCCCACTCTTTCACGCTCGTTTGCCGCCATACCATTTCAGTCAACTCCAGTTGAGTGGTTGGACTTGGCAATTTTGCCACCGAATCCCGCCGCGTGTCTTCACGTGGGCGTTTGGGACAAAACATGGGACAAATATGCGAACTATTTCGAAACCGTGGGCACGCAGTTTCATTTTTGTCCCGGGGACAAAAACGGGTTTGTTTTAAGGCTCGGAACCACATGAAATGAATACCAAAACGACTGATTTCCCCCTTTGGCGCCTGTTTCGCGAAGTGAATCGTAGGCAGTGGCTTTATCGTCTTGCGTTTCCGCAGGTCATATGCGATTCGTAAGAGCAATGAGTGAAAGAATCGTCGCAGGCGGCTTTGTTTGCGAACACGAACGAGACCTTGGTCTGTAACTTGCGAAGTCGCCGTTTTTGCTCGTTACCCGTTTGCCATCGGCTTCGCCGTCTTTAAGAAGCTCAGATTTCTTCGATATTCATTGCAGCGATAAAATAAGGCTCTTCGGGGGTTTGTGTGGGTTAGCCGCCCGGTAAAAGTGCCCGCCTAGCAG
>CAUAWV010000017.1 GCA_958433005.1 uncultured Collinsella sp. | reverse complement strand
AACTCTCGGAACAGCGGCTGCGGGTTGGTCGGGCGGCTCTTGAACTCGGGGTGAGCCTGGGTTGCCACATACCACGGATGCACGTCGCGCGGCAGCTCGACCATCTCGACCAGGCGCTCGTCGGGCGACAGACCCGAGATAACCAAACCGGCGTCCTCGAGCTGGTCGCGGAAGGCGTTGTTGAACTCAAAGCGGTGACGGTGACGCTCGTAGACGAGTTCCTCGCCATATGCCTCGCGAGCAAGAGTATCGGCGGCGAGCTTGCACGGATAGGCGCCCAGGCGCATGGTGCCGCCCTTCTCGGTCACGTCCTCCTGCGAGCTCATCAGATCGATGACGCTATACGGACCGTCCGGATCAAACTCGGAGGAGCTGGCACCGGCAAGGCCAACGACATTGCGGGCGAACTCGCACACGGCGACCTGCATACCCAGGCAAATGCCCAGATACGGAATCTTGTGCTCACGGGCAAACTCGGCCGCGAGGATCTTGCCCTCCAGGGCGCGCTTGCCAAAGCCGCCGGGAACCAGGATGCCCGAGGCGTCGCCCAGAACCTCGGAGACATTCTGCTCGTCGAGGCTCTCGCCGTCGACCAGCTGGACGTCCACATGGCGATCGTAGAAGACGCCCGCATGGTGCAGGGCCTCGATAACCGACAGGTACGCATCGGGCAGCTGCGTGTACTTACCCACGACGGCGATCTTCACCTTGTCGGCGTGATGGTTGGCGTGATTCTGTTTGCGCAGGAACTCGTTCCACTCGCTCATGTCGCGCTCACGCGGATCCAGACCAAGGCGCTCGCAAATGCGCAGGTCAAAGTCCTGCTCGGCAAGCAGCTGCGGAACATCGTAAATGCTCGCGCAGTCCTCGTTGGTAAAGACGCAATCGGTGTCGACGTCGCAGAAGCTTGCGATCTTTCCGCGGATAGCGTCATCGATATGGTGGTCGGAGCGCAGCACGATGATATCGGGCTGGATGCCAAAGCTGCGGAGCTCCTTGACGGAATGCTGCGTGGGCTTGGTCTTGACCTCGTGGGCGGCGGCGATATAGGGAACGAGCGACACGTGGATGTAGCAGACGTTCTCGGGGCCGGCCTCCTTGCGGTACTGACGGATGGCCTCGACAAACGGTTGGGACTCGATGTCGCCGATCGTGCCGCCCAGCTCGGTGATGACTACATCGGAGCCGGTCTGCTCCTCGATGCGGCGAAACTTGTCCTTAATGGCATTGGTGACGTGGGGAATCACCTGCACGGTACCGCCCAAAAAGTCGCCGCGACGTTCACGGGCGATTAGGCTTTTGTAGATGGCACCGGTCGTAAAGTTGGAATCGCGGGTCAGGTTCTCATCAATAAAGCGCTCGTAATGGCCCAGGTCCAGGTCGGACTCGTAACCATCCTCAGTAACGAAGACCTCACCATGCTGGAACGGGCTCATGGTACCGGGGTCGACGTTCAGATACGGGTCGGCCTTCTGCATCGTTACTTTGTAGCCACGCGACTTGAGCAGACGGCCCAGCGAGGCCGCGGTGATACCCTTGCCCAGGGACGAAACCACGCCACCGGTTACGAACACATGCTTGGTCATATTGAGTTACCTGCGCTTCCCGTAGAAGTTGTTTATCCACATCTTACGGGTCTTCATTGTAATACTCGCGCCGCGGACCGTTCGCAATTTTTCTCGCGTGCGATTGCATTTCTCAATCTTGAAACAAAACGCCGCCCAGTTTCCCAAGCGGCGTCGCTATGGCAAGGGTTACATGCTGCTATCGATCAGCAACCTCGTCCTCAAGCATTTCTTGAACGAGCATGCCGGTACGGACGCCCTCAAGATACCACTCGCCACGTTCGGTGAGGCAAATGCCATTTGCAAGCTGACCGCCGTCGTCGCTATAACGCGAGACGACATCAATCATGCCTTCGGAATCCAAGCGATCGATTGCGGCGCGGGCACGATACGGCGAAACCCCCACGCGCTCGGCAAGCGTTTTGCGCGAGAAACCATACGGCCCGCCATTGTCTTCGGTTTGCTGGTCGATCTCCATCAACACCAGCACCTCGACACGCTTCATATCGTTGACACTCGCACGACCCTTGCCCGCCATAGCAGCCTCCTCAAACCGAGCACGAGCATCTAACGCGCCGTGCGCGACCGACACACCTCACGATGGCAGGTAATATCCATCATGCGGCATCCCGCTAAGGATGAAACAGTTACGGTTATTGTATACCGCTCAAATTGTTTCTAGGCAGGTAAACAGCTATTTTTCGCCGAAATAGACGCTTTATTGATCAAAAAGCCGTACCGGGCGCTAACCCGATACGGCCAAAATGCAATGCAATTACCGCGGTGCTTCAAACTTAGCGATGGAAGAAACCGCGGCGCTCAAACTTGGGCTCGCAGCACACGTTGATGCCCAGTTTGCGCAACACCGTCTCGTCCGTCGGCGAGATGATCACGCTAAAGAAGGCATCGCAGCCGCGCAGCTGCTCCAGGCCCGAAAGGACGCGGGCCGCCGTCTCGCTCGTTGCCGAGGTGATCGAGAGCGCCATAAGCGTCTCGTCGGTGTGCAGCCGCGGGTTCTTGCTACCCAGGAAATGCGTCTTGAGCTTGCTGATAGGCTCGATCGCCTCATCGCTGATGACCTCGAGCTCAAGGTCAACGCCCGAGACATGCTTAAGTGCATTCATGATGAGCGAGCTCGCGGCGCCCAGGCGCGTGGAAGTCTTGCCGGTTACCACGGAGCCGTCGGGCATGACCATGGCGCCTACGGGGCCACCCGTCAGCTGCTCCCTGGTAAGGGCGGCCGAGCGTGCCGGCGAGTAATTCTTGTCGATACCGGCCTTCTTCATAATGAGCTTGAGACGATCAACCTGCTCATCGCCCACGCCGGTGCGGCGCACGGCCTCCACCGCAGAAAAGTAGCGGCGGACGATCTCCATCTTGGAGGCATCGCGACAGGCATCGTCATCGGTGATGGCAAAGCCGACCATATTGACACCCATGTCGGTGGGGCTCTGGTAGGGGCTCTCCCCCAGAATCTTTTCCATCAGGGCACGGACCACCGGGAAAGCCTCGACGTCACGGTTGTAGTTGACCGTGGTCTTGTTGTAGGCCTCCAAGTGGAAGGAGTCGATGATGTTGGCGTCATCGAGGTCTGCCGTGGCGGCCTCGTAGGCAATATTGACCGGATGCGTAAGGGGCAGATTCCAAACCGGGAAGGTCTCGAATTTGGCATAGCCGGCGGCCGTGCCATGCTTGTGCTCGTGATAGAGCTGAGACAAGCAAGTGGCGAGCTTGCCCGAGCCAGGGCCGGGCGCCGTCACGACAACGAGCGGTCGGGTGGTCTCGACAAACTCGTTCTTGCCATAGCCGTCGTCGGACACAATCAGATCGACATCGTGCGGATACCCCTCGATGGGATAGTGCAGCTTGGCGGGAATACCGAGCGCGTTCAGGCGGTTGCGGAACACATCGGCAGCGGGCTGTCCAGCGTACTGGGTGATGACCACGGCCGCGACAGCAAAGCCGTTGCCGCGGAACAGGTCAACCAGGCGCAGCACATCCTCGTCATAGGTAATGCCAAGGTCACCACGAGCCTTGTTTTTCTCGATATGGTTCGCGTTGATCGCGATGATAACCTCGACATCGTCGGCGATGCTCTTGAGCATGCGGAACTTGCTGTCCGGCTCAAAACCCGGTAGCACGCGGCTGGCATGATAGTCATCGAACAGCTTGCCGCCAAACTCCAAATACAGCTTGCCGCCAAACTGCGAGATGCGCTCCTTAATGTGAGCAGCCTGCAGCTCGATATACTTCGCGTTGTCGAAACCCTGGCGCATGTATGGCTCCCGTCCCGTTTCGTAAATTAAGTTCCTACGCGATTATAACGGAGCCTGCCCTCCCCGATGCCCAGGCCATCAACAGGCACCAACCAAACACGCCCACCGCAACCGCCGGGGACCCGGGGTGGCTCATTTGGAACGGGAAACAAGGCACTCAGCACCAACAATGAAAACGTCGCAGGTTAAGCATAAGCCAGCGAAAGCCCGCCAGAGTAGGCAAAGCGCCCCTGCACCAACAATGGAAAGCGCCGCAGGCAGAGGACGGACAGCGAGCGCCGTCCAGAACGTACAAGTTGGCATGAAAAAGGCAAGGCATAGACCTTTTGGTCATGCCTTGCCTTTTGAATGACAAATTGTCGTTCTGGGCGGCGCGCAGCGTCGAGCCGTTACGCGGTTTGGTAAAACCGCGTAACCCGCTACACGGCCTGAGCCAGCTTCTCGGCTCGCTCGGCGGCGGCGAGCGCCTCGATCACGGTGCCGAGCTGGTCGCCCAAAAGGACGCCGTTGTAGGTGGAGTTGAAGCCGATGCGGTGATCGGTCACACGGTCCTGGGGCTGGTTGTAGGTACGAATCTTCTCGGAACGGTTACCGTGGCCGATCTGGCTCTGGCGCTCGGCACCGAGCTCGGCCTGCTGACGCTCGAGCTCCATCTCGTACAGACGGGCGCGCAGCATCTGCATGCAGACCTCGCGGTTCTGGATCTGAGAGCGCTGCTCCTGCGACTGCACCACGGTGTTGGTGGGCAGGTGGGTGATGCGCACGGCGGAGTAGGTGGTGTTAACGCACTGACCGCCAGGGCCCGAGGCGCAGTAGGTGTCGATGCGCAGGTCGGACTGGTTGATCTGGACGTCGATCTCCTCGGCCTCGGGAAGCACGGCGACGGTTGCCGTGGAGGTCTGGATGCGGCCCTGGGACTCGGTCTTGGGAACGCGCTGGACACGGTGCACGCCAGACTCGAACTTCATGACGGAGTAGACGCGGTCGCCCTCGACCTTGAACTCGATGGACTTAAAGCCGCCGGCCTCGCTGGGGCTGGAATCGAGCACGGTGGTCTTCCAGCCGCGCGACTCGCAAAAGCGCTGGTACATCTTGTACAGGTCGCCGGCGAAGATGGCCGCCTCGTCGCCACCGGCGGCGGAGCGGATCTCGACGATGGTATTCTTGTCGTCGTTGGGGTCGCTCGGGATGAGCATGTACTTGATGTCTTCCTCAAGCTGGGGAAGCTTGTCCTCGTTCTCGGAGATGTCCATCTGGAGCATCTCCTTCTCGTCAGCGTCGGTGGTGTCGCGGAGCATCTCCTTGGCAGCCTCGATGTCGTCGAGCGCGCTGATGTACTCGCGCGAAGCGGCAATGAGGTCGGACTGGTGCGCGTACTCCTTGTTGAGACGCGTGAACTCCTTGATGTCGGAGGCGACGGCCGGGTCGGAAAGCTTCTTCTCGAGCTCCTCGTAGGCCTTGATGATCTTTTCGAGCTTGTCGCGCATGGCGGGACTCCTTTATATGCGTGAAGGTGAAAATCGGCAGAGTTGATGGGGCGCATGGCGTCATTGCGGGGGTAAGCCCAGCTAGAACATGTCGATCTTCAGATACATGCGCATCCCTTCGCGTGTGGGGTACATAGTTGCGGTCTAACCCATACATGATAGCGTGCGCAGTCAAACCTGCATATAACCCGCACGGAATGAGCGGACGTAGCCGTTGAGGACGTTCCTTAACGATTGGTCATTTAAGAACGTACCCAACGGCTAACAAAGGGACTGTCGCTTTGTCACATTCTAGAGCGCTTGAAGCAGAGCGATGAGGAAGCGAACGCCCTGGAGGTAGGCACGGCGGGTAATGCGCTCGTTGGTGCCGTGGACGCCACGGTCGCACTCGTCATCGTCTACCACAAAGGCCGAGAAGCGAATGCACTCGGGGCAAATGCGCTGGTAGTTGGCAGCGTCGGTCGCGCCGATCACGGTCGAGGGGACAATCGCCAACGGCTCGGATGATCCGTTTTCCTCCGTCCCCTTTGGATCGCGGAAATAGCGGGCGGCGATGGAGCGAACCGCCTCGAGGCCGGGACCACCGATGCGCGGGGACGGCGAGGGCTCGGAGCTGCCGGGGCCCAGCTCCACTTCGACACGACCGGCAAGGTCCGCCCCGGCAACCGCCTCACGGCAGCGCGCCACAACGTCGGCCACGCTCGTGCCCTCGAGCATGCGGAAGTTAATGTTGGCCCACATATCCTGCGGCATCACGTTGGCGCCGGCGCTGCCTCCCTCGATCTGCGTGGGCGCGCAGGTGGTCGTCACCAGCGGATAGAGCTTCTTGCTGGCGAGGCAATCGCGGACAATGGCGCCCCCGTTGGCGGCAATCTCATCCGCCGTGTAGAGCCCCAGCTCGACAAGCTGCGCGGCAAGCAGATCGGTCACGCGCGTCGGCCACTCGATATCGCAGATTGCGGCGATGGCACGGCTGAGCACCTCGAGCGACGTGCCGCCGTAGGGGTTAGACGAATGCCCGCCCGCGCTCTTCGTCTTGAGCACGATATCGGCATAGCCCTTTTCGGCCAGGTCGGCATGCATAAGCCAGCCCTCGCCCGCGCCGTACTCGGCAGCCGGAACGATGCGGTAGTCGCCCTCGTCGATCAGGAACTCGAGCTCAACACCGCGCTCCTCGAGCACGCGGCCGATAGCTCCAGCGCCGTACTGCGTGGTTTCCTCGTCCTGGCCAAAGGCGAGCAACAGCGAACGCTTGTGCTCCCAACCGTGCGCCAATGCATACTCAACCGCCTCGAGAATGCCTGCGACCTGATCCTTCATGTCGATAGCGCCGCGGCCCCAAATGTAGGTGTCGTCCACGTGCCCGCTAAAGGGGGCGTGCGTCCAGTCGGCCTCGGTACCCGGCACCACGGGGACCACGTCCATGTGGCCCATGAGCATAACGGGATTGAGAGCAGGGTCGGAGCCGACAAGCGTCACCAACAGCGAGTGGTCGATAAGCTCGACCTCGCCCGCCGCAAACACGCGCGGCCAGGCCTGCTGCATATAGGCGCGCAGGTCGTCGAAGGGCTGCCAGTCCACCGCCTCGGCATCCATGCTCGAAATGGTCGGAAACGACAGCACGCGGCCCAAGCGCTCGCACGCGCTGACTTCGTCTATATCGGCAAAATCGTCCTCATGCGCAAAGAAGCGCCAAACCTCGGCCATGACATCCTTTCGATTGTGACGACAAAGGCCGCCCCACGGGAGCGGCCCTGCAACGTAAGCGTTTGCGGTCGGTTATTTGTCCTCGAGATAGCGAGAGAGGAACTCACGAGTGCGCTGGTGTTTGGGGTTGCCGAAGAGCTCGGCCGGCGCGGCATCCTCGAGCACCACGCCCTTGTCCATAAAGACCACGCGGTCGGACACCGTGCGGGCAAAGGCCATCTCGTGCGTGACGACGACCATGGTCATGCCGTCGGCGGCGAGCTTGCGCATGACCTCGAGCACCTCGCCCACGATCTCGGGGTCGAGCGCGGAGGTCGGCTCGTCGAACAGCATGATCTGCGGATTCATACATAGGGCACGAGCGATGGCCACGCGCTGCTTTTGACCACCGGACAGGCGACCCACGGCGGCGTGCGCGAATTTTTCGAGTCCCACACTCGTCAGATGCTCCATCGCAATTTTTTCAGCCTCGGCCTTGCTCATCTTTTTGAGCGTGACGGGCGCGAGCGTGCAGTTGTCGAGCACATCCATGTTGTTGAACAGGTTAAAGCCCTGGAACACCATGCCGATGTCCTCGCGCAGCTTGTTGATGTTGCAGCGCTCGGCCGTGAGGTCCTGGCCGTGGAACCAGATGTGGCCTGCGTCCGGGGTCTCGAGCAGGTTGAGGCAGCGCAGGAAGGTCGACTTGCCCGAGCCCGAGGCGCCGATGATGGTGACGACCTCGCCGGGGCTAACGGCCAGGTCGATGCCCTTGAGTACCTCGAGTGAGCCAAAGCTCTTGCGCAGGCCCTCGACGCGGATAAGCGGCTCTTGGTTTTGCACGGCTGCCGCAGTGCCGGTAGTGGCGGTATCTGCCATGATGATTCTCCTCGTCTTAAGCCTAGTTAGAGCTGGGCAGCGTGGCCGGAGCCTCGGCGCCGAGCTTTTTGCCAAAGGCCTCGAGCAGGCGGCTCGCCACGAGCGTCAGGATCAGATAGACCACGAGCGCCACGCAGTAGACCTCCATCTGGCGGTAGTACACGCCGGCGACGGTGGTGGTGGCGTACATGAGGTCGAACACGCCGATGACCGAGAGCACCGACGAGTCCTTGATGTTGATGATGAGCTCGTTGGTGAGCGCCGGGATCGCGTTTTTAATACCCTGAGGGAACACGACCTTGCGCATAGCCTGCCACTGCGACAGGCCCAGCGAGCGCGCTGCCTCGGCCTGGCCGGGATCGATGGACTCGATGCCGCCGCGCAGGACCTCCATCATGTAGGCGGTGGAGTTGAGCGAGATGGTAACGAGGCCGGCGGTGAAGGTGCTCCAGATCTGGTTGGCCTGGGCGGTCTCGAAGCCCATGCCGCGCAGAACGGTAAAGCCCGCGTAATAGATGAGCAGGCCCTGGACCATCATGGGCGTGCCGCGCACGACGGTGGAATAGACGGTCGCAAAGCCTCGGCCAATGCTCTTAAAGAAGCGCACCAGGTCGTTGTCGACGCGATCGAAGGTCTGGGTGCGCAAGAACACAAAGAGCAGCGCCAAGAAGAAGGCGATGACCGTGCCGAAGGTGGCAAGCGCGATGGTGATCTCGATACCGCGGATAAAGAAGTCGCCGCTTTTGTAGGTCATGTAGACCAAGCTCGACAGAAAGTCGCTGGGATTGGAGTCCGAGACAATGCTCACCTGCACCAGGTCGACAAACGACATGACGCAGCGGTCGATAAAGAAGATCGCCGCGATGGCAACCACAACATAGCTGCCCAGGCGCGCGCCGCGACGGCAACGCTCAGATGCAAACGGCGACGTTTCGCGATAGTCGTTCCAGTGCATAACCTTGGTGACGAGCGCTGCCGCCGACACGACGATCCAGGCCCAAAGAATCGCCCAAAGGCAATCCTGGAAGATGCCGGTGGGCGCCAAAAAGCTCAGCGGCGTGGGGTTGCGCTGGCTAAATGCCAAGCCGAGCGCCGCGATAACGCTCGTGCCCAGGTACACATAACGGTGGTCGGCCTTGATAAAGGAGGCCAGACGATTGATGCCTTTCATGCTGCCTCCCTATGCCGGCTGACGGTCGAGGCACGCGTCCCACATCTGGTCGCGCTCCTCCTGGCTGATGCCCTTGAGTGTCTTGTCGATGAGCTTAAGCAGTTTGTCCGATCCCTTGCGGCAACCGACATTCGCCGTGACCTCCTGCTTAAAGCCCTCGCCCTCGGCAAAGTGGATGGGGACGATACCGGGATTTTGGGCCATATAGCCCTTTTCGTTCTCAGTGTTGTAGGTCACGGCGTCGCACGTGCCCTGCAGCAGATTCGAGAACACCGTGGGGACCGAATCGACCGGGTTCTTGTGCACAACGCCCGGAATCTCGTCGATGACGGTATCGAGCATGGTGTCCTTTTGGCCGAGCACCGTGGCACCGCTGAAGTCGCTGAGCTTGGTGGCGTTTTGGTAGGGCGAGCCCTCTTTTACGAACAGGCCAAAGTAACCAATGAAGTACGGGTCGGAAAAGCCGACGGACTCCTCGCGCTCGGGCGTGGCGCTCATGCCGGCGATGATGAGGTCAATCTGGCCGTTGTTAAGCGAATCGATAAGGCCCGAAAAGCTCTGCTTGACGGCGACGGGCTCGCCGCCGAGGGCCTTGCAGACGATCTTGGCGATCTGCACGTCGTAGCCATCGGCGTAGGCGCCCTGCACGTTGTCGATGGGGATCGTGAACTCGCTGGCCTCGGAAACCTGCCAGTTGTACGGGGCGTAGGCCGCCTCCATGCCGATGCGGATCTTATCCTTGCCGATAACGGAATCGGACAGGTCATCGCGACCGCCGCCCGTCGTGGGCTGGACCACCTTGAGTGTGGACGGACGCTGGCAGCCGGCAAGCGCGCCGGCGACAACGGTTGCGCTCGCAGCGAGGGCGCTACCCAAGAAGATGCGACGACTGCACACCGGCTGGGCCTGCGCGTCGCGCTGTAGTCGAGGTTGCATCTGATGCCTTCCCTATGTCGTTTTGCTGACAATAAGACAGGATATACGTCAACAACCAGCAGCGCGGCATGTGCGCGAAAAATTAATAGACACACGAGGACGATTGGCACAAAGTAACCTGTCCCCATGTACCACTTGGCATGAAAAAGGCAAGGCATAGACCTTCTGGTCATGCCTTGCCTTTTTCATGCCAAATTGTCGCTCTGGGTGGCGCGCAGCGTCGACCGGTCCGTCGTTCGTTAGAACGGCGGAACCTCTAGAGCAGGGTAACGCTAAAGCTGCGAACGTCCGTCTCACCCGGTGCCAAGGTAATGGTGTTGACCTTGTGCTCAAAGACGTCGTCCTCGGTGTCCATGGTGGTGTGGCCGGTCCAGGGCTCGAGCGCCACAAACGGGGCGTCGTTGGCGGCAGACCACACGCCGATGTACTTAAAGCCCTCAAAGTCGATCTTGACGCCGTGGCCCGACTTGCGGCCGCGCAACGTGAGCGTGGAACCCGGGGCATCGGTGAACATGATGGCGTCGTTATCGAAGCTGCGGTGCGTGATGGGCAGCACGTCCGAGTTATCGGGAGCCTTGTAGCTGCCCTCGAACGTCATAAGACCGTCGGGCGTGATGATGGGGGCCTCGTTAGTCCAAGCCTCGGTAAACGCCAGCTCGTAATCCTCGAACGCCTCGTCTTCGGCACCGGGGGCGGGCACGTTGAATGCAGGATGACCGCCCACCGAGAACGGCAGGGCCACGTCGCCGGTGTTGGTGACGGCAAAGGTCTGCGTGAGCGTGGCGTCGCCGGTCAGGGCATAGGTCATGTTGAGCTTAAAGTGGAACGGGAACGCCTTGAGCGACTCGGGCGTGTCAGTGATCTCGTACGTTACCGAGGAGCCGTCCTCCGAAACCTCGACCAACTTGTGCTCGACGATGCGAGCGAGTCCGTGGCGCGGCATCTCGCAGGTGCCGGCCGCAGATGTCGCCATGTTGTTGCGCAGCGATCCCACGATGGGGAACAGGATAGGCGCATGCTTGCCCCAAAAGGCCGGGTCGCCCTGCCACAGATACTCGTTGCCGTTGAGGGCAAG
This sequence comes from uncultured Collinsella sp., assembly GCA_958433005.1. Classification (GTDB taxonomy): domain Bacteria; phylum Actinomycetota; class Coriobacteriia; order Coriobacteriales; family Coriobacteriaceae; genus Collinsella. Next base: position 29,958 of record CAUAWV010000017.1, on the reverse strand, counting down.
GCTCGTGAGCTGGGCGCCCATGGAATCGATGGCCGCGGTGAGGCCGCCGCGCTTGATGGTAGTGACGGTGGACATGCTACTTCCTCCAATAGTAAACAACGGTGTCGAGGGCTATTGTCCCACTCTTGGCGGCGGGGTTGAGCGACAGGTGCAGTTATTGAGCAATAGCGTAAAGGTCAAACCCGCCCTGCGGCGTGCTATCGACCGTATCGGGCGCCTGTGAATTAAAACTCACCGGAACCATGCGCTTTGAGGCACGGTAACGCGTGCCGTCGGTGGCGACGGGCGGCTCATCGACCGTGAGCTCGTAGTCGCCGGGCTTGAGCTCGATGCCGTCACCTTCGGAATTGACGTATTGGTACTCGTCGATCGCTTGCCCCTTGAGCGTGCGACCCACGATATGGACGAGCATCTGGCTGTCGCCGCGCGCGGTGTCCCACGTCGCGCCGTCCTTGACCTCGACCGATACATGCACCGAGCGCGTGCGGCTGAGCGATTGCTCGACAGACATCTCGACCTTGGCGGCGTCTTTGCGCTGTTGTTCAACATGGCTCCAGACGTTTCCAATTACCGAGCATGCGATAACGCCGGCCATAAAGGCGATAAGGATGGGGCCAAGCGGAGAGCGACGTCCCGCATCTTCCTCGCGAGCCAGATCGGGGCGATGCGTGGGCGCAGGCGCCTGGGCACCCTGCGAGGGCACGTCGAGAATGCTGAAGGATGCCGTGCTGTCGGGATCGATAGTGTGACGCGGCTGCGGGGTCTTTGCCGGCGAGATGGACATGTCGGCTGGCTCACCCAGTGTGGCCGTGGCATCGGCCTTTGCCTCGTCGGCCTCAGCCTGGGCCCAAGCCTGCTCAAAGGTCAGAGGCTCGGCGGCATCGGAGGCGGCGTCAGGCTCGACAGCAGCATCGCTGCCGGTCTCGTCCTCGTCGCTCGACACGTCACGCGGCGCGGGCTCGTCCCACTCCTCGTCCGGAGCCTCGCCCTCGCTATACCACCATTCAAAGTTATCGATATCCATACGGGGCGCCCCCTTGGCCTCGCAAATAAACACTTGCTAGCCTTATACCCCCAGACGGCGCTGGAGCTCGCCGGCACAGACAGGAAAACCGTCACAACATTCGACGCTTTTCCTCGTTTTCGAGATTTTCATCGAATGTTGTGACGGTTTGGTCGACTGGCTGGCAGCGCAATGCGACAAAGGGACTGCCCCTTTGTCGCATTCTGTTAGAGTTGCAGGGATTGAATCCCGCTTATTCATGCGACATTGGAGTGACAACCTTGACCGCCGCAACCACGCCTAAAAGTAAGTCAACCGCCGCCGCGCTCTCCCCCGCGCGCACCAGGCTCTGCCTGGCGCTGCTCGTGCTGTTGGGATTCTCGCTCGGCTGCTCCGAGTTCGTGGTCATCGGTATCGAGAGCGACTTGGCAACGGAACTCGACGTATCACTTGCTACTGCGGGCCAGCTCATCAGCGTGTTCGCGCTCGTCTACGCCATCGCGACGCCGGTGCTTGCGCTCAGCACGGGCCACTTCCGCCGCTACCAGCTGCTCGTGTGCTATAGCATCATCTTTGTGCTCGGCAACTTGGTCATGGCGTTGGCGCCCAACTTCCAGGTGCTGTTTATCTCGCGCATTGTCCTGGGCTCTGTCTCGGGCGCGCTGCTCGCCGTGGGCGTGACGTACATCCCCGAGCTTCTGTCCCCGCAGCAAACTTCGCTTGCCATCTCGGTGGTATATGGTGCGTTTTCCGTGGCGATGGTCTTTGTCACTTCGATCGGCAAGTTTGTGGCCGACACGCTCGATTGGCACATGGCCATGTACGGCACGCTGACCTTTGCCGTTCTAATCTGCGGAGCGCTCGTGGCGTTTATGCCGCGCGCTGGGCAGACCGATGAGCCCGCCACCTTCCGCGAGCAGGCGGGTCTGCTACGCGAGCCGAGCATCATCACCGGCATGCTCATCTTTTTGTTTGGCGTGGGCTCGGTCTACGTATTCTACGGCTACGTGACGCCTTATCTTGAGCAGGTGCTGGGCATGGGCACGGTCGAAGCCAGTACCACGCTTATGGCCTACGGCGTGTTCTGCCTGATCTCGAACATCCTGGGCGGATGGATCGACGCGCGCTTTGGCATGAAGGCGCTGCTTGTGACGTTTGTGCTGCAAGCTGCGGCGTTACTCGGGCTGTTTGCCGTGGGCGACACCATGCCGCTCGCGCTGGTCTTTGTCTTTAGCCTAGCGCTGCTCATGTACCTGTTCTCGGTGTCATGCATCACGCACTTTATGGACGTGGCGCGCAGCCGCCATCCCAAATCGATGGTACTCGCGAGCTCGGTAGAACCCATGGCGTTTAACGTCGGCATTTCGTTTGGCACCGCAGTGGGCGGCGCCGTGGTGAGCAGCGTTGGCATTGCCTACGTTGGCGCGGTTGGTGCCGCGTTCTCGCTTGTGGCCTGGGCGCTTACGCTGGTGACGATTAAGCTGGCTCGCTGGGAGCGCAAGCGGGCGAGGGCGTAAGCGCAGATGCGATACTCGAGCTCGATGATGGCGATCGAAAGGAAACCGCATATGCAACGTGTACTGTTTATCTGCCATGGGAACATCTGCCGCTCGACGATGGCTGAGTCGGTGTTTACCGAGCTCGTGCGCCGCGCTGGGCGCGAGGCGGAGTTTGTCATCGATTCCGCAGCGACCTCAACTGAGGAGATCGGCAACCCGCCGCATCATGGCACGGTCGCCAAGCTGCGCGAAGTCGGGATTCCCGTCGTTGCGCACCGTGCCCGCCAGGTGCGTCGAGCAGAGTATGGCAACTGGGACCACATTGTCTATATGGATGCTGAGAACGCGCGTGGCCTGCGTCGCATCTTTGGCGACGACCCCGACGGCAAGATTACGCGCTTGCTCGATTGGACCGGGCGCCCCGGCGACGTGGCCGATCCCTGGTACACCGGCAATTTCGATGCCACCTACCGCGACGTGCTCGCCGGTTGCGCCGCTATGCTCGAGCAGCTGTAGGAAAGCGAGGTCGCAGGCCACGCCTTCGGCGCGAAACGAGCGTGGATAATCTCCCGCATGAAAAATGAGCGTGGATTTTCTCCCACTTTGAGCATTCAAGTGCGCTCTAAACGGGAGAAAATCCACGCTCACCTATTCGTCGACGATCTCGGCAAGCCAGACGTTGAGGGTGTCGACCTCGGGGCAGCAGAACTTTGCCGTACCGGGCTCGTTGCCAGGCACGGTTCCGCCATAGCGCAGGATATCGATATAGGGAAAGCCCACATGGCAGGCCATGGCGCACATCTTGCCGCGGTCTCGGTCGAAGTCAAAAACGTCGCCCGGCTTGTGACCATGGTGGCAGCGGCACGCACCTAGCTGGTCCACGCAGCTCACGCGGATACGCGGACGCTTGCCACGCGGCGCGCCGAGCGGCTTGTTCTCGCCCGCAGGCTTGACGCCGCCCTCGCCAGCATTACTCATGGTCGATCACGTCCAAGCAGGCCTCGATGGGCAGGCCGGCCGACTTGTCCTCTTGATCGGCATTGCGCTCGATAAGCTCAGCCACCACGCGCATGGCATCGGACGTCGCGCGCTGCAGACTCCAACCTGCCATAACGCGGCCGACGAGCACTGCCGAGAACGTGTCGCCCGTACCCGGGAAATAGACCGGAATGAGCTCAAAGGGAATCGTGAAGTACTCCCCCGCTACATGGTCGTAACCGATAACCGCGTTCGTGCCATTGACCACGGCGCTCGTAATGACCACCGACTTGGCACCCAACTCGCGCACGGCGTCCACAAGGGCGCGGGCCTCATCGGGCGTGATCTGCTCTGCAATAGGCGTATCGGCGAGCAGACAGGCCTCGGTGTAGTTGGGCACCGCGTAGTCTGCGCACTCCAGCAGGTGCCGCATGAGGCCAATCGTGGACTCGGGCACGCCGGCATAGAGCTTGCCGTTGTCACCCATGATGGGATCGACGAACACCTTGGTGCCCTTTTGCGCACGGCGGTGGCAAAAGTCCGAGATGATGCGCGTCTCTTCCTCGGTCACGATAAAGCCGGTCGAGATGGCGTCGAACTCAAAGCCGAGCTCCTCCCAGATAGCGAGGCTTTGACGCACGTACTCGGTGGTGTCGTGGATGTAGAACTTGGGGTAGTTGAGCGTGTCGGAAACGAGCGCCGTCGGCAAGTTATGGATACGGTAGCCCATGTGCGACAGCACCGGCAGCATGGCGGAAAGCGCGACCTTGCCGTAGCCGCACATATCGTTGATCAGCAGCAGCTGAGTGTTCTTCATGAGTGTCCCCCTTGGGTCGGGTGCGACGCGACGGCGCCATAGTGCGCCTAAGTGTAGCGCAGGGGGCGTTGCGAGCGGGCGCTGGCGCCGCAGAGGCCACATTGTTGCGGAAAGGTTTCGGAAATGGGAGGCAAAATCGCAGCGGTAGCGGCACAGTAGCTGCCATCTATTTACTACTATTCCGAAACTATGCCGGATTACTACGATAAACCGCCAGTCTCCAACCACAACGAATTGCACTCCAGCAAAACCGCAGGTAGACAGCGTGTGATTTTCCGAAAAACAATGCCGAGGTCTGAGATTTCGAATCCATCGTAGTAATCCGGCATAGTTTTGGGCAAAGCAACTTCGAAAGGGTGTCACCGCAGCCCAAAATGATTCGTTTTCCTCCGTCCCCCACGGATCACTCAACAAGAGCGTCCCCAACGACTATCCCAACAAGGGCAACGCCGATGTTTTGGCGAAGTCAGCGAAAACCCGTCAGAGCGAGCAAGGTGCCTTGAAACAAGGCGGCATTGACCTTCTGGTCATGCCGCCGAAGTTGAAAGGCAGATTGCCGCTCTGGCGGGTTTGCAGCGTCGAGCGGTTACGGCGTTTGGCAAAACGCCGTAACTATAAGTTTGGTACCTTGACATTCATTTCTCATGCTCCTAGATTGGTTAGGCACAAAACAATTCCACTACCTAACTAAAGAAAGGAGCAACACTAATTCATGTGCGATGAACCTCTTAACCTTTGTTCGCATGAGCCCGGCGGCGACCCGTCACAGCCTGCGGATGTACCCGAAGCGGTCAGCGCCGAAGACAAGCTTGCCAAGCGCATCCTCAATAATCTGGGCTTTTGCGGCCATTACATGCATTTTCATGGCGGAGGCGTGTCCGGCAAGGCGCCCATCATCTGCCTGCTGGCCAAGCAACCCGGCGGCGAGATGTCGCAGCAGGAACTCGGCATGCACTTTGACCTCAAGCCGGGGTCGCTTTCCGAGATCCTGTCCAAGCTCGAGCTCAACGGCCTCATCGAGCGCAGCCGTAACCCCAAGGATCGACGGCAGCTCACCATTCGCCTGACCGAAACCGGCCGGGAAAACGCCCGCATCGACCAGGCGGCCCGCATTCGCTTTAGAGAGCAAGCCTTTAGTGCCCTCACCCACGACGAGCGCGAGCAGCTCGCCGAAATGCTCGAGAAAATCCGTGTAACCTGGGAGGAACTGGATGATTAAAACCCTCATGGGCAGCATCCGCGACTATATGAAAGTCACTGTTGCCACGCCATTGCTCGTGCTTGGCGAGGTGCTCTGCGAGATGCTGATTCCATTTATCACCGCCAACCTAATCGACGCCATCAAAGACGGCGCCACCGTAGCCGAGATGCTTCCCACCGCAGGCTTTTTGGTGCTCATCGCGCTGACGTCGCTTGCTTTTGGCGCCGCGGCCGGCGTCACCTGCAGCCATGCGAGCTGCGGGTTCGCCAAGAACCTGCGTCACGACCTGTTCTACAAGATCCAGACGTTCAGCTTTGCCAACATCGATGAGTTCTCGAGTTCCTCACTCGTCACGCGTCTGACCACCGACATCAACAACGTTCAGCAGGCCTTTATGATGATCATCCGTATCGCCGTGCGCGCGCCGCTGGTCTTGATCTTCGCCTTTACCATGGCATTTATCATGGGCGGCAGCGTCGCCATGGTCTACCTGGTCATCATTCCGCTGCTGGGCTTTGGACTGTTCTTTATCATCTTTAAGGTGCGCCCCATCTTCTCGCGCGTGTTCCACAAGTACGATGCCCTTAACGAGTCCGTCGAGGAAAACGTCACCGGCATGCGCGTGGTCAAGAGCTATGTGCGCGAAGACTTTGAGAAGGAGAAGTTCGCGACCGCCGCGCGCGACGTCCAGATGGACTTCACCCGCGCCGAGAAGCTGCTCGCCTTTAACAACCCCATGATGAACATCTGCGTCAACGGCGCGTTTGTCGTCATCATCTACCTGGGCTCCAAGCTCATCATCACGAGCCAGGGCACGCTGTTCGACGTGGGCCAGCTCTCCTCGACCTTTACCTATGGTTTCCAGATTCTCATGAGCCTGATGCAGCTGTCGATGATCTTTGTCATGGTGACCATGGCCGACGAATCGGCACACCGCATTGCCGAGGTGCTGGCCGCCGAGCCCACGATCGCCGATCCCGCCGAGCCCGTGCTCGAGGTTGCCGACGGTTCCATCGACTTTGACCACGTGAGCTTTAAGTATTCCAAGCATGCGAAGCGCCAGGCGCTCGACGATATCGACCTGCACATTACGAGCGGCGAGACCATCGGCATCATCGGCGGCACCGGCTCGGCCAAGTCCACGCTCGTTAACCTCATCGCCCGCCTGTACGACACCACCGAAGGCGCTGTGCGCGTGGGCGGCGTGGACGTGCGCGACTACGACCTGGACGCGCTGCGTCACCAGGTCGCCATGGTGCTGCAGAAAAACGTGCTGTTTAGCGGCACCATCGCCGAGAACCTGCGTTGGGGCGACCCGAACGCCACCGACGAGGAAGTCCGCGAGGCAGCTCATCTGGCCTGCGCCGACGAGTTTGTCGACGGTTTCCCCAAGGGCTACGACACCTGGATCGAACAGGGCGGCTCTAATGTTTCGGGCGGTCAGAAGCAGCGCCTGTGCATTGCACGCGCCCTGCTGCGTCGCCCCAAGATCTTGATCCTGGACGACTCCACCAGCGCCGTCGACACCAAGACCGACGCAAAGATTCGCGCAGGTCTGGCAAGCTATCTGCCCAACACGACCAAGATCATCATCGCCCAGCGCATCAGCTCCGTGCAGGACGCAGACCGCATCATCGTCATGGAGGGCGGCCGCATCGCACAGATCGGCAACCACGAAGAGCTGCTCAAGACGAGCGAGATCTACCGAGAGACCTTTACCTCGCAAAACAAGATGTCTGCCGAAGGTACGCAAGACGCCGACGACGTCTCTGGCGACGCGAACACGGCGGCAGACAACACCGACATGACCGCAACGCAAGCTCAGACCCAGGAAGGAGGCGAGGCCCATGAGTAAGGCAACGACCGCCGAGCGCGCGCTCAACCGCAAGGGCGGCACCATGTCGCGCCTCATCAAGACGCTCTTTGGCTTCTATCCTGTGCTTTTGCCCCTCGTCGTCGCCGGCGTGGTGCTCTGCGCCATCATCAACTCCATCGGCGCGACCTTCCTGCAGAGCGCCCTGCAAATTATTAGCGAATCGTGGCAGTCGGGCGATTGGGAAGCCGCACAGCCCAAGATCGCACAGCTCGTGACCACCCTCGCCTGCATCTACGGCGTCGGCGTCCTGTCCTCGCTCTTCTGGAACCGCGCCATGGCTATCGTCACGCAGGGCTCGCTCGAGAAGCTGCGCGAGATGATGTTCAACCGCATGCAGGACCTGCCGATCCGCTACTTCGACACGCACCAGCGCGGCGATATCATGAGCCACTACACCAACGACATCGACACGCTGCGTCAGATGATCAGCCAGTCGCTGCCCAACCTGCTCATGACGATCATCATCATCGTCACGGTGTTCTTTATCATGCTGTACTACAGCGTGTGGATGTGCTTGGTCATCATCGCCGGCGTCGCCTTTATGACCTTTATGACCAAGCTGCTCGGATCCAACTCCGCGCGCTTCTTCATTGCGCAGCAGACCGAGCTTGGCGTGGTCGAGGGCCATATCGAGGAGGTCATGAACGGCCAGAAGGTCGTCAAGGCGTTCTGCCACGAGTCTGCCGCCGAGGCCGATTTTGACGAGCGCAACGAAAAGCTCTTCGAGGTCTCCCAGAAGGCCAACATGTACGCCAACATCCTCATGCCCATCCTTATGAACCTGGGCAACCTGCTCTACGTGCTGGTGGCCCTTGCCGGCGGCATTTCCCTGGCGCTGGGCGTGCCCAACCTGAGCATCTCGGGCATGGCGCTGTCCATCGCCGTCGTGGTGCCGTTCCTCAACATGACCAAGCAGTTCTGCGGACAGATCGGCCAGATCTCGCAGCAGATCAACGCCGTGGTCATGGGCCTCGCCGGCGCCGACCGCATCTTTGAGCTCATCGACGAGAAGCCCGAGGCCGACGAAGGCTACGTGACGCTCGTCAACGCGCAGGTGAACCCCGAGACTTGGGAGTTCGAGGAGGCCGACCACCACACCGGCATGTGGGCATGGAAACACCCGCACCGCGCAACCGGCGAGATCGAGTACGTACCGCTGCGCGGCGACCTGGTCATGGACAACGTCGACTTTGGCTACACGCCCGACCACGAGGTACTGCACGGCGTGTCCGTGTTTGCCAAGCCGGGCCAGAAAGTCGCGTTTGTCGGCGCCACCGGTGCCGGTAAGACGACCATCACCAACCTCATCAACCGTTTCTATGACATCGCCGACGGCAAGATCCGCTACGACGGCATCAACGTCAACAAGATCCGCAAGGCCGATCTGCGCCGCTCGCTGGGCGTGGTGCTGCAGGACGTGAACCTGTTCACCGGCAGCGTGATGGATAACATCCGCTACGGCAACCTGGATGCCACCGACGAGGAGTGCATCGCGGCGGCCAAGCTTGCCGGCGCGGACGACTTTATCACACGCCTGCCCGACGGCTATGACACCATGCTCACCGGCAACGGCGCCCAACTGTCGCAGGGCCAGCGTCAGCTAATTTCGATCGCACGCGCCGCCGTCGCCGATCCGCCGGCGATGATCCTGGACGAGGCCACGAGCTCCATCGACACCCGCACCGAGGCCATCGTACAGGCGGGCATGGACAAGCTCATGGAGGGCCGCACGACGTTTGTCATCGCACACCGCCTGTCCACCGTGCGCAACTCCGACGCGATCATCTGTCTGGATCACGGCCGCATCATCGAGCGCGGCAACCACGACGAGCTGATCGCCAAGCGCGGATATTACTACCAGCTGTACACGGGTGCGTTTGAGCTGGAGTAGGACCGGTTACTGACGGAGGGTGCCCCGTGGGCGGCGGGGTAATTCCTCCGTGCTCAAACATTCTCGCTTCGCTGCGAAACTGCGCGCGGAGGAAATACCCCGCCGCCCACGGGGCACCCTCCTACGCGTGATCAGCCCGTCGTTTAAATCGAAATAAAGGTTAGTGAGGCCCTGGCCGTTTGGCCAGGGCCTCGTTTTGTGTAAGCTACTTGAGGAGTTGGGCCATGGCGTTGACGAATTTTTGTACTTGAAGGGTGGGCTCGAGCGGGTAGTGCAAGAAGACCGGCACCTCGCGGCCACATAGGAACGGCACGCCTACAAAAGCCGGGTGCACGCCCGACCACGCCCCGCAAGTGAGCACCGCGTCGCCCTTTTCCTCCGCCTCGTTAAAAAGCGCAAAGTCAAAGCTATCCACGTCGATCACGTCCACGCCGCCGTCGGCCAAAAGGTCGATGCGCAGGCTGTCCATGGCGTCGTTGCCGTGACGGAGCACGCGCAGGCGCATGCCCTCCAGGTCGGCAACTGTGATGCGCGTCTTGCGCGCAAGCGGGCTCATGCGCGGCACATCAATATAAAACGGTACGTTGACGATAAGGAGCTTTTGGCAGGCATCACCCCAGCGTGGGGTTGAAAAACTCGATTGCACCACATCGACCTCGCGGCCCAAGCTGCGCATGACGGTCTCGCGCTCGTCGTAGAGATCGCTTACCGGCACGATCTCAAATCGCAGCGACGGTTCCAGATCGTGGATGCCCGACCACATCGACAGCGTTTGGCGCCCCGGGCACATCATCGACACGCCCAGGCGCACGGCACCGCCATCGCCCGCCGCGCGTCGGGCACGGCGCAACGCATCCTCGGACTGACGCATGATCGAGCGCGCATCGTCTACCAGCAGCGCAGCCGCCGGCGTCACCTTAACGCCCGAATGCGAGCGCTCGAACAACGTGATGCCAAACTCGGCCTCGAACCCCGACACCTGTTTGACGAGAGCCGGGGTCGACACACGTAGTTTTGCCGCCGCGCGCGAGAAGCTTCCCAGCTCCGCGGCGGCCGATATGGCCTCAAGTCGTCGATCGTACACGTTAATCTCCCGTTTTCGCGCCCGTGGCCACATGGTGCCACAGGAGGTTGTTTTCGCAGGCCATGCGCTCAATTGAGAATAAACTGCATCGCACAGTGTAAACCTATGGTTAACGCCATTCTAACAAATATGCAATTCACCTGCGCAAATGCAAAGCATACGATAACCAGCGAAAACCACGTGGGTCGGTTAATGGGAGCGACCCACCGGGAGGCATAAGAAGGGAAGTTCCTATGAGCAATTGGCTTAAGCTCGAGGGCGATGTTTGCGCTGTGACTGGAGCGCTCGGCGGTATGGGCGTCGAGATTTGCCGCGAGTTCGCCCGCAACGGCGCCAACGTCGTCCTGCTCGACCTGGACGAGGAGAAGGTCAAGGCCGCTGCCGCCGACCTTGCTGCCGAGTTTGGCATCCACGCCGAGGGTTACAAGATGAACGCCACCGACGAGGCCGAGGTTCAGGCTGCCGTCGACGCCACCATCGCCAACTTCGGCCGTGTCGACGTCCTCGTCAACACCGCCGGCATCCTGCGCTTCGCAGCCATGGAGGACCTGCCGCTCTCCGACTGGAACGAGGTCATCAACGTCAACCTCACCGGCTACTTCATCACCTCGCAGCGCTTTGGTCGCGAGATGATCAAGGCCGGCCAGGGCCGCCTGGTTCACATCTCCACCGTCGCCAGTCACTCCCCCGAAACGTTCTCGGGCGTGTACAGCTCCACCAAGGCGGGCGTCAACATGATGTCCAAGATGCTGGCTGCCGAGTGGGGTCCCTACGGCGTGCGCTCCAACTGCGTCGAGCCCTGCTTCGTCAAGACCCCCATGTCGGCAAGCTTTTACGCCGATCCCGAGGTCGAGAAGAGCCGCAGCCGCCTCATCGCCACGCGCCGCATCGGCGAGGTCAGCGATATCGCCAACGCCGTCATGTTCCTGGCGTCCACGCGCTCAGACTTTACCACCGGCGACGCCATCAAGGTCGACGGCGGCTTCTCCAACATGATGGGCGACCTCACCGCCAAGCCCGGCGGCCGCCGCGCCTTTGCCGACAACTACCTCAAGAACAAGGGCGTCGAGCTCTGGTCCGATGAGTCCGGCGTCGCCAAGCCGACCGACCAGTAAACCAACCTGACAGGGAGGCCCGCGGACACGCCCGCTCCTCCCCCGTATCGATTAGAAAGAGTCCAATGGCTTCCACCAACTCCAACAAGGGTCGCGCCGTCGTGCTTTCCGCCGCGTGCGTCACCATGTTCTTTATCAGCTCCATCGCGCTGTATTCCGTTGTGAGCAAGAACCTGCTCGCCGTCTACCCCGAGTGGTCCAGCGCACTTACCTGGGCTTTCCCGGTCTTCCAGACCATCATGGCCGTGACGGGCATCTTCGCCGGCCGCATCTCCGATAAGATCGGCCCCCGCAACGTCGTGATTGCCGCCGCCGTGTGCTACGGCGTGGGCTGGTTCATGTCCGGCACCGTCACTGAGCCGTGGCAGTTCTACCTGTGGTTCTCGCTCGTCGCCGCTATCGGCAACGGCCTGGGCTACAACCCCGCGCTCACCACGGGCCAAAAATGGTTCATCGACAAGAAGGGCTTGGCCTCCGGCATCACCCTGGCCGCTTCGACCGCCGGCCCCGCCGTGCTGTCCCCGGTGCTCGCCTCGCTGCTCATCCCGAGCCTCGCTATCTTTGGCGCCCTCAAGGCGCTCGGCGTCATCTTCTTTGTGATGATCGCCGCCTCCGCCCTGTTCCTGAAGGCCCCCGAGGGCGGCTGGCTGCCCGAGGGTTTTGAGGCCCCCAAGGGCGGCGCACATGCCGGCACCTTCGGCGACCTCACCCCGGGCGAGATGGTCAAGACCCCGCGCTTCTGGGTCCTTATCGTCACCTTCGCCTTTGCCGCCACCGCGGGCACCCTGCTCGTTGGCAAGGTTGCCTCCATCGCCGCCGTCCAGCTCTTCACCGACCCCACGAGCGCCGCGGCCGTCGCCCTCGGCGGTGTGGTGGTCTCCGTCAACACCTGCGCCAACCTGGTCGGCCGTCTGTCCTTTGGCCAGATCATCGACAAGCTCGGCGCCTACAAGTCGCTGCTCATCAGCCTGGTCGTCACCATCGTCGCGCTCGTCATCATGTCGATGAGCTTTACGCAGAGCATGTTCTTTGTGGCACTCGCCCTGCTCGGCTTTAGCTTTGGCGCCCTGCTCGTCATCTACCCGCCGCTCACCGGTGGCGCCTTTGGCACCAGCAACATCGGCGTCAACTACGGCATCATGTTCCTGGGCTACGCCGCTTCCACCTGGATCAGCCAGCCCATCACCGCCGTGCTGTATCACGCCGAGGCCGGCAGCGCCGCCTACCAGCAGTCCTTCTACGGCGCCATTGTGATTGCCGCCATCGCCGTCGTGCTCACCGTCTACATGATGGTCTCCGACAGCAAGAAGAAGTCCGCTTAGTTTTGCTTGACGCGGCAAGGGCCGTTCTCTTGCCGCATTCCACCGGTCACCAGTATTAAGGAGTCGAAATGTCTGAGCTCAACCCCGTCCGCATTGCCGTTATCGGCGCCGGTGCCATGGGCCGCAACCACATCCGCTTTGTCACCGAGGAGCCCGAAGCCGAGCTCGTCGCCATCGCCGACGCCTTTGAGGGCGCCCGTGCCACGGCCGAGGCCGCCGGCGTGCCGTTTTACACCGATCCCGCCCAGATGATGGACGAGGTCAAGCCCGAGGCCGTCATCATCGCCACCCCCAACGACCTGCATCTGGGCGTTGCCCGCGAGGCCGTGAAGCGCAACATCGTGCCGCTGGTCGAAAAGCCAATCTCCAACGACCTCGAGGATGCCCAGGCCTTCGCCGCCGAGGCCGAGACCGCCGGCGTGCCCGTGCTCGTGGGCCAGCACCGTCGCCACAACCCCTTCGTCAACAAGGCCAAGGAGATCATCGAGTCCGGTGAGCTGGGCAAGCTCACCGTGTCGAGTTTCCACTACATGATCTATAAGAATGACGGGTACTTTGATGTCGAGTGGCGCCGCAAAAAGGGTGCCGGCCCGATCCTGGTCAACCTGGTGCACGACGTCGACCTGCTCCGTTACCTGCTGGGCGAGCCCGTCGCCGTCCAGGGCATGCAGTCCAGCGCCGCCCGCGGTTTTGAGACCGAGGACTCCGCTGTGGTCAACGTCCGTTTTGCCGATGGCGCGCTCGCGAGCATGACCATCTCCGATGCCACCGCCAGCCCCTGGAACTGGGAGGCCACCGCTCGCGAGGACCCGCAGTACCGCCCCTTCGACGCCGATGCCTACTTTATTGGCGGAACCTTGGGCGCCCTTTCGCTGCCCCGCCTGCACCAGTTCTCCTACGACGGCGCCTCCAACTGGCACAAGCCGCTGCAGATGGAGATTCCGGCCGTGGACCCGGCGCTGCCGCACAAGATGCAGCTCAAGCACTTTGTGAAGGTTGTCCGCCGTGAGGTTGAGCCCGTCGTGACCCCCGCCGACAACGTCAAGACGCTCACGCTTCTCAACGCCATCAAGGAGGCCGCCGAGACCGGCCAGCTCGTCGAGCTGTAATGCCTTGAGAGCGGCCGCGGCAGAAACCCCATGCCGAGCCCCTCGGTCCGCCACAAATAAGCCCCTCTTCTTTGCCCCGCGAGCAGCCTCCTGCCCGCGGGGCATTTTGCTACGTTTCCAATGATTTTCTGAGACGGGGGGCCTTTTTGCACCTCGGCTTGGTTCGTTCGCCACGAAATGGGCCTATCTACTACGTTTAACCGATCACCCTCAACCATACCGAATTTCGCGAAATAAAAACCGCAGGTAGACGGGTTGCCGATCTTCGGAAAACAAGGGCATGGTCAGCCCCTACGGGTAAAACGTAGTAGATAGGCCGTTTTTGTGACGCGGCCCCAAAACAGTCTTTTGGGACGGGTGGTATCCTTGGTGGCTCTGTGCTGCAAATGCACCATAAACGCAAGGAGTTCCATGGATCTTATCGCGCAGCTCGCCCACGAGCTCAACCTTAAGGCCGCCAACGTCGAGGCGGCCGTCAAGCTCATCGACGAGGGCAATACCATCCCCTTTATCTCGCGCTACCGTAAAGAGGCCACCGGCGGCATGGATGACGTCGCCCTGCGTGCGCTCGACGAGCGCCTGTCCTACCTGCGCAATCTTGAGCAGCGCAAAGAGGACGTCATCCTGCTCATCGACGCGCAGGGCAAGCTCACGCCCGAGCTCGAGCAGCAGATTCGCGAGGCCACGCAGCTCCAGCGCGTCGAGGACCTCTACAAGCCCTATCGCAAAAAGCGCATGACCCGTGCGCAGAAGGCCCGCGAGGCAGGTCTGGAGCCGCTTGCCAACATGGTCATCATGCTGGCATCGGCCAAGGGCAGCGCGCTCGACGCCGCCGCGGCATACGTCAACGAGGAGGCCGGCTTCGACACGCCCGAGAAGGCGCTCGCTGGCGCCGCCGACATCGTGGCCGAGACGGTAGCCGAGGACCCGGAGAACGTCGCCGACCTGCGCGCCTTTACGCAAAACACCGCCGACATCGTCGTCGAGGCCACCGACCCCACCGAGAAGACCCCCTACGAGCCGTACTACAGCTACGACGAGCCCCTGCGCCGTATTCCCAACCACCGCGTGCTGGCTATCGACCGCGGTGAGCGCGAGGGCAAGCTCCGCGTGCGCGTGAACGTCGACGGCGCTGCCGCCACGGCGCGCCTCGGCAGCCGCTGGCCCCGTCGCCAGGGCGTGTTCGCGCCCGTCTTTGACGCCGCTATCGCCGACGGTTACAAGCGTCTCATGGCCCCCTCGCTGGAGCGCGAGGCCCGCGCCAAACTCACCGTCCGCGCTCAGACCGAGGCCATCAATGTCTTTGCCAAGAATCTCGAGGGCTTGCTCTCGGCACGCCCCGTGCGCGGTGCCCGCGTGCTCGCGCTCGATCCGGGCTACCGCACCGGCTGCAAGGTCGCCGTCATGGACGAGACCGGCAAGCTACTCGACCACAGCGTGGTCTACCCCACCAAGCCGCGCCACGACGTCGCCGGCACCAAGCGCGAGCTTGCCCGCCTCGTCAAGAAGGACGGCGTCAACACCATCGTCATCGGCAACGGCACCGCCAGCCGCGAGACCGAGGAAGTCGTCTCGGAGTTCATTGCCGAGCAGGCGCCCGGGCTGCGATACACCATCGTCAACGAAGCCGGCGCGTCGGTGTACTCCGCCTCCGAGCTCGCCAGTCAGGAATACCCCGGCCTGGACGTCACCGTGCGCGGCGCCATGAGCCTGGGCCGCCGTCTGCAGGACCCGTTGGCAGAGCTCGTCAAGATTCCGCCCCAGTCCATCGGCGTGGGCCAGTACCAGCACGACCTTGACCAGGCCGAGCTTTCGCGCACCCTGGGCCACGTGGTGGAAGACGTCGTCAACCGCGTGGGCGTCGACGTCAACACCGCAAGCGCGAGCCTGCTGGGCTACGTATCGGGCATCACGCCGAGCGTGGCCAAGAATATCGTGGCCTACCGCGAGGAAAACGGAGCCTTTACCGATCGCCGCCAGCTCAAGAAGGTCCCCAAGCTGGGACCCAAGGCATACCTCAACGCCGCGGGCTTCCTGCGCATTAGCGGCGGCAAGAACCCGCTCGACGCGACGAGCGTCCACCCCGAGAGCTACGAGGTGGCGACGGCCGTCCTGGAGCGTGCCGGCGTTGCGGCCAGTGAACTCAGCCGTGGCGGCGTGCCCGACATCGAGCGCCGTCTGGGCAGTATCTCGACGCTGGCAAGCGACCTGGACTGCGGCACCCTGACGCTCATCGACATTGTCAACGAGCTCAAGAAGCCCGGCCGCGACCCGCGCGACGACGCACCCGAGGTGGTCTTTAGCCGCTCGGCGCTTTCCATCGACGACCTAGAGCCCGGCATGGAACTCAAGGGCACGGTGCGCAACGTCGTCGACTTTGGCGCCTTTGTCGACGTGGGCGTGCACCAGGACGGCCTCGTGCACATCTCCAAGCTTGCCAACCGCTTCGTCAAGCACCCCAGCGACGTAGTGCGCGTCGGCGACACGGTCAAGGTGTGGGTCGAGAAGGTCGATCGAGACCGCAAGAAAATCTCGCTCACCATGGTGCGGGGCAAGTAAGCCGCTGCAGGCGCTCGGCGGGTCCCATTCCGCCGAGCGCCCCTCCTTCTAAAACGATTTGGCGATATCCCGAAGTGCGAGACGCCGTTTCCGCTAATCCTCACCTGCAATTTTTGAGATATTCGGCCTCACTGGGCCGCGATAACACCTCTTCAAAGTGCAAGCTCAACAAATAAGCGTCAGATATTCTACAAACGTCCTATATCTGCACCCGCAGAGGTGCGGTACGGGACGTTTTTCAGCCATATTGGCAATCTTGACGGCACCCTGAGGCCGAATATCTCGATTTTTGTTAGTGGAGCACTTATGGGCACGAACCGCAAAGACCTCGTTTGCCCGGTAGAGCTGTTCAACCACGTCAAGTATGAGATCTTACATGCGCGGAACAAAGGATAATCGAAGGGTCTTGGGCGACTTGCGCGTCGCCCCGAACACATAGCCGGCAGGGTCCTTTGCCTTGGCGATGACTGCCAACTCGGGGCCGGATCGTTTTCGATACTTGATAGATATGGATTAGAAGATCATTAGATTACAGGTTGATCCATGATGTTGAACCGCGTTGTCCACGCGATGCCGCCGGAGCCCACGCCGCCGTCCGAGGTGACGCCGGCCGCGTAACACGAATCGTCATCCGGCGAACGAAGCCGCCAGCGGCACGCGGCGTTGCCATCCGAGCCCAGCCCCATTACTGCCCGAGACAGTTGGCGGGGTAGCGCTGTCGACCCCCATCGGAATAAAGGTAGAGATTCAGCTCAGGACCTACCGACGGGTTCGCGTCGGTAGCCCCGGCCTTTCCTTTGCCTAGCGCGACCCTCGCGAAGCGCGTGAGCGATAGGGAAAGGAAAGGCCGGGGCGAACAATCCGCGGCGCAGCCAGTGTTCGCGTTACGGCAGGATATGGAAACCGAGCGCCGCGATATCCTTGGCAAAGCCGCGCACGGTATCGAGCGAAACCTCGTACGGGTCGCGGCCGATGTTCTTGCGCTTGGCCAGAATGCTGTTGGGCACCGTGATGATCTGGCAGCCGCAGGCCTGCGCCTGGTAAATGTTGATAAGCTCGCGCGTGGATTCCCACAGAACCTCGCAGTTGGGCTTGGCGGCGGCCTTCTTGACCGACTCCGTCATAAACGGAATGGGATCGACGCCGGTGTCGGCGATGCGGCCGGCAAAGAGCGAGATGATGGACGGCGTCTCGGCGTCGACGGCGTCGACCATCTCGTCAACCTGCGCGGGCGTAAAGATGGTGGTGACGTTGACCTTGATGCCGTCGGCGGAAAGCTTGCGCACCAACTCGGCCGTGGACTCGCCCTTGGTGGTCACGCACGGAATCTTGACATAGACGTTCTCGGCCCAGGCAGCGATCTCGCGGGCCTCGATCTCCATGGTCTCGACGTCGTCGGCAAAGACCTCAAACGATACGGACACATCGGTGATGTGGGCCAGGACCTCCTTGGCAAAAGCGCGGTAATCCGTCACGCCGCCCTTCTTCATAAGGGACGGGTTGGTCGTGAAGCCCTGAACGTTGCCGTTCTCGTACATGTCGAGCATGCCCTCGAGGTTTGCACCGTCAGCGAACACCTTGATTGCCATCTGCCTGATTCCTTTCGTTAGCATACGGGCGTGGAACTGCTAAACACTTTATCTACGTTTATCAAGGCGTGAACTGCGGTTTTTTATCTTCTCGGCGAACGGTATAAACGCCTTAGCGTTTGAATTGATAAATCGATTGAGCATGTGAATCCGGTGAGTTGCAGATCGAAAATCGTCCGAACGGCGAAATAATTAGATCAACCCAAAGTGGCGCATGGCGGTGACGGTACCGTCGCGTGCGACGTCGTCGGTCACGTAGTCGGCGACTGCCTTGACCTCGGGCATGGCGTTGCCCATGGCAACAGCCGTCTCGACGGCGGCAAGCATGCCCAGGTCGTTGCCCGAATCGCCAAAGCCAAAGGTGCGCGCGTTGCCGGCGCGCCCCAGATACTCAAGCGCTCGCGCCACGCCCACGCCCTTGTCAATGCCCTTGGGACTCAGCTCGCGATTCTGGCCGCCGGTGTTGCACAGCTCAAAGTTGCGTTCGATAAAGCCGTCGTCATTGGCCACGCGAGCCAAGCCGGGCTCGTTAAGGCACACCTTGCCCACACGCAGGCGGCCGTCGATGCGCATTTCCTCGGCGCTATGCACCACATGCGTGCCGATCAGAGACGACCGTTCAACACCCGCGGGCTCTAGTGCAAAAGTCGCAGCGTTGGCCTCAAAAAAGACCTCAATGCCGGCGTCCACAACGCGACGCGCAAGCTCCTCGACAATGTCCTCTTCAAAGCAATCCTCGTGCACCACACGGCCCTCAACCTCGAGCGTCGCCCCCGCCATGGCCACGATACCCGCAGGTTCGAGCTCACGCAGACCATCGGCAATCAGCCACAAGGGGCGTCCTGTGCAGATAAACGCCTTGTGCCCCGCATCGTGCAGGCGATGAAACGCCTCAATGACCGTCTGCGAGGGGCGCACCGCCGAAAAGTCCTTATCGGTCATGCTGTCGGGATCGAACGACGTCAGCGTGCCGTCCACGTCAAAAAACAGTACAGCAGAATCGGGGCACGCATCAATCATATGGGTTCCTTTCGAGGGCGATGGCAAACGAAGCTTCCATCATATAATGGAGCGACACAACCAGAGAGGTCACCCATGGAATTTTATGCAAGCTGCCCCGAGGGCTTTGAGTCCGCACTCGCCGACGAGCTTAAACGGCTCGGGCTTTCGCATGTCCGCCGCCTCAAGGGCCGCGCCACGTTTGAGGGCGAGCTCGAGCAAGGCTACCGTGCCTGCCTGTGGTCGCGCCTGGCCAGCCGCGTGTTTGTGGTGCTCGGGCGCTTTGAGGCACAGGATGCCGACGAGCTGTACGATGCCGTTTACGACATTGCCTGGGAAAACATCGTCCGCCCCGGCGCCACCATTGCCATCACTGCCCGTGGTGTGACCGAGCAGCTGCGCAACACGCGCTTCTCTGCCCTGCGCGCCAAGGACGCATTGTGCGATCGCCTGGCCGAGACCACAGGCCGTCGCGCCGATGTCGATGCCACCGATCCCGATGTCCACCTGCTGCTTTCGTTGCGTCAGCGCCGCGCGAGCATAAGCCTGGACCTTTCGGGCGACCCGCTGTTCAAGCGCCTGCCGCCCGCCGCGACCCGTGCCGGCGAGGGCGCGCACGTGTTGCGCCCCGACTACGCCGCCCTGGTATTGGCGCAGGTCGGCTGGACCGCGCTGTGCGAGCGCGAGCTGACGGCCGATGATTACGAAAACGAGGCCCTGCCCGCGCTGATCGACGCCTCGTGCGCCGGCGGCGGCCTGCTACTGGAGGCCGTGAACATTCTGGCCGACCGTGCCCCGGGCGCCGCGCGCGAGCACTGGGGCTTTGAGGGCTGGCAGCTGCACGATGCCGCCCTATGGGAGCAGCTGCTTGCCGAGGCACGCGAGCGCGAGACGGCAGCGCGCGAGCGCCAGGCGCGCATCGTTGCCGTAGACATCGACCCCGCCGCCCGCAAGACCGCCGAGCGCATGGTCAAGTGCGCCGGCTATAAGCGCTTTGTCGACTTTTGCGCCGCCAAGCCCACTACCGTACTGGACCATGCGGGTGCTGTCGCCGGCGCCGCCGTGGTCGCAGACACCACCGAGACCCCGCTTTCGCTCATGCACGACGCCATGACGCTGGTCGGCGAACTGCGTCGCGCGCCCGAGCTTACCGCCGCACCGGTCGCCGCGCTCACCCGCGACGGCCTTATGGCCCGCGCACTCCATGCCGAGCACGCGCGCTCCATCGCTGTCATGCCCAACAACGAGGAGGCGACTATTGAGGTTTGGCCCTCGCTCGACCACACCGCCGCAGCATTTGAAGCTGCGACTAGCGCGGATGCCGAGGAGCAGGCCGCAGATACCGAAAACGAAGCCGCCAACGCTCCCATGCCCGAACCTGCCGCCACGCTCGATTTGGGCGACGGCAAGCCGCTGCCCGTGCTCATTCCCGAGTCCGAGCAGTTCGCCAACCGCCTGCGCAAGAACGCCCGCCTGCGCCGCAAGTGGGCAAAGCGTGAGGGCGTGAGCTGCTACCGCGTCTACGATGCCGACCTGCCCGACTACTCCGCCGCCATCGACCTGTACGAGGGCTGCTCGCAGACGCCGGGCCGCTGGCTCGTCATCGCCGAGTACGCCGCACCCAAGACCATCGATCCTGCGCTGGCCCAGGCCCGCATGCTCGATATCTTGGCCATCGCGCCGCTCATCTTGGATGTTCCAGCCGAGCACGTGCACGCCAAAGCCCGCATACGTTCGCGCGGCGGTTCGCAGTACGGTAAGCAGGGCGCCGGCAAGGGCGGCTCGGGCGAGCGCGCCAACATTGCGCGCCGTCGCCTGCCGCTCATCGAGGAAGGCGGCCTTACCTTTGCCGTCAACTTTGACGACTACCTGGACGTCGGCATCTTCCTGGATCATCGCGTCACGCGCAATCTGGTGCGCGAGCACGCCAAGCAGGCGCGCCGCTTCCTCAACCTGTTTGCCTACACCGGCACCGCCACCTGCTATGCAGCCGACGGCGGCGTCGAGGAAACCGTGACGGTCGACCTCTCGAACACCTACCTGGACTGGGCCGAGCGCAACATGCGCCAGAATGGCTTTGTGGGGCCGCAGCACCACTTTGTGCGCGACGACGTGCTCGCCTGGATTCGCGACCAGCGCCAGACGCGCAATCGCTGGGACCTGATCTTTGTCGATCCGCCCACGTTTTCGAACTCGTCCAAGATGGGCCGCCGCACCTGGGATGTTCAGCGCGACCATGTTGAGCTTTTGGCCGGTGTATCGCGCCTGCTCGCGCAGGGCGGCCACGCCATCTTTAGCTGCAACCTGCGCGGCTTCCGCCCCGAGACGCGCAAGCTCGCGCGCGCGGGCGTCGTGCTACAGGACATTACGGCGCAGACCATCCCCGAGGACTTCGCGCGCAACCAGAAGGTGCACCATTGCTATATCGTGCGCCGCCTGCCCATCGAGGATGCCATGGCCGAAGTCGGCTTTAGTGCCGAGGAGATTGCCGAGCGAACCGAGGAGCTGCGCAACCCCGAAGCCCGCAAGCCCCGTACAGCAGTGCCCGCGCACGCGCAGGCCGGCGACCGAGGGCCGCGCGGTGACGGCAAGCCCACCTGTGCAGGTAAGCCCAAAAAGAAGAAGTTCTACGCCAGCAAGCCCAAGGGCAAATAACAAAATTGCGGTGGAATAGTTCCTAAAAATGCCTGGTAAAGGCCCAAATAGGATCTATTTCACCGCAACTCATAGAGGGGCCGCGCTCTGCCCTACCCCTGGGTGACCAATCGGTAACCGATACCCACATGCGTTTGGATATAGCGCGGATGCGCGGGGTCGGACTCGATCTTCTTGCGCAGCGTGCCCATAAAGACGCGTAGGCTCGCCAGGTCGCTCTTAGTCGCCGTACCCCAAATCTCGTTCAGGATAAATTGGTGCGTCAGCACCTTGTCGGCATTGTGTGCCAGCAGGCAGAGCAACTTGTACTCGATCGGCGTCAGATGCAGCTCCTCGCCATCCATCGTGGCGATGCCGGCATCAAAATCGATATGCAACTCGCCGGTATCGAACGAGCCCTCGGAAGCAACACCGCCCGCCTGCGCATACGAAAGGCGCCTGAGCGTCGTGCGAATGCGCGCGAGCAGCTCCTCGACCGAAAACGGCTTAGTCAGGTAGTCGTCGGCGCCGGCATCGAGCGCGCGGATCTTGTCCACGTCCTCGCTGCGTGCCGAAACCACGATAATCGGCATGCCCGACCACGCGCGCACCGACTCCACCACCTTGACGCCGTCCATATCGGGCAGGCCCAGATCGAGCAGCACAATGCTCGGCGCCTGCGACGAGGCGGCGGCGATGGCGGCGTGAGCGGTCTCCACGGCCATATGGCGCAAGCCGTGCGCCTCGAGCGCGGCGACGATAAGGTTGCGGACGGCGGGATCGTCCTCAACGACCAAGATGAGCGGTTTCACGGCAGAGTTCGGCACAGCGCTACTCCTTATCAAACGAAATATCGGCGGCGGGAAGCTCAATCGTAAAGACAGAGCCGTGCGGGGCCGCCGCGGCAACCTCTATGCTACCGCCATGTGCCAGCGCAATGGAGCGACAGAGCGAAAGCCCCAAGCCCACGCTGCGGCAACTGTCGGCTAGGCCATGGTTGGCGGTGTAGAACGACTCAAAGATTCGCTCGCGGTCCTCGGGCGCAATGCCCGAGCCATCATCAGCAACCGAGCACGCCACGCATCCATCATGGACGCCAATCGAGATTACGATATGCGAGCCCGCAGGCGTATAGGTGATGGCGTTGTTCACCAGATTGACCACCAGCTGCACCATCAGGCGCGCGTCGACGTTGACGAGCGCCGGCTCATCGCACGCCACTACCTTAAGGTCGTGCTCGCGCACGGCCGGATTTACGTGACGCAGCGCCTCCTCGACGATATCGTCCATGAGCTCGAGCGTGGTCGACAGGTGCATGCCGCCACCCTCGAGCTTGGTGATGGCGAGCAGATTCTCGACGGTGGCGTTGAGCCACAGCGCATCCGAGCGAATGGATAGGAGCATGCCGCGGCGTGTCTGGTCGTCGAGCACAGCCGTGCCGGTCGAGCCCTGGTCGAGCAACACGTCGGCATTACCCGAAATACTGGTGAGCGGCGTGCGCAGATCGTGCGAGATGGAACGCAGCAAATTGGCACGCAGCTGCTCGTTTTTAGCGAGTACCGCCGCCTCCTCGCGGGCCTCCATGGCGCGGGCGCGATCGAGCGCAAGCTCGCCTTCGCTCACAATGGCATCGGCAAGCGTCCGCTCCTCGGGCGTCAGCGCATCGGGCTCGGCGACAATGGCGAGCACCCCCACCACCGAGGCGGGATCGCCCGCGCGCACCATGGTGTCACCCGAGCGCACGGTCAGGTATATGCCGTAGAACGCCGAGCCACCATAGGTGGCATCGAGTGGCGTTCCCACATAGGCGGATGCCGAGAGCCGCGGCGGCATCTGGGGCGCCAACTGGTGCACCGGCGCGGCATCGCCCACGGCCGTGTACGTCGCGCGCGGCAGCAGGTCATCGTCGTCGGCATCGGCGCTATACCACACGACCGGACAGTCCGAAAGACGCGCCAGCTGCGTTGCCATAGCGTGCACAATCTGTTGCTGATCGGCGCAGCGCTGCAGCATACGGTTGGTCTCGAGCACCATCTGCGTGCGACGGTCGCTGGCGGCAGCCTGCGCCAAGGCGCGGCGCAGGGCCAGCGCGATCGAGCTCGACACGAGCGAGACCGCAAACATAATGAAGAACATGCCGGGATAGACGCGGTCGATAAACGACAGCGAGCAGCGCGGGTCGACAAACAAGAAGTTGTAGAGCGCCACGGCGGCAGCCGAGCTCAGCAAGCAATACAGGCGACTCCAGGTAAAGAATGCGCACAGCTGCACGGCGAACACATAGACGATCATGATGCTCGGCGCGAGACCCGGATGGTCGAGCAGCGCGCCCACAATCGTCGCCGCGGCTAGCAGCCCCGCCGATACGCAGGCGTCATACAGAGGACTGCGACGCGTCAGCGTTGTACGCCGCCACCAAAAGTTCTCGGCAATATCGCCGTCCGCACGGACGTCCATCAGCGCCCCGCCCCTCTCTCAAAAACAAAAACCACCACAAAGGGGACTGGCACCTTTGCGGTGGTGGCCTCCTTGTGGTGGTTTCAAGTGTATAGCCTTTGCAGCCTGCGGTCGCTAGACAAACAGCAGACGTCGACTACGGACGCTCGTCGGGAGCCAGGCGCTGCATCTTGCTCACGGCCTTAAACTTGGTGAACAGCGGCACGTACTCAAAGTTCACGTTGGAGTTCTCCAGGCCGTACCAGCGCGCAGGCGTGCCAGCGGCGCGGCGGATGATGTACTTGAGCGTAATGGCCGTACGCTCGCTCGGCTCCACGTCGCTTTCGGGCGCCAGAAGCTTGCGGATCATAACGAACTTGAACGTACCGATGTTGCCCGGATCCTTGTAGACCGAGTAGTCATGCGTCTGCGGCGGCAGCTCGCCGCTGGCTGCCAGATCCTGAACAACCTGGCGCAGATAGGCGTTAACGCGCTGGTTGATCTTGTAGCCCAGGTACAGATGCACGCGGAACACGTAGTCGGTGCCGAACGTCTCGACCGAGTAGGCAAAGGTATGCGGCTCGTCCATGGTCTCGACATTCACGAACCACCAGGCGCGAGCGCGCTTGGGGTGCTTATCCAGGATGGAGTAGACGATATCGCGGTCGATATAGTCGGTGTTGGTGTCCTTGGTCAGGTACACGATATTGTCGCTCATGAGCTCGTAGCGGTCGTCGTCGCGCAGGCGCTTGAGCTGCGGCAGGTAGCTGCGCAGCGGCAGCAGCGTAAACTGGCGCTGCTCGACCGCCGTGCCGTTGTACCAGCACACCATAATGCTCATGATGAGCGCGGCCATAAGGATGGTGAAATAGCCGCCGTGGAAGAACTTGGTGAGCGAGCTCACAAAGAAGAAGCCCTCGAGCATGAGGAAGAAGACGGCAAAGATCCACGGCGCAACCTTGAGCTTGCGCTCCACGTGCAGATAGAAGAAGAGCAGCAGCGTCGTGCACATCATGGTCAGGGTAATAGCCAAGCCGTACGCAGCCTCCATGTGCGCCGAGTTCTGGAACAGCAGCACCACGATAACGCAGCCCACGAGCATGACGTTGTTGACCATGGGGATGTAGAGCTGACCCTTGGTCTCGGCAGGATAGAAGACCTGCATATGAGGCATGAGGTCCAGGCGGCTGGCCTCGGACACCAGCGAGAATGCGCCGGTGATGAGCGCCTGCGAGGCAATGATGGCGGCGATGGTGGAAAGGCCGACGGCAAAGGGACGCAGGCTCGGGGTGAGCATCTGGTAGAAGGGGTTGAGGTCGGCGATGCCCATGAGCTCGGGGTTGGCAGCGTTGTTGATAAGCCACGCGCCCTGACCCATGTAGGACAGCAGCAGGCAGCACTTAACGAACGGCCAGGTGGCGTAGATGTTGCCGCGGCCCACATGGCCCATGTCGGAATAGAGCGCCTCGGCACCGGTGGTGGCGAGGAAGCAGCTGCCTAGGATCATGATGCCCGCATGGTTGTTGGGGCTCAGCAGAAAGCCGATGCCGCGCAGCGGGTTGAGGCACAGCAGCACCGCGGGATGCTGGAAGACAAAGAACAGGCCCGTACCGCCCAGGAACAAAAACCACAGCGTCATGATGGGGCCAAAGGCGTGACCGATCTTGGCCGTGCCGATGCGCTGCACCAAGAAGAGCGCAATGATAATGGCAAGCGTGATCGCGACAACGCGACCCTGGTCGTCACCGAGCACGGCGTGGACCGCCGGGATGGTGCGCAGGCCCTCGATGGCAGTGGTCACGGTAACGGCAGGCGTCAGGATGCCGTCGGCGAGCAGTGCCGCGCCACCCAGCATGGCGGGGATGATGAGCCACTTGCCGCAACGCTTGACCAGGCTGTACAGGGCAAAGATACCGCCCTCGCCGTGGTTGTCGGCGCGCAGCGAGATCAGCACGTACTTGACGGTCGTCAGCAGCGTGACCGTCCACACAACAAGGGAGAGCGCGCCGAGCACGAACTCCTGCGTGACGCTTCCGATGCCGCCGTTGCCGGCAACGAGCGCCTTGGTTACATACATGGGGCTGGTGCCGATATCGCCGTACACCACGCCCAGCGTGACGAGCATCGCCGAGATGCTCACAGGAATCGCAGCGTGAGAAGCTGCCTCCTTGGCCTTTTGTTCCATAAGCCGGTTTCCTCCCAACTTTAATGTTCGAAGGGATTATAGGTAATCGGCCCATGTTTGAATGGCGCCGTTTTCCCAGCTAGATAAACATTTATACGGCCTTTAGGCCACCACGGCGATATGGAATGTGACAGAGGGACTTTCCCTTTCTCACATCGCCGCATTCGTTACTTGCCGAGCCAGTTTTTGAACCACCACTCCATGGAACGGCTCATCTCGGCCATAAAGGGGCTCGTGTGCTTGCGGGTGTAGATATCCACCACGCGCTCGCCCACCTCGCGGGCGTGCGGGCGAAACATCGCATCCATCTCGGCCACCTGCGCGTCCATGGTCGCGGTATCGGCGCGGCAGTAGCGCTCCTCGTGCACCAGGTTCACCACGGGATGCGCGATTGCCGGACGCTCCTTGCGGGGCGTGCCGATGATGAGCATCGACAGCGGCATGGTATAGGGAGGCAAGTCCAGCAGCGAGGCGACTTCCTCGGCATTCTCGACGATATCACCGATGTAGCAGCTCCCCAGCCCCAGGGCCTCGGCGGCGACCACGGCATTTTGCGCGGCGATCACGGCGTCCTGCGCCGCGATGGCAAAGTCACCCAGACCCGGTGCACGACGGGGCGCCTTGCCCGTGCGCTCGACAAACTCGGGCTTAAAGCAGCCCACGTGCTCAAACAGATCGATCCACTTGGCATAATCGACCACAAATATGAGTGCCCAGGGCGCCTTGGCGATCATGGGCTGATGATCGCACAGGTCGGCGAGGCGGTCCAATGTGGCCTGCTCGCGAATGCTCACGATGGAATACATCATCATGGCGCCCGCCGACGGCGCGCGACTCGCCGCATGCAAAATCGCCGCCCTCTGCTCATCGGTCACCGCTACGGGACGGTCCTCGTCATCACGCGCGAAGGCACGCGTGGACGAGCGGTGTTCCAAGATGTCCAGCGCCGCGTTGCCCGTAGTCTCGACCGGATAGCCGCACGTATCCACGCCCGCAGCTCCGCCGCAGTACTCGGTGCCCGTCATACAAACCTGCTCGCTCATCGCCCTACCCTCGCCATTTCTTTAAGAAGCCTTTACGTTTCCGTGTAATTCCCGTCCATTATCGCGCAGGCCGCCACTACATTGCGCCACACCGCCGCACATGCGCGTTAATATGGCTGGTTGTTGTGCGCAGCCCGCAAATGCAGCGCATATTTAGGTAACAATCGGGTAAACCCCCGCTTTCGTAGGTTTTAAGTTTGTGAGGAGTCTCAGCATGTTCGCTGCCGCCATCTCGCTCGTCGGTCTTGCGGCGACCGTCTACCTTGTCTTGCGCGAGGCCAAGGCCATTCGCGCTCAGTCGGGCACCGTTGCCAAAAGCGCTCTTGGGTGGAGCGTCGCCTTCGGCCTGTTCCAGCTCTTTTTGACCATTTGGGGCGCCATTGGCCTCGTCGCCCAAAACGAGCCGCTCGCCTTTGTGATGCTCATCCTAACCAACGCCATCCTCACCGGCTGCGCTTGGGCCAGCATCGCACGCGACCGCATCGCCCCGCGCGTCTTTGCGTTCGCCGCGCCCGACGCCCCCGCCCCCACCGGCAAGCTCGCCCGCCTGCGCAGCGCCTTTGTGGGTAAACCGCTCGCCGCCGCGGTCTTGTGCCTGCTGCTCGCCGGCGTCTTTGCGCTGCTGGGCATGGAGGTCTCGTCCAACCACGACTTTACCTGGGTCTACCCCCTGTGCATCCTGCTCGAGTGGGCCATCATCACCACGCTCATGGTCGGCTTGTTCTTCCTATTCCAGCGCCACGGCGCAGCTCCCGCCGTCCTGGCCTTTGCCCTCTTTGTCCTGGGCATTGCCGAGTTCTTCGTCATCACGTTTAAATCCATGCCCATCCAGCCGGGCGACCTTTCGGCCATCTCCACTGCCGCCGCGGTCGCCGGCAACGGCTACACCTTCTCGATCTCGCTGTTCTGCGTGCTGTCCATGGGCTTTACCGCCATCGCCATGCTGCTATGCGAGTACGCCGGCCTGGTGGCGCCGCATCGCCAGAAGGGCGCGGCCAGCGCCAAGCGCATGCTGCTCACCAACCTGCTCGTGGCCGTGCTGTGCCTGGGCGGCGTGACCGCGCACGTCACGCTTATCGACTACTACAACACCCTCGGCATCACCGTCTACACCTGGCGCCCGCTCGAGAGCTACTGGCGCGAGGGCTACCTGCCCGCCTTTATTAGTGCAGCGCAGTCCATCAAGCCGCCCAAACCCGCCGACTACTCCGTCGACGACGCCAAGGCCACGCTCAAAAAGTACGCCAAGGCCTACAACAAGTCCGACGCGGCCAAGAGCGACGAGCGCGCCGCCGCAAAGGAGCAGTTCGACAGCGAGAAGCCCACGGTCATCGCCATCATGAACGAGACGTTCTCGGATCTGTCGATCTACCAGAACATGCGCGCCGGCTACGAGGGCCCGCAGTACTTTAAGAACCTGTCCAACTGCCTTAGCCGTGGCAAGCTCTATGTGAGCGCCTACGGCGGCGGTACCGCCAATACCGAGTTTGAGTTTATGACCGGCAACTCCATGGCCAACCTGGGCTCGGGCGTGTACCCCTACACCATCTACAACATGGAAACGACCGGGAATCTGGCAGAGCAGTTCAAATCGCTCGGCTATTCCACCACGGCCATGCACCCCAACCACGCGACCAACTGGAACCGCGAGAACGTCTACAAGGACTTTGGCTTTGACCAGTTCCTGTCCATCAACGATTTCCAAGGCGCCGATACCCTGCGCGGCATGGTGACCGACCAGGCAACCTACGACAAGATTCTTGAGCTGCTCGACCAGAACGCCGATCCGCAGTTTATCTTCGATGTGACCATGCAGAACCACTCGGGCTACGACACGGGTCTGCTGCCGGTCGACAAGCAGATGCACCTGAACATCGACACGACCGACCTGGACGCCAAGACCGTCGAGGACGGCACGCTCTCCGATGTCGACGAGTATGTCTCGTGCATCGAGCAGTCCGACCAAGCGCTGCGTTACTTCCTCAACGCCTTGAGCAAGCTCGACCGTAAGGTGGTCGTGGTGTTCTGGGGCGACCACCAGCCGTTCTTCCCGTCCAAGTTCAACGATAAGTGGTTTACCGGCGAGGACGACGCCACGCATCAGGAGCGTCTGTGGCAGACCGACTACATCATCTGGGCCAACTACGACGTTGCCGGCTGCGACCAGACGAGCGAGGTCGACGACCTGTCCACCAACTACCTGTCCACGCAGCTTATGCAGCTGATCGGCGCCCCGCTGACCGACTACCAGAAGGCGCACATGACGCTGCGCGAGTCGCTGCCCGCCATCAACTCGGTGGGCTACGAGGACGCCAGCCTGCGCTGGGCGCTCTCCTCCAACGTCACCGGTGACGACGCCGCTGCCGCGGCCGCCACCAAGGCACGCGAGGATTACGCCAAGATGCAGTACTACGAGATGTTCCGCGACGGCAAGAACGTGTATACCGAGCACTTCCAGACCGAGGCCAACGAGACCGACCCCAACCTGGCACCGGGCACGACCAAGATCAAATAGCGACACGTCTTAACTGGCTCGTCTGCCCGGCGGCGCGGAACGTAAGGTTCCCTGCTCGGACAGTCCTGCTCGCACGGAGAGCACATTAAGTGCTCTCCGGCTC
>CAUAWV010000016.1 GCA_958433005.1 uncultured Collinsella sp. | reverse complement strand
AGAACCCGACCGTCAATTCCGTCCAGCGCGACTATATGGCCGGCGAGATTTCAAAGGATCTGACTCAGCGTGTGCTGCTGCCCCAGGAGATCGTGGATGCCCACAATGAGGGCCTGATCCACTTCCACGATTCTGACTACTTTGCCCAGCACATGCATAACTGCGACCTGGTGAACCTGGAGGACATGCTCCAGAACGGCACCGTTATCTC
The DNA here is from genome assembly GCA_958433005.1 of uncultured Collinsella sp. Classification (GTDB taxonomy): domain Bacteria; phylum Actinomycetota; class Coriobacteriia; order Coriobacteriales; family Coriobacteriaceae; genus Collinsella. The sequence goes on along the minus strand of CAUAWV010000016.1, from coordinate 41,217 downwards.
GGGCACGCTGATCGAGAAGCCGCACAGCTTCTCGACTGCCTGCAACATCGCGACGCAGATTATCGCCCAGGTTGCTTCCTCCCAGTACGGCGGCCAGTCTATTTCGCTGACCCATCTCGCCCCCTTTGTTGAGGTGAGCCGTCAAAAGATTCGCGGCGAGGTTGCCCGCGAGCTCGAGGAGCTCGGTGTTTCGGCATCTCCCGAAAAGGTCCGCGAGGTTGTTGAGGACCGCCTGCGTGACGAGATCCGTCGCGGCGTCCAGACGATTCAGTATCAGGTCGTGACCCTTATGACCACGAATGGCCAGGCGCCGTTCGTGACGGTCTTTATGTATCTCAATGAGGCCCGTACGCCCCAGGAGAAGCACGACCTTGCCATGATTGTGGAGGAGACGCTTCGTCAGCGCTATGAGGGCGTTAAGAACGAAGCCGGCGTGTGGATCACCCCGGCATTCCCCAAGCTTATCTATGTACTCGAGGACGATAACGTTCACGAGAATTCCCCGTACTTCTACCTGACCCAGCTGGCTGCCAAGTGCACCGCCAAGCGCATGGTGCCCGACTACATCTCCGAGAAGAAGATGCGCGAGCTCAAGCTGTCTAAGGGCGAGACCGCCGGCAACGGCGATTGCTACACCTGCATGGGTTGCCGCAGCTTCTTGACGCCCGACCGCTCCGGTAACGGATTTAACAATGTGGCCAACGCGCTGAACTATGACCCGAACAAGCCCAAGTACTATGGCCGCTTTAACCAGGGCGTTGTGACCATCAACCTGCCCGATGTCGCGCTGAGCTCGCATCAGGACATGGACAAGTTCTGGAAAATCTTCGACGAGCGCCTCGAGCTGTGCCACCGCGCCCTGCTGTGCCGTCATGAGCGTCTGATGGGCACGCTTTCGGATGCCGCGCCGATTCTTTGGCAGTACGGTGCCCTGGCGCGTCTGAAGAAGGGCGAGACGATCGATAAGCTGCTCGTGGGCGGCTATTCCACCATCAGCCTGGGGTATGCCGGTCTGTATGAGTGCGTCAAGTACATGACGGGTCACAGCCACACCGAGAAGGAGGGCACGCCGTTTGCCATGGCCGTCATGCAGCGCATGAACGACAAGTGCGCCGAGTGGAAGGCCGAAAGCGATATCGACTTCTCGCTGTACGGCACCCCGCTTGAGTCGACGACCTACAAGTTCGCCAAGTGCCTGCAGCGTCGTTTTGGCATTATCCCGGGCGTGACGGACAAGGGCTACATCACCAACAGCTACCACGTCCACGTGTCCGAGGAGATCGACGCATTCGACAAGCTCAAGTTCGAGGGCATGTTCCAGCAGCTTTCGCCGGGCGGTGCTATCTCCTACGTCGAGGTTCCCAACATGCAGGACAACCTCAAGGCTGTCATTCGCGTGATGCAGTACATCTACGACAACATCATGTACGCCGAGCTCAACACCAAGAGCGACTACTGCCAGGTGTGCGGCTACGATGGCGAGATCCGCATTGTCGAGGACGATGGCAAGCTGGTGTGGGAGTGCCCCAACTGCGGCAACCGCGACCAGGAGAAGATGAATGTCGCCCGTCGCACGTGCGGCTACATCGGTACCCAGTTCTGGAACCAGGGCCGAACCGAGGAGATCCGCGACCGCGTTCTGCATCTCTAATAGTCATCCCAGGCCGCCCCGTAGCGAGGCCCCGGACCTTTACTCGCTATTTCGGACAGTCCTGGCTCACGACGGAGGCGCCACTGGCGCCTCCTGTTCGTGCGGAACTCATATCGAGCAAAGGTCCGGGGCCTCGCTACGGGGCGGCCAAGTTGATGTAGCTGAGATGCAGCATGTGGTCTGCTCACTCCTCGAAGTTCTTAGCGGAAATGAGTCGACCTGCAACAACGGTTTGCTTGGAACGACGGTTGAGCTGCAACAGAGTTTTTATTGGACCTCGAACCCTATGCTCGATGTTCGCTTCGTTCATTGAGTGTCACTCGCGAGGGGTCTGGATTATATCGTCCCGCCCGCTGTTTCGCTGGCCGCCGGCCGATATTGTTTGCGGAGGGTATGATATGCTCCAGACCCCCAGGAAGGTTACTTATGAACTACGCGAACATTAAGTATTTCGACATTGCCGATGGGGAAGGTGTTCGTACTTCTCTGTTTGTGAGCGGGTGCCGTCGTGGGTGCAAGAATTGCTTTAACTCTGTTGCGTGGGACTTTGCTGCGGGCGAGCCCTTTGATCGTGCCGTCGAGGACAAGATTATCGAGAGCCTCGATCATCCCTTTATTGACGGCCTGACGATTCTGGGCGGAGAGCCCATGGAGCCCGAGAACCAGGCGGGGCTCGTTGAGTTTGTCGAGCGTGTTCGTGCCGCTTATCCTGCGGGGTCAGGAAAGACCATTTGGTGTTTTACCGGCGACGTGCTCGAGGAGCTTATGCCGGGTGGTCGTCACCATACTGAGGTGACGGACCGTATCCTTGCCTGCCTCGACATGTTGGTGGATGGCCCGTTTGTTCAGGATCTTTATGATATCTCGTTGCGCTTTAGGGGCTCGAGTAACCAGCGTGTGATCGATATGAACGCTACGCGCGACCGCGCTGTGCGTGAGGGCGTTGCGCTTTGCGATGCTGTGGAGCTTTGGCGGGACGATCCAGTCTATTCGACCCATACTATGTAGCTTGTGGTCGATGCCGGAGGGCGTGGTACCATAGCGCGAACGTGAAATCGGAAAAGTGAGGCCCAGATGGTCGATCAGGAAAAAGTCGAGGCCGCCATTAAGCTGTTGCTTGAGGGCATAGGCGAGGACCCAACTCGTGAGGGCCTGCTGGAGACCCCGGCGCGCGTTGCCCGTATGTATGGTGAGATCGCCGGCGGCATGGACCAGAGTGCCGAGGAACACCTGTCCAAAACCTTTGCCGTCGCTTCGAACGATTTGGTTATCGAGCGCGACATCACGTTCTACTCGCTGTGCGAACATCATCTGCTGCCGTTTTATGGCAAGGCCGCCATTGGTTATATCCCTAACGGTCGGGTGGCTGGGCTTTCCAAGCTCGCCCGCACGGTTGAGGTTTATGCCCGCCGTCTTCAGCTGCAGGAGCAACTGTGCGCACAGGTTGCCGATGCCCTCATGGATTATCTCGCTCCCCAGGGAGCGATTGTGTTGATGGAGGCCGAGCATATGTGCATGACGATGCGTGGCGTGCAAAAGCCCGGCACCAAGACCGTGACGCTTGCTCGCCGCGGCGTCTTTGAGACCGATCCCGCGCTCGAGGAGCGTTTCTTTAGGATGCTGGGCCGCTAACCATGAGGGTCGTCAACGACTTTACATCGAAGACCGATGAGGGGACGTCGCGTCGCGGCTTTATGGCTTCGGGCCTGGCGCCTTTTGGCGTCATGCCTCGCATTGATTACATTTGTGCCAACGGGCTGTTCCGTCGGCACCTGGGCAACATCGTACAGTTGGAATCGGGGCGCATCTTTTGCCGCCACGGTATTGACCATCTGCTGGATGTCGCGCGCATTATGTGGATTAAGAATCTTGAGGAACAGCTCGAATTTGACCGCGAGGTCATCTATGCCACGGCACTTCTCCACGATATCGGCAAAGATGAACAGTATGAATCGGGTATATCCCATGATGTTGCAAGCGAACGCGTCGCTGATGCGATTCTCGGCGGCATGCCCGATGACGTGGCGTTTGAGCCGGCCGATGCCGCAGCCATTAAGACGGCCATTCTGGGCCATCGAAAGCTGCGCGTGAACAGCCAACCGCTTGAGCGTCTGCTCTATGCAGCCGACAAAGCGTCGCGCGCCTGCTTTGCATGCCCCGCGCGCAATGCTTGCAACTGGAGCGATGATAAAAAGAACCTGTCGATTCGCGTGTAGTTAGTTTGCGCGGTCGGGGTTCTAAACGAAGGAGACGATCGCGATGAGTAACAAGAAATTGCCCGAGAATGCAACCAAGACTGAAGGCGCCGAGCTCGCTCGCCGTGGAAGGGGCGAAATATCCACCGCAACGGCGGTGCCCCACGTGAGCTATGACGATCTGCGCCATGCCGATCGTATTGTCATTGATGGCCTTGAGGTTTTTGCCAACCATGGCGTGTATCCCGAAGAGAACGCGCTGGGCCAGAAGTTCATCGTGTCCCTGGTGCTCTATGCCGACCTGCGTGCAGCGGGGGAGCACGATAACCTGGACGCCTCGATTGACTACGGCTCGGTGTGCCACGATGTCGATGGCTATCTGCGCGAGCATACGTTTAAGCTCATCGAGGCTGCGGCCGAGGGTGTGGCCCAGATGCTGCTACGTCGTTACCCCTTGCTGCTTGGCGTGCGTGTTAAGCTCGATAAGCCTTGGGCGCCCGTCGGACTTCCCCTGGCAAGCTGCGGTGTCGAGATCGAGCGCGTGCGCTAACCGGCCCTACAGCTCGTTGGCAGGCGGTTTTTTGAGCCGCTGCGACAGAGCCCTATTGTTGGGGCAGTACGTGTCGAGCAGGGCGTGAAACCGCTGATTGTGGCTTGGCTCGAGCAAGTGGACGAGCTCGTGGGCGACAACCATGTCGAGGCATTCGACAGGGTAGGCGGCGAGCTCGCGCGCGATGCGAATGGCGCCGGATTTGGGCGTGCATGAGCCCCAACGCGTTTTCATGCTGCGTACGGAAACGTGGGAAACGGCGACACCCATTGCGATTTCGTATGCGTGCACCATATCGTGCAGTGCCGTGGTGACCTCGGTTGCATAGAGCTGGTCGACGCGGGCCTGGAGCTCATCGGACGTTAGGCCGTCGAGGGCCGTGCACTGCTTTGCCTGCGCGCGCCCACTTGGCTCATCGGTACCCATAAAACTTGCGAAGGTGGCCTGTTTGGGTCGCGGTGCGGGTGATGCAAAGTTGTGATCGAGTGCATCCTGTACCGTGATGGGCTTGCCCCAAAGTGCAATGATGGACGAGGGGCTGAGCGGCTCTCGCGCCGTCGCCTGACGTTGCTCGCGCTGGGCAAGTCGGCTGATAATCCAGGCACTGTTGCGCTTCACAAACGCTTCGATACGCTCGCGGCTGGCGCCGAGCGGTGCGCTGGCGTGGACCTCACCGCTCGATGTGACGCGTAGGTTGAAGTTCTTGACGCGCTTTTTGGTAACGACGACGGGGATGGTCGTCCCATCCGGTCGGGATGCGGAAATCGTAAACTGCTGCGTCAAAAGCGGTCCTTCAGATTGGGGACGGGCCGGCATGTCGACCGTTCGGCATGCCGGCCTGCTCAAGGGATGTGAAATTAATAACGCTCAAAGAAGGCGAGCGCATTGTCGCTGCAGAGCTTCTGCATCACAGTCTTGCCAAAATGCTTGGAAAGCATGTTCTGGAACTCGGGCATCTTGCTGGCGTCGGAGAGGAAAGCGGGCACCGCGGCACCGTCCCAGTCGCCGCCGAGCGCGATGACGTCCTCGCCGCCCAGGTCGAGCCAGTGCTCGATATGTGCCGTTAGCTGGTCGAAGGTGACGTCTGCGGCGGTCTTGTCGGTTGCGTCGTTGGAAAGGAACTCGCTGCAGTAGTTGAGGCCGACGATGCCACCCATGTCGCGAATGGTGCGGAACTGGTCGTCGGTAAGGTTGCGTTTGACGCCGCAAACCGCACGGGAGTTGGAGTGGCTGGCGACGAAGGGACGCGTGGCGTGGGCGACAACCTCGTCAAAGCACTCATCGTTGAGGTGGGAGACGTCGAGCACCATGCCGGCGTGCTCCATCTGCGTAAGCGCCTCGATGCCGGCGGCGGTGAGGCCGGCGTGGGTGTCGTGGCCGCTCGCGAGCGGTCCCTGCGCATTCCAGCTGAGTGACGACATAAGCACGCCCAAGCTCTTGAGCACTTCGATCAGCGCGGGGTCCTCGGCAAAGAACGTGGCGTTTTCGATGGTGTGGATGCAAGCGACCTTGCCGTCTTTGAGCGCAGGGCGAATGTCGGCGGCGCTGCGTACGTTGACCATGCGGTCGTGGTTGAGCATTGCCTGGCCGCTCATATGCGCCATGATTTGCGCCTGGAAGCGCGCGGCGTGGGCGGTGGGAATCTCGTCGGGGACAAACGTGGCGAAGCACTGTGCCCACGGCGTGTTGCCGATCTTTGCGAGCGAGATGGCGCAGGCGTTGCCCTCGATGAGGTCGAAATCTTGCGGATGCGTTTCGTCGCCGGGGAAATAACCGTCGGTACCGGCGGTAAAGCGCAGGTCGAGATCGAGCGTGGCCCAGCCGATTCGGTCGGCAGTGTCGCAGTGTAGGTCAAATACGGGATATGCCATGGTTCCTCCGGTTGCAGCGTTTCTTTGCAAACTGTCTTTGAATTGTATGACTAGGGTATAGTTAGCGCCATATGTTCATGGCGGCCCGCGTTGTGCGCCGCCCTTATCACGGAGGTTTCCATGTCCAACCAGGGCAAGAAGGTCAAGACTCATTATCGCGGCACGCTCGACGACGGCACGCAGTTCGATAGCTCCTACGATCGCGGCGAACCGCTGGAGTTCACCTGCGGCGCCGGTCAGATGATCAAGGGCTTCGACGCCGCCGTGGTCGACATGCAGGTGGGCGAGAAGAAGACCGTGCACATTCCTGCTGCCGATGCCTACGGCGAGCACAACCCCGAGATGGTCCTGACCTTCCCGGCCGAACAGGTTCCCAACATCGAGCAGATCGAGAAGGGCATGAAGCTCTTCCTGTCCACGCCGAGCGGTATGCCCGTCCCCGCCGTGGTCATCGACGTAACGCCCGAGGCCGTGACGCTCGACGCCAACCACGAGCTGGCCGGCAAGGACCTCAACTTTGATATCGAGCTCGTCGAGGTCGAGGGCTAGAGTATGCCTGAACGCTTGGTTTCGACGACATGCTTGGGAAATCTCAACGATCCGTCCTATGAACTCCTACTTCGCCGGGAGCTGGGCGGTGTCTTTGAAGTTGACGAGCTCCTGCTCGATTGGGACCAGGCTGATGCGCGCACGTTTGTGGGCGTGACGGAGCTGGGATGCACGATCGATGTTCGGCTGGATACTGCCGACGGCGGTCATCTTGCCGATGGCGACGTGCTCGCCATTGACCGTTCGGGCATGGTGCCCGTGGCGGTTGTCGTGCACCTGCGCAGCGCCGAGGTCTATTTGGTCGAAGTCGACCGCATGGATCCGATTGCACTCGCGCATGCGTGCTGGGAGATCGGCAACATGCATGCGCCGCTCTTCCGGGGCGACTCGGACGAGCATACCGTGCGCATGTATACGCCGGTGCAGCCTGTTTTGGGCCGCATGCTTCGGGGTGTCGAGGGTGTTCGGCTCTCGGTGGTTACCCGTGAACTCGATGCGGACCGGCGCTTTGCGTCGAGTGCGGCGGAGGTCGTCGTGAGCATAGCTCCCGACTTTGCCATCGTAAAAAAGACGCGCGGCTAAGTGCGCGTATGCGCAAGACGGGCTTTGAGGGGCGACCAATCAAAGTCCGTCTTGCTGTTGATAAGAGGCTTTGGGGGAAAGCATATGGGTCTTGAGGGAATCAAGCTGATTGCATGCGATTTGGACGGCACGTTGCTGCATCCGGGGGAGCGCGAGCCGCGTTCCGAGGCCTTTGAGCTTATCGATGAGCTGCATCGTCGCGGTATCGTGTTTATGCCGGCGAGCGGCCGTCAATATGCGAGCTTGCGCTACCTGTTTGCCCCGGTGGCCGATGAGCTCGCCTACGTATGCGAAAACGGAGCCCTGGTGATGAGCGAGGGGCGTGCCGTTGTCAAGCGTTCCATGGAGCGTTGCCTTGCTATGGATATCGCGAATGCCGTGGTTGCGTATCCCCATGCCGACGTGACCCTTTCGTGTGAGGGGCGCCTCTACACCATGAGCGGCAACGACGCGTTTGTTGAACACCTGCGTTATGAGGTCCACTGCGATGTGGCGGTGGTCGACCGTCCCGAGGACATCGACGAGGACGTCATTAAGATTGCCTTCCAGACGCCCGAGGCAGAGCAGCCGGCGGCGCTGGAGTATTTTGTGCGTCGCTTTAGCGATCGGGTTGATGTGATGACGTCGGGAACCGAGTGGACGGACTTTATCGGCTTTGGTTCGGGCAAGGGTTCCGCGCTTGCCGATTACGGTCGTGCCCTGGGAATTTCGCCCGATGAGATGATGGCGTTTGGCGATAACGAAAACGACCGCGACATGCTCAACGTAGTGGGCCATCCTTATCTAATGGAGAGCTGCAATCCCTCTATGCGCGGCATCAACGACCGCGTCCGCTACGCGCGCACGGTCGAAGAAGAACTGCGCCGCCTGCTCGCCGAGTAGGTTTTCGGGACATACCTAGAAATCTATTTTTTGCTGCAAAGTGCGAAAAGGTGGATTTAAGGCATGTTCCAAACATTTACCGGCAGTCGGGGCAGAGACCCTCGAAGATGGTGTAGTGCGACGTGACGTGCCAGCCGATTTGCTCGGACGCCTTGGCGTCGATCTGGGCATCGAAGGGGAGCGGTACGTCGATGACGCGGCTGCACGAGGTGCAGATGATATGTGCGTGCGGCTCGATGGTGCGATCGAAGCGACTTCCGCCCGGCGTCTTGATGGAGAGAATCTCGCCGGCGTCGGCCAAGAGATTGAGGTTGCGGTAGACCGTACCGCGGCTGATTTTGTCATCCTGCGCGCGCACGACGTTGTAGATTTCGTCGGCGGTGGGATGGTTATAACTTTGGCGCACGGCGTCAAGAACCAGCTTTCGCTGCCTGGTATTCCTTCTTTGCACCGCCATGCGCCTCGCCTCTTTTCTATCAACGGTCGTAGGTAAATGATACCGTATTTAGCACACAATACTAATAACGAGGAATGAAACTGTCTTCATTGGCAAGTGGGGCTTGGGCCTGGGCTTCTACGAGGCGAAAACGCGTTCCCATGCGCTCGTAGGAGGCATGAAGCGCCTCGAGATGAGATAGGATGTTTGCCGGAGCTCCCTGTATCTCCATTTCGACCGAGCCGTCTTCCATGTTGCGCACCCAGCCGGTGAGTGCGCGTGCCTGCGCGAGGTTGGTGTTGGTAAAGCGAAAACCAACGCCCTGGACTTGCCCCGCCCAGCGCAGGAAATAGCGCAGGGGAGTGTCTTGAGTGGCCTCGTCGCTTGCGAGCACAGTAAGCCTGCGGCGCAACTCGAGCTCGATGTTTGATGGTTTTTGAGGCTCTCGACTGCCGCCGGTGACGCTGGAGAAGAACGCATCGAAGAAGCCCATCGCTAGGCCTGCTTGCCTGCGTCGGACGGGAAGGTAATGCCGGCCTGCTGGCGCACGGCATCCATGATGCGCAATGAGACGAGCGTGACATCGCGGTAGTGGCCAAGTTCGTGACGTCCCGCCGGGGTCTCCCAAATCTCTTCCTTAACGTTATCGATGCCGCCGATGGCGGTGATAAAGTCTGTGAGTTCGTATTCCATAGTGTTGCTCGATTTGGGCAGGTCGAGCACGCGGCCGTTGTCGTCCTGTTCGCGCGGTGCCTCGGTCGCCGAGCCGCGTACGACATCGCCGCGATAGTCGATGCGGACATTGCGGGGCGTGGACAGATGGTCGATCTGGATAGTGCCACGCTCGCCTTCGATCTGCGAGGGTAGCAGGTCATTCGTTATTTTGGAGTGCGCGAGCTCGACGGAGATACGGCCACCGCCGTAGCTGGCGAGGATGGAACCGCAGCCGTCGATGGGGCCGTGCGTGAGCTGTCGCGTGGCGGGGTCGAGCAGAGTAGCCATGCTCGTAAGGCCGGAGGGCATGCCGAAAATCTCGACCATGGGCTCGACGGTGTAGACGCCAATGTCCATGAGGGAACCCGATGCCATATTGCAGTCGAAGATATTGGTGGCGCGTCCCGCGAGAATCTCGTTGTAGCGCGAGGAATATTTGCCAAAGCGCAATGAGGCGCGGCGGATGGGGGCGATCTCGCCCAGGGCGTCCTCGATGGCGTGGAAGGCGGGGTCGTGGAGGGGACGCATGGCCTCGAGGGCCACGACACCTGCTGCCTCGGCAGCGCGGAAGACTTCCAGCGCCTGCGCTTCGGTGGCGCAGAAGGGCTTCTCGACGATGACGTGCTTGCCACCGGCGATGCAGACAAGGGCCTGCTCGTAGTGAAGTGCGTTAGGGCTGCCGATATAGACGGCGTCGACGTCGGCAGCTGCCGCGAGCTCATCGAGTGAAGTAAAGTTTCGCTCGCCACCGCGCTCGGCGGTAAAGGCGGCACCGCGATTGGCATCGCGTGAAAGCGTGCCCACAAACGCGGCTTGGTCGTTGGCGTTGACGACTTGGATAAAGTCGTCGGTGATCATGGATGTGCCGATGGTCGCTATACGCAGCATGTATCCCCCTCGTGCCGTTCGGTTTACAGGATGAGTGTAGCGCGTGGGGATATAAAGCTGCGCGAAAACGCTATTACAGGTCGCTCTCGTTAAAGCCGGCGTCGATATCGAGGTTGCTGCCGTCGGCCGCCGTGGTGGCGAGCTCATCGCAGCGCTCGTTGAGCTCGTGACCGGCGTGACCCTTAACCCAGATGAACTCAACCTTGTGCTTGCTTTTGGCGGTGAGTAGGCGCTCCCACAGGTCGCGGTTCTTGACGGGTTGCTTGTTGGCGGTTTTCCATCCGCGCTTTTTCCAGCCGTCGATCCAGTGCTTGTTAAAGGCGTTGACGACGTACTGCGAATCGGAATGGACTTCGACCTCGCAAGGGCGGTTGAGCGCCTCGAGCGCCACGATAACGGCCATGAGTTCCATGCGGTTGTTGGTGGTCTTGGCGTAGCCGCGCGAAAGCTCGGAGGTGAAGGTCTTGCCGGCGGGGTTGGTGTATTTGAGCACGGCGCCGTAGCCGCCGCGTCCCGGATTTGATCGGGCCGAGCCGTCGGTGTAGATGATGACCTTCACGGGCTTCCTTTCGTTGAGTGCATTTCATGTGAGTGACCATTGTAGCGCCATGCCCGCCGGGGGCCAGCAATCTACGATTTCTACCCCGTCTTCCGACTGTTAGCTGGCATGGATGATGCGGTTGAGCTCGTCGAGGTATTGCTGCAAGAGGAGAGAGGGCTTGCGCTCGTCGTGCATGATGTAGCCAACGTGCATCGTTGGGGCGTCTGCTAACGGGATCGATGCCATACCCCATTGCATTTCATTGGAGAGGACTCCGGTCGACAGGGTGTAACCGTTCGACGTGATAAGTAAGTTGGTAAGTGTTCCGCGGTCCGAGATTCGTATGTTGCGGTCGCAAGGGATATAGCTAAAAGGTTCCTCGGCGTAATAGAAGGAGTTTGAGGTTCCCTGCTCAAAGCTGTAGCGCGTATAGGGCGCGAGGTCGGCAAGGGACAGCTGAGGGCGGCGTGCGAGCGGGTGGCGTTCGCTGACGAATACGTGGACCGTCGCGTCGAATAGGGGATGGAAGCTTGCGCGGGCATCGGCGAAGGCCTTCTGCAGAACGCGGGCGTTAAAGTCATCCAGATACAGAATGCCGATATCGCTGCGAAACGCACGGACGTCATCGATGATCTGCGATGTGGTGGTCTCGCGCATGATGAACTCGAACTTGCTGTCGCGGCAGCGCTCGACCACGTTGACAAAGGCCTCGACCGAAAAGGCGTAGTGCTGGGCGGAAATGGCGAGGCGGGCTTGCGGGATGCCGCCGTCCTCGTAGCGTGCCTCGAGCATGTCGGCCTGCTCTACGACCTGGCGCGCATAGCCCAAAAGCTCGGTGCCGTCGTTGGTGAGCGTGACGCCGCGGCTGGAGCGCGTAAAGATCTCCAGATGGAGCTCCTGTTCCAGGCTTTTGACGGCGTTTGAGATGTTGGACTGAGCAGTATAGAGGCGTTGAGCTGCGGCGTTGATTGAGCCGGACTCTGCCACGGTGATCAGAAAACGAAGCTGCTGAAGGGTCATCGACGCCATCCTTTCGATAGTTATCTATAAAACAGATAACAAGTTAGCGCTTTTAAGTGATTGACCGAGGGAGACAATGCCCGTACTATTCAAAACACACAAAGGCGGTAGGTTATTAAGCCGACCACGGAATCGGGACGCGAAAGGAGGCCCGCATATGAATTGCTTACCAAGACGAATGCCGGGCTCCTGTTTGCGCCCGTCGGCGTGATCAGGAGACAGCGACTTACTTTTCTCTTTTTACTTACTTTCGTTCGATCAAGGAGATCATCATGAGCCAGTTCATCAACAACCCCGAGCACACCTTTGGTTTCGATACCCTGCAGCTGCACGTTGGCCAGGAGAGCGCCGATCCCGCATCCGACTCCCGTGCCGTGCCGATCTACCAGACCACGAGCTATGTGTTCCGCAACTCCCAGCACGCCGCCGACCGCTTTGGTCTTGCCGACGCCGGTAACATCTACGGCCGTCTGACCAACTCCACCCAGGGCGTCTTCGAGGACCGTATCGCCGCGCTCGAGGGCGGCGTGGCAGGTCTTGCCGTCGCCTCCGGCGCTGCTGCCATCACCTATACCCTGCAGGCTCTTGCCCAGGCTGGTGACCACGTGGTGGCTCAGAAGACCATCTACGGTGGCTCCTACAACCTGCTGGAGCATACGCTCTCCCAGTTTGGCGTCGAGACCACGTTTGTCGATGCCCATAACCTGGAAGAGGTTGAGGGTGCCATCAAGGACAGCACCACGGTCATCTATCTCGAGACGCTCGGCAATCCCAACTCCGACATCCCCAACATCGACGCCATCTCCGAGATTGCCAAGAAGCACGGTCTGCCGGTTGTCGTCGACAACACCTTCGGCACTCCGTATCTGTTCCGTCCGCTGGAGCACGGCGCCAACATCGTCGTCCACTCCGCAACCAAGTTCATCGGAGGCCACGGTACCTCGCTGGGCGGTGTGATCGTCGACGGCGGTAACTTCGATTGGAAGGCGAGTGGCAAGTACGCCCAGATCGCTGAGCCCAACCCCTCCTACCATGGTGTTTCGTTTGCCGAGGCTGCCGGTCCCGCCGCCTTCGCAACCTATGTCCGCGCTATCCTGCTGCGTGACGAGGGCGCCTGCATCAGCCCGTTCAACGCCTGGGTCCTGCTCCAGGGCACCGAGACTCTGTCGCTGCGCGTCGACCGTCATGTCGAGAACACCAAGAAGGTCGTTGAGTTCCTGGCTGGCGACAGCCACGTCGCCAAGGTAAATCACCCGAGCCTGCCTGAGCACCCCGATCACGAGCTCTATCAGAAGTACTTCCCCCGTGGCGGTGCTTCGATCTTTACCTTTGAGATTAAGGGTGGCCAGGAGGCTGCATGGAAGTTCATCGATCATCTGCAGGTGTTCTCGCTGCTCGCCAACGTGGCCGACGTCAAGTCGCTCGTCGTGCACCCGGCTACCACCACGCACTCCCAGCTCTCTGCCGAGGAGCTCGCCGAGCAGAACATCACGCCCTCCACGATCCGTCTTTCCATCGGTACCGAGAACGCCGAGGATATCATTTGGGATCTGAAGCAGGCCTTTGCCGCGCTGGACGAGTAAGGCGACTTGTGCAAGGACCCCTTGCGACTCGATAGGTATAACTGCATAAAATGCCTGCTCAAGGCGCCTGTGCGAACAATGGTTGCACAGGCGTCGTTTTTGCATAGAGAGGGTGCAAAAACAGGGTTTTTGGCATGCTTTATGCATTCGAGTTGTGGAAAACTCCTGTTGAGAGGATGTGAGTTTTACGCAATTGACGTGCACCTTTTGAGAAAAACCGCAGGTCGCGATTTGCTCGGGGTACTATGCAGCGCGATCGAATCACACGCAGCTTAAACGCAGCAAAAACGTACTACGGAGGTTTCCAGCTACATGAGGATCGATTCACGAAAACCGAAAGCCGCCGCCCTTTCCGCCGCTCTGACCGTGGCACTTTTGGCGGGCGCCGGCGCAACTGATGCCCACGCGGCGACACTATCCGATACGGTCGGATCTACGCCGTCCGAGGCGACGCTGGTGCAGCCCGTCGACTACCGCGGCGACGGTTATGGCTCCATGCAGGAGTGGAACGCCTCGATGGGGGCAAAGCGCGATTCCCTGGAGATGCGCGCTCAGATCATTATGAACATGTACGGTGACTATGCCACCGATGACGAGCGCGCTGTACTACAGGGTTGCATCGACGGTGCGGGCAGTCTTTTGACGATGGATGAGGTCGACGCCAAGTCGACCGAGCTCGACGAGCTTCGCTCCACGCTTGAGGATGCCAAGCGCGAGGCGCTCGAGGCTGCCGAGGCCGTTCAGGCTTCGTATTACAACGCCGGCTCCGGCTCGTCTTACCCGTCTGCTGCGTCCTACGCGGACGGATCGGGCCTGACGCGCTCTGCGGGTGTCAATAACTACAACGGCCGCCGCGAGACTTATTACAGCAGCAACGTGTTGTATCACCACCGCACGGGCGAATGGACGCAGGATTCCGAGGGCTTTTGGCGCGATTCCGATGGCTACTACGTCGTTGCCGCGGGCGATAAGGCCCAAGGCTCCACGTTTACCGGTTCCAAGGGCGAGTGCAAGGTCTATGACTCCGGCTGCGCTGCCGGAACCACCGACTACTATACCGGTTGGTAATCTGCCATCAGAGCAAAATAGGCACATGATGGGCGGGCGTCTTTACTGAGCTTTTAGGCAACGTAAAGCCGCCCTTTCTTTATGTGCGCTTGAGTTAACAGAGCCCTTACCGTGGCGGTACGCTGGGCGTATGGATGCGGGGCACACTGGTTCATGAGAAATAAGGTCTTTCTCGTGGAGGAAGTGGTCTCATGAACGCTCGAGATATCGCTATCGCCGCCGTCGCATTGGTACTTGGCTGTCTTGGCCCTACAGCTGCGTTTGTCGCAGGCATGCAGGGCTCGTGCGGGGCTGCTCCTATTGTGGTCGGCGCGCTCATCGCAGCAGCGCTGCTGGGAAGTGCGGGCGTGACCCTTTGCCGCGATGACGAGGACGAGACGCCGCAGGTGCGGCGCTAACCGTTGTGAAGCTGGTTTTGCCCATAGATGAAGAAGGAAGCCGCCGCAAGGGGAGTGCCCTTTGCGGCGGTTTTTGCTATTGAGACTGTTGGATGCGGTGCGGCGGCGTTACCAGCTGGCCTCGATTTCGCGGATGCGCGAATAGAGCCATTCGTTTTGCGGCACCTGGATACCGTGCTTGGCCGCGAGGCGGCAGATGGTACCCGCAAATTCCTCGACCTCGGTTCTGCGTTGAGCGATGCGGTCTTGCGCCATCGAGGGCATGCCGGCGGGATCGAGCCCTTTTATGAGACGCACCATCTGCGTTAGGTCTGCCTCGGTGAGCTCGATACCCTCGGCATTGGCGGCTGCAAGCGTCTCGCGCATGGCGGAGACAAAACTGCGGAGCTGCTCGGAGCCCTGCTCCGTAGCGCTTCCGTAGGTGCCGCCGTAGGCCATACAGGTCTGGTTGATGCCGTCGTTGAGCATGAGTTTGGCCCACATGCGATGTGCGATGTCGTGCTCGACGGTATGGGCGATGCCGCAACGCGTGTAGAGCTCGTCGATGGCGATAACGGTTGCGGGGTCGGTGCCCGCTGCCGCACCAAAGCGGATCTCGCCGGCATTGGTATAGGTGAGCTCCCCGTTGAGGAATACGGCGTCCATGCCCTGGCAGATACCAAGGACGGTGTGCTCCCAGCCAAAGCGCTCGGCAATCTTCTGCTCGCTCGTGATGCCGTTGCACAGCGATGCGATCAGCGTGTCGGGTCCCACGACGCTTTCCAGGGTTTTGAGCGCCACATCGAGCCCGGTTGTCTTGACCGTGAGGATGACCAGGTCGACGGGCGTCGCCTCGCTCGCGCGGACGGACTTGAGCGCGCAGGGCTTGCCGTTGACGGTGAGCGCATCGTTCGCATGGCGCTCAAAGCGCGCGTCGTCCATAACGTATTCGACGGCGTCGTTGCCGAGCGCTTGGGCGATCATGCTGCCGTAGAGCAGGCCCACGCCGCCCTTGCCGATAAAGGCGACCTTGTTGATCTGCATGCGAATCATCTCCCCATATAAAAGGCGCCCGCGTAAAGGGCGCCTGATGGATTGTATGCCGCCGGACCATGCTGCGTGCACCGGATGGCCGTATTTGTTTGTTGCTCCTTTCATCGGGCTTTTTGCTGATGTTAAAGCGGTGTCGTGACGGCTCGATTTCTGCTGCGTTACGATACGTTCTCGATTGCGATTCCACGATGTTTCGGTCGCGTGACCATTGTGTTTCGTCTTGCCGGGGCGCTGATGGCGAAAGGAGGGGCCGTGCAATACCGCGTTGACCCCAAAAGTGGTAACCGAATATCTGCTCTGGGTCTGGGCTGCATGAGATTTCCCGGTGCGCCGGGACACCCCGATGCGAAGACGGCCGATGCCATCATTTCCCGTGCGGTGGAACAGGGGATTAATTATCTGGATACTGCGTATCTTTATCCCGGTAACGAGGTGTGCGTGGGCGCCTCACTTGAGCGCTTGGGGCTGCGTGACCGGGTGTTGCTGGCGACTAAGTTGCCGCACGCTTCGTGCAAATGTGCGGAGGATTTCGACCGCTTTTTTGACGAGCAACTGCACCGTTTGCGGACCGACCATATCGACTACTACCTTATGCACAACATTACCTCGCCCGCCCAGTGGGAGCGCGTGGTGGCGTTGGGCATCGAGGACTGGATTGCGCACCAAAAGGCTGCGGGGCGTATTCGCCAGATAGGTTTTTCGTACCACGGCAGTGCGGCGGACTTCCTCACGATGCTTGACGCGTATGACTGGGATTTTTGCCAGATCCAGTACAACTACGCTGGAGAGCGCTACCAAGCGGGAACGGCGGGACTCATGGCGGCTGCGGAGCGCGGGCTCGCGGTGTTTGTGATGGAGCCGCTGCTGGGCGGGCGTTTAGCGGGCAAGCTGCCGCCGCGGGCCCGCGCTGTGCTCGATGGCGCCCCTGACCCGCATTTGCGCACTCCTGCCGCCTGGGGCCTTTCGTGGGTGTGGAACCATCCTCAAGTCACGATGCTGCTTTCGGGCATGACCGATACCGCGCAGGTGGACGAGAACGCGGCATTGGCGGATCGCGCACTGCCGAATTCGATGACGACAGAGCAGCTCGATACCATCGCGCGTGTGCTGGGAGAGTTTGAGAAGTCGAATCGCGTGCCCTGTACGGGCTGCGGCTACTGCATGCCGTGTCCCAAAGGCATCAATATCCCTGGGTGTTTCGCCGCCTACAACGCAAGCTATGCGCACAGCTGGTTTACGGGCCTGTCGCAGTATTTTACGGCGAGCGCGGTGCGGACGAGTGAGCCCAAGTTGGTGAGCAATTGCGTCAAATGCGGCAAATGCGCACGTCACTGCCCGCAGCACATCGATATTCCTGAGCGTCTCGACGATGTGCGCCGACGTTTCCAGCCTGGCCCCGTAACGGCCGCGCTTAAAGCCTTTTGCAAAACGCGTTCCTGATGCCCCTTTTATAAGTTGCGGTGGAATAGTTCCTGTTTGCGCCAAAATAAGGCACCAATAGACCGTATTTCACCGCAACTGATGAGGGGGAGTTGGAGATGCTGACGATCGGGTGTCATCTTTCGACGACGAAGGGCTATCGGGCGATGGGGGAGACGGCGTTGTCCATTGGCGCCAATACCTTTGCGTTCTTTACGCGCAACCCGCGTGGTGGCAAGGCGAAAGACCTTGATATGGATGATGTGGCGGCCCTGCGCGAGCTTATGGAGCAAAACGATTTTGGCCCGCTTGTGGCTCATGCCCCGTATACCTACAACCCCTGTTCGGCTAAAGAGCGGGCGCGCGAGTTTGCCTTGGAGGCAATGGCCGAGGACTTGCAGCGTCTGGAAGCGCTGCCCGGCAACTACTACAACTTCCACCCCGGCGCGCATGTGGGGCAGGGGACTGATGCCGGCATTCAGATGATCGTCGACACCTTGTGTCAGGTGATGTTTGAGGGGCAGCAGACGACGGTGCTGCTCGAGACCATGGCGGGAAAGGGTACCGAGGTGGGCCGTAGCTTTGAAGAGCTGGCGCGCATTATCGAGGGTGCTGCCGCCAGGCGTCCAGAGCTATCGGACAAGCTGGGCGTGTGTCTGGACACCTGCCATGTGAGCGATGCCGGCTACGACATCATCCATGATCTGGACGGCGTACTCGACGAGTTCGACCGCGTGGTGGGTATCGACCGCTTGCGTGCCGTACACATCAACGATTCGAAGAACCCCAGTGGTGCCCATAAAGATCGTCACGAGTGCATCGGCAAGGGCTACCTTGGCAGCGAGGAGTTTGGCGGCGGTATGCAGGTTATGCAGAATATTGTATCGAATGGCCGCTTGCGCGCATTGCCATTCATTTTGGAGACACCGAACGAACTTGCAGGTTATGCGGCTGAAATCAAACTGTTAAGGTCATTGCAGCAGTAATGACTGTCATAAAGTGGAGTGTTCCATTCACGTTATGGGTTTGTTTCAATCAGTTTTCTAATTGCGGATTCTTCCAAACGGGCGCATAATATCCAACAGTTTTTGCAGACCTCTGAATCAAACGGGGTCACCGGAAGGAGACTGATTATGAAGCTGAAGAAGCTTGGCGCATTTGCCGCCACGGGCGCCATGGCACTCGCCCTCGCACTGACGGGCTGCGGCTCGTCCAACGCCACCTCTGGTTCTGATGCCGGTTCCAGCAGCTCTGACGACGCTAAGGTCGAGAAGGTCGACGGCTCCAAGGAGTACGCGCTCGTCAAGGACGGTACGCTGACCGTCGGCACCTCTGCCGAGTACGCTCCGTTTGAGTACAAGGATGACAACGGCGATTATCAGGGCTTTGACCTTGAGCTTATCAAGGCTATCGGCGACAAACTGGGCCTGGATGTCGAGTACGTCAACAATGACTTTGACACGCTGGTTCCGGGTGTCGCTTCGGGCGCCAAGTATGACGTTTCCATCGCGGCTATCACCGACACGCCCGAGCGTGAGAAGGAAGTCACTTTCTCCGATTCCTACTACATGGACGATCAGGCTATCGTGACCAAGGTCGATAACACCGACATCACGGCCGACAACTACAGCGAGAAGCTCAACAACGCCGACGCTACCATCATCGTCCAGTCTGGATCGACCGCCGAGGCCTTTGCTCAGGAAAACTTCCCCAAGGCTAAGATCGTTCCCTACAAGGACGCCACCGAGTGCTTCAGCGCCCTGCAGTCCGATAAGGGCGATGCCGTAGTCACCAACCGCTCCGTTGCCAGCCAGCTGACCGCCGAGCAGTTCAACACCTGCCAGACCATCAAGCAGGTCAGCACCGGCGAGGAGTACGCCATCGCCATCAACCAGGGCAATACCAAGCTCAAGGACGACATCAACCAGGCCATCAAGGACCTGACCGACGACGGTACCGTTGACGCCCTCATGGCTAAGTACAACATCAAGTAAATTAATGCTTGATTGCGCGCGGGCCCTTTCCGTTTTGCGGAGAGGGCCTTTGCGCCTCTCTTGACGGAGAGCGTTTCCGTCTCGTTTTGTCGGCAACTTCTACGATAGGAGCCACCTTGTCTCGACTGAACAAAGGGGCCACGGAGCAGCGTTTTTCACTGCCCGCCTTGCTCCAAAAGCTATCCTGCGTCATGGCCGTGGCGCTCGCGCTGGTGTGCGCGGGGGCATATGCGCCCACGACCGCCCAGGCGCTTGAGACCGCAAAGATTACTGCCCGACCCAACACCGGTTCGGGCAGCGCTGTGGTCGGCGGCACCGAGACGCGCATTACCTGGGAAGTTCAGGCCGATGCCGACGAGGAGCTGAGCGGTCTTTCGCTGACGTTTGTCGACGGCACGACGTTTGGTACCGATGACACGCGATTGACGATGCTCTCGGGCGAGGACCTCATGGACCGTACGCCCATGAAGCCCACGTGCAAGGCCGACGGCCAGACGCTCAAGATCGACTTTGGCGAGACGGCGCCTGCCGGCGGCTTTTTCCGTGTCGAGGTTTACGGCGTGACGTTTCCCGTCGAGGGCGGCGATGAGGCCTTCAGCGGCACCTATACGCTCGCCGACGGTTCGACCAAGAAGATTTCTAAGATTCCTTCCGTCGAGATTAAGGGCGTGACGGCATTCGATAACTTCCTGGCCGACCTTAAGGAGCAGCCGTGGGTCGAGGCGTGGAATTCCAACATGTTCCTTCGCCTGTTCCTGAACCCGGTCATTTTGGTCCAGAGCCTGCCGATCGTCTTCAAAGGCTTCCTCATGTCGCTCTCGATCGTGCTCGTGGCGTTTCCGCTGGCAATTCCCTTTGGCTTTGCCTTGTCGCTCATGCGCATCTCCAAGTCGCGCATCCTGCGTTGCCTTGCCGGCATCTATGTGAATATCATCCGCGGTACGCCGGCGTTCCTGCAGATCTACATCGCGTTCTTCGGTCTGCCGCTGGCCGGCGTCAAGGTTGACGACTATGTGCTGGGCGTCATCGTCATGGCCATGAACTCGTCCGCCTACCTGTGCGAGATCTTCCGCGCCGGTATTCAGTCGATCCCCAGGGGCCAGAACGAGGCCGCGCGCTCGCTGGGCATGAACGCCTTCCAGACGCTGCTCTACGTTATGATTCCGCAGACGTTCCGCAATGTCCTGCCTACGCTGACCAGTGAGTTCATCCTGCTTTACAAGGATACGTCGCTGCTCGCGGCCGTGGGCGTGGTCGAGATCGTCATGAACGCCCGTACCATCGTGGCCACGACGGGTTCCATTACGCCGTATGTGGTTGCCGCGCTGTTCTACCTGGTCATCACCCTGCCGCTTGCTCGCTTGGTGAGCGGTCTTGAGGCGAGGCTTCTGGGGACGGCCGAAACCAAGAAGAAGCGTCCCGCCAAGAGCGCTGGACAGGTCGTCGCGACGCCCGCCGACCACATCGCCGGTCTGTAAGGAGGTCCTATCATGAGCGAAACCAATAACTCGAACGAGGTCGTCGTCAGCATCAAGAACCTCCAGAAGGCCTTTGGCGATAACGTGGTCCTGCGCGATATCGATCTGGATGTGCACAAGGGCGAGGTCGTCGTAGTCCTGGGTCCCTCGGGCTCGGGTAAGTCGACGATGCTTCGCTGCATCAATCGTCTGGAGCATCCCACGAGTGGCTCGATTGTCGTTGAGGGTGTGGACGTGTGCGCCAAGGGCGTCGATCTTAACAAGGTGCGCACGCATCTGGGTATGGTGTTCCAGCAGTTCAATTTGTTCCCGCACCTCTCAGTCAAAAAGAACGTCATGCTCGCGCAGCAGAAGGTGCTCAAGCGCAGCAAGGAAGAGGCCGAGAAAATTGCCGTCGAGGAGCTGACCAAGGTCGGTCTTGCCGAGCGTATCGACTTTATGCCGAGCCAGCTCTCGGGCGGTCAGCAGCAGCGCGTTGCCATCGCCCGCGCCCTGTCGATGAACCCTCACGTCATGCTCTTTGACGAGGCCACGTCGGCGCTCGACCCCGAGCTGGTTCGCGACGTTCTTGGCGTTATGCGCGACCTGGCACGTGACGGTATGACCATGATCGTGGTGACCCACGAGATGGGCTTTGCTCGCGACGTCGCCGATCGCGTCGTCTTTATGGACGGCGGCGTTATCGTGGAAGAGGGTACGCCGAGCGAGGTCTTCGACCACCCCAAGAGCGAGCGCACCAAGGCGTTCTTGGGAAATATCTCGTAGCTGGTTCATGCGGCTGGCATTGCAGAAAACGGGGCTGGACATGGATCCAGCCCCGTTTTTTGTTGGGACGCGAATGTGTTTTGGTGCAGATCGCGTTACGGGCGGAGCTCATTGCCGCTAGGCAAGCTCGGCGCCAAGGGCGCGGCAGGTAGCCTCAGACTCCTCGTCGGGAGCGTCGTAGCAGATGACGGAATCGACGACGTTGACGCCCGCCTCGTCGGCGTCGGCCTTCCAGTTGTCCATCCACTCGCCCTCGGCCCACGAATAGGAGCCAAAGAGGACGACCTTCTTGTCGCCGAGAACCTCCTTGACCTCGTCCCACATCGGCTGGAACTCATCGTACTCGAGTTCCTCGGAGCCCATGGCGGGGCAGCCGAAGGCGAAGGCGTCGTAGTCGGCGGCCCTGTCGGCAGAGAAGTCGGCGCAGGGGATGACCTCAGTCTCGGCACCCGCGGACGTGGCGCCTTCGGCGACGAGGTTTGCCATGGCCTCGGTATTGCCCGTGCCGCTCCAGTAGACGACTGCGATCTTGCTCATATGTTTTCCTTTCGGTTGTGCGGCGTGCGGCCGCGTTTTGTATGCTCTATCGGGTTGCCTGGACAAGTTGTCCCAGGGTGCAGCCCTGTTGATAGATGTACGTAAGGTATTGCGTGCATGCGCGATAGGAATCGAAGGTCGTGAGCGCCTGCTCAACGTTTGTGTATACCTTCCATGCGCCAAAGACCTTATAGTTTTCGCCGTGCTGGACGATAAACTGATGGACATCTTCGTAGGGATAGCCCAAAAAATAGCCAATTTCGTGGGGGAACTCGCACATGCACCCCGTATCGCAGTGCCTATTTCGCGCGAGTGCGCAGACGCTGCTGTCATAGGCGCTTTCTGCGGCATTGCTGCTTGCCAGCGTGATGCGCGCGGCGAGATGCACCAGGGATGCGGGCAGGTTGTGGACATCGTAACCTTCGGCGGTAAGCGCCGTCGTGGCGCGGGGGTCGGAGAGGTATCGCATGAGGTCCGCAGGGCGGTACACATAGATGAGCGCTCCGCAGGGGCGCCAGACCAAAACGCTCATATGGATCCCGAGTGGCTGGAGCTCGCGGTTGCATTGGGCAATGACCGCGAGCAGGCGAGAGCGTCGCTCTTCGATATGGGCGGCGCCGGGTTTTCCGCCTTGGTTGGCGTAAACGCCGGGATAGGTAAAGAGCGAAGCCGGCTTGATACCTGCGAGCGTAGGGGAGCAGTTGCGCACGACAGCCGTTTGGTATGTTGGGATGTCAATGGTTCGAGTCACGATGCTCCTTTCGGGTCCTCAGTTGTTAGCCTAGGAAAACTTATACACGAAAGTAAGCCAAGGTCAACAAAAAAGTTTGAAGCGGGAAACTAATTGACCGAACCGACACGAGTTTGGAGTAAGATGGGAACACCCCATGGGGGTATAGGTATAAGAGTTTGGAGAAAGGGGATCGCATGGAAGACTTGCTAAACCCTGCGAATCTCATCGTGCTTGCTGTGATTGTCGTCGGCATGTTCTTTGGCCTGCGGCGTATTGTCGCTTCGACACACGGAAAAAGCTGCTGCAGCGATGGCGCGAGCGGTAAGAAGGCCAAGAAGGTAGTGATTGCGGATACCGATCCGTCCCACTACCCCTATAGCGACGAGTTGCTCATTGGCGGCATGAGCTGCGATGGCTGCGCTCAGAACGTGGCCAATACCCTGAATGCACTGGATGGCGTGTGGGCAACGGTGACGTATGCGGACCACACGGCGCGCGTGCGCTCTAAGCAGCCGATCGATCGCGGTGCTCTCGTGGCGGCCGTGAAGGACGCGGGTTACTACGTCATGACGCTGTAGGCCTTGCCTTGGATGCGCGTCCTTGTCTAGGCTCGTCCGCGTAGCTCAATGTCCTGGATGTCATCGAAGTCGATGGCGATGTCTTTGAGCTTGAGGAGCTTGAAGGCGGGGAGTACCTCGTCAAGGATGCCCGTGCGAGCGCGATAGCCGTACGTATCGTAATAGGTGACGCGCACCAGGTCGCCACGTTTGAGGCCCTCGAGCTTTTTCGAAAGCTCGAGGGCTTTTTCTTCCGTGAGTTCACATTTTGGTTCGGCGGTGATCTCTTGCTTGCGCACGAGTTCGTAATATCCCGTGAGGGCGGCAAAGGGCATAAACTGCGCGGCACGGCCGGCACGGACGGCGCCGTTAGCGGTGAGCTTGGGGTCGGCGGAGCGACGTCTTCCCTCGGGGTCCGCTAGGCGTTCAAAAGGTGTCGGTGGCCGCATCGGCTGCTGTTGGGGCTTAGGCACGGTGCCCTCCTACCTGATCGTTGCGTTCGCGTGCGGTGGCACCGGCGGTAAAGCTCAGTCCCTTAACCAGCGCGTTCTTGCCGTATTTGCCTTTTACAGCCAGCACGGCACGGGCCAGCTCGCGCTCGCGCTCATCGGCCTCGACATCGCTAAATAGATCGATGGTGGCAAACTCCTCCGGCATGAGGTTGCCAAATCCCAGGTTGATGCGCTTGACTGGTCGTTTGGGATCGACAGTCTGCGCCCAGAGCTCATCGAAATAGCCCATGATCTTCTTAAACGAATTGGTGCGCTCGGGCAGCTTGCGCGAGGCGTTGGAGTGCGCAAAGAGTGCGGCATAGCCACCGCGCGGTTTGCCGCCATGCTCTCCCACAAAGATGCCATCGATAGCCTGCGCCTCCCGCACCAGGCGGCGCCGTTCGTCATCGCGCTGGACGGGCTTGGGCGCACGGGGCGCGAGCTCAGGGCCGGCGGTTGCGATGGGTTCGATGCTCGACGTGCTCGAGCGTAGGTGTCCGCATCCGTCCACATATTGCGCTGTACCGCTGGCGTCGAGGCGGCGTATGTCAGCTCGTTCGCTCGCATAACCCACAAAGAGCGAGATGCTGTCGCAGACCACGTGCTTATCGACTAGGTCCAACACGGCGTTGTCGACCATCTCGCGCAAGACGGTGTAGGCCTGCTCATAGGCATAGCCCTTCGAGAGCACCTGTCCTGTGGTGGTCGAGGTCGCTTGCGGGCGATAAGCTTGGATATCGGCGATGGTTGTCGGCTCACGCCCGAAGGCGTGGTCGATAAGATATTCGGCATTGACGCCGAGTTCGTCGTAGAGCAGGTTCTCGTCGAGTGCGGCGACGCCCATCAGGTCGTAGACGCCGTATTTCTCGAGACGGGCCGCCACGCCGGGGCCGATGCCCCAGATGTCGGTGATGGGGCGATGGGGCCAGATCTCCTTGCGAAAGGTCTCGTCGTCGAGTGTGCCGATGCGACTGGGCACATGCTTGGCGGTGATATCGAGTGCTACCTTGGCCTGGAATAGGTTGGGGCCGATGCCGACCGTCGCCGTGATGCCGGTGCGCGCGAGGACCTCATCGCGCAACATACGGGCGAAGCCTTCCGCATCGGTGTGATAGAGGTCCAGATAGGGTGTCACGTCGATAAAGCACTCGTCAATTGAGTAGACGTGAACGTCTTGCGGACTGACGTATTCCAGGTAGATACCGTAGATCTGCGCCGACACCTCCATGTAGTGCTGCATGCGCGGTACGGCCTTAATGTAGTCGATACCATCGGGTATTTCGAACAGGCGACAGCGGTTGTGAATCCCTAGATCCTTCATAGCCTGCGTGATAGCGAGACAGATAGTCGTGCGTCCGCGCGATTCGTCGGCAACGACCAGGCACGTAGTGAGTGGGTCGAGTCCGCGGTCGACGCACTCGACACTGGCGTAAAACGTCTTAAGGTCGATGCAGATATAGGTGTGACGCTCGTGCCCCACGCGTCCTCCCATCAAACACATGTTCTTATCGAATACCTGTTCGATAATACCTGCTCGACCGGACACCGTCAAAACCTGTCCCTCTTTGGCGGGTATGGTCGTGCGGCTGCATCGGGTTTTTAACGCAGCCCTAAAGAGCGCGAAACAGCTCGGAAAAGCTCGCTTCGTAGCATGAGGCTAACGATTGATGCCACCATAAAGCACGGAAGGGTTGTGGGGATAATGGTTAACTATGGGTTTGGTATGCCGACGCGCTTGGTTGCGGATGGAGACGTGGCTCGCTGGTGCGGACGATTGGTCGCTCACTACGGTGGCACCAAGGCGTTGGTCGTGCTGGGTGGCGACAAGCATGCGCGCGATGAGCTTGTCTCGGCGGCACTCGGCTCGCTTGATCGAGCTCTGCTCGAGCGCGCGCTTTTCCGCTGCGGCTCGGTTGAGGGCGACGGGGGAGACGAGCCGATCGACGAAGCCGTGGCCCTGGCGACCGACG
Organism: uncultured Collinsella sp.; assembly: GCA_958433005.1. Lineage (GTDB taxonomy): Bacteria > Actinomycetota > Coriobacteriia > Coriobacteriales > Coriobacteriaceae > Collinsella. The sequence goes on along the minus strand of CAUAWV010000016.1, from coordinate 15,313 downwards.
AAGGCGTGGACTTTGTCTTGGCGATTGGCGATGCCGATACTGCCGGCTTTGCACGCGAACTCGCCCGTCGCATGGCGACGCTCGATGCCGGCGAAGACGGCTTTGTGCCTTATGGATGCATTGTCTCGGAGGGCAAGGTGCCTGCTGTCGTGGGCACCGGTGAGGTTCCGGTTTTTGCCATTATCGCGCCCGAACTGCTGGAGGGCATTGGGTCTCCTCTGCGTGAGCTGCTCGGCAGTGTGTGCGCCGCGGCCTAATATTTGCCATAAAGGGACGGGTTATTTTTGGTTGATAAAGCGTTTGACCTGCCAAAATAAACCTGTCCCTTTTTGGTCGGTTGCCGTTTGGGGGCCGATTGGCAACGCTCGCTGATTGTAGTCTTGACCTGCGCTAGAATAGTGGCATCTGAATGTCCGGGCGCATGGAGGCGTGCGCCCGTATGCTGAGGAGGACTCTATGGCAACTGTTGCCGCACCTATCGATGCTACGTCGACTGCCGCTTGGAAGGCACTCGAGGCCCATCAGGAGAAGCTCGAGGCCGAAGGTATCGACCTCAAGGCCTGGTTCGCCGCCGATGCCGAGCGCGTGAACAAGCTGAGCTTTGACGCCGGTGACCTGCACTTCGACCTGTCCAAGAACCTGGTGACCGATGAGACCGTCAAGCTCCTGTGCGATCTTGCTCGCGAGGTGAAGCTCGAGGAGCGCCGCGACGCCATGTTCTCTGGCGAGCACATCAACACCACCGAGGACCGCGCTGTCCTGCACACCGCGCTGCGCCGCCCGGCAAGCGAGAAGGGCCAGCTCATCGTCGACGGCCAGGACGTCGTCGCCGACGTGCACGAGGTCCTCGATCGCATGTATGCCTTCGCCGAGCGCGTGCGCTCCGGTGAGTGGAAGGGCGTTACCGGCAAGAAGATCGAGCACCTGGTGTCCATCGGCATCGGCGGCTCCGATCTGGGCCCGGTCATGGCCTACGAGGCCCTGCGTCCCTATGCCGACGCCGGTATCGACTGCCGCTACATCTCCAACATCGATCCCAACGATCAGGCCGAGAAGCTCAAGGGCCTGGATCCCGAGACCACGCTCGTGATCATCGTCTCCAAGACCTTCACCACGCTCGAGACCCTCACCAACGCCCGCGAAGTCAAGACCTGGATGCTCGAGCAGCTCAAGGCTCAGGGCGCCATCGACGGCTCCAATGAGCAGAACGCCGAGGCCGTGGCAAAGCACTTCGTCGCCGTCTCCACCGCACTCGAGAAGGTCGAGGCCTTCGGTATCGACCCCGCCAACGCCTTCGGTTTCTGGAGCTGGGTTGGCGGCCGCTATTCCGTTGACTCCGCCGTGGGCCTGTCGCTGATCGTCGTGCTCGGCCCCGAGCGCTTCCAGCAGTTCCTCGAGGGCTTCCACGCCATCGACGAGTACTTCTGCAACACGCCGCTCGAGAACAATGCCGTCGCGCTGATGGGCCTGCTCAACGTCTGGTACGTCAACTTCTTCGGTTCCAAGAGCCACGCCGTGCTGCCGTACTGCCAGTACCTGCACCGTTTCCCGGCCTACCTGCAGCAGCTCACCATGGAGTCCAACGGCAAGCACGTCCGCTGGGACGGCAGCGCCGTGACCTCCGATACCGGTGAGATCTTCTGGGGCGAGCCCGGCACCAACGGCCAGCACGCCTTCTACCAGCTGCTGCACCAGGGCACTGTGGTGGTTCCGGCCGACTTTATCGCTTTCGCCAACACTGCCAACCCTGCGATCGACAGCGGTCAGGACGTGCACGAGCTGTTCCTGGGCAACTTCCTGGCCCAGACCAAGGCGCTCGCCTTTGGCAAGACGGCCGACGAGGTGCGCGCCGAGGGCACGCCCGAGCAGATCGTCCCGGCCCGCTGCTTTGAGGGCAACCGCCCGACGACCTCGATCTTTGGCGACACGCTGACCCCGTTCGCACTCGGTGAGCTCATCGCCCTGTACGAGCACATCACGTTTGTCGAGGGCACGGTCTGGGGCATCGACTCCTACGACCAGTGGGGCGTTGAGCTGGGCAAGCAGCTTGCCAAGCAGATCACCCCGGCCTTCCACGACGACGCCGCCAAGGCCGAGCAGGACGCTTCGACCCAGGCGCTCATCGAGTTCTACCGCGCTCACCGCAAGTAGGATTCGCTGCGATAAGTAACGCATAGTAGACAAGGGCCCGTATCCGTTGGGATGCGGGCCCTTTGCTATTTGGATAGGATGGAATGTATCGGGAGGCGCCTCGACGGGCATCGCAATCGTCGAAGGCGCGCCGTTCATGTTTGGGACAATATGACATTTTCCCCGTTGCAAACAGCGCCGCCGTGGGTGTTCTGTATGATGGCTCAGACAAGGTTGTTCAATGACAGGGAGGCATATATGGCAATCAAAGCCATCGCAATGGATATCGACGGTACGCTCACCAACGACCAAAAGGTCATCAGCCCGCGTACGCGCGAGAAACTGCTCGCGGCTCAGGAGTCGGGCATTAAGCTCATCTTGGCTTCGGGTCGCCCCGCATGGGGGCTGCACGCCTTGGCGCAGGAGCTCGACCTTCAGAACCATGATGGTCTGCTAGTTGCCTTTAATGGCGCGCATGTGGTCGACGCTCAGACCGATGAGGTGCTGTTCGATCAGGCTATGCCTGCCGACGAATTGCATCGCCTGATTGATCACCTGCGCAATTTCGACGTGATTCCCATGATCTCGCTCGGTCGGGACCTGCACGTCGTGGACTCGTATCGCTGCATGATCACACTGCCGGACGGTTCGCAGAAGAATATTGTCAAGTATGAGCGCGATGCGTGCGACCTTAAGATCCGTGAGGTCGAGAGCTTGCATGAGGTTGTGGACGCTTATCCCGTGGACAAGCTGCTGACGGCAGGCGACCCGGCCTACCTACAGGCGCATTACGAGGAGATGTATGCGCCCTTTACCCAGACGCTTTCGGGCATGTTTACGGCCGACTGGTACTTTGAGTACACGGCGCCCGGTATCGACAAGGCCCGCGCGCTCGAGGGTGCCCTGCCCAAGCTCGGTATCGATGCCAGCGAGGTCGTCTCGTTTGGCGATGGCCAGAACGACAAGTCCATGATTGAGTGGGCGGGTACCGGTGTTGCCATGGGCAACGCCGTCGATGAGGTTAAGGCGGTAGCCCAGATGGTGACCGCCAATAACAACGAAGACGGTATTGCAGTGGCGCTGGATAAGCTGCTGGGCTAGAATCGCCGATAATGCATGGTTCGGGCGCCTGCTTACAGGCGCCCTTTTGTTAGGGAGGGTGCCGTGTCCGCATTTCCGTTCGACGCCGTTATCTTTGACATGGACGGTGTCATTGTCGATACCGAGTATTACTATCTGGGCGAGACTGCCGCGTTTGCCAAGGAGCTTGGGTTGAACCTGACCCAAGAGGAGTTGAACGGGCAGGTCGGTACCTCGCATCAGTTCTTTCTCCACATGCTGGTCGATTGGTTTGAGCGTGCCGGTAAGGGACATTTTACTGGCGAGGAGGCGTTGGCCCGTTGGGATGAGTGGGCGCATAAACGTCCGCGCGACTATCAGACTTTGATTAACCCAGGCGCCGTGGATACGATTCGAGAGCTGCCGCGCCGCGGCGTTCGCGTGGCGCTTGCTAGCTCGTCGCCCATGGATAGCATCGAGGAAGTACTCAATGCGTGCGGGCTGTCGGATGCCTTTGAGTATGTGGTGAGCGGCGAGCAGTTTAAGGAGAGCAAGCCCGAGCCCGACATCTACCTGCATGCGCTTGACCTACTGGGGCTGCCCGCGAATCGCTGCTGCTGCGTTGAGGATTCGGTGCCTGGCATCACCGCTGGCAAGCGAGCCGGCCTGACAGTTATTGCCAAGCGCGAGGAGCGCTTTGGCTTTAGCCAAGATGCCGCGGATAAGATTATCGATCAGCTGCCGGAGCTGCTCACGCTTTCTTAGGAGCGCGGTAGTTGCGCGTTTTTCGGGTCTGATGAGTAAATAGCCAACATTTTGGTGCGACACCTAGCATACTTTAAGCTAATGCGGGCTTAAGGGCTTGTTGAATGCCCTTAAGCCCGTTTTAGAATTAATTGTGCTGGGAGAGGGTATATGCCACCGACTGAAGGGCCGACTGACGGTAAAGCAGCGATACCGCTGTACCAACAGGTCATTGATATCATTAAAAACGAAATCAACTCCGGCGCCTACAAGGCAGGCGCGCGGATACCCAACGAATTCGAATTGGCTGAGAGCTATAAAGTTGGCCGCGTTACCGTGCGACGCGCTATTGAGGAGCTCGTCCAGCAGGGCTATCTAACGAAGCGACAGGGGAAAGGCACGTTTGTCAATGCCCCCAAGCTCAAGCGCAAGATTCGCCAGAAGGATGACGTTCAGAGTTTTTCGGACGCATGCCGCGTTAACGGAATGGAACCGGGGGCGTGTGTCATTTCGAGAAAGATACTGCCGGCGGATTCCACCGAAGCACAGTTCTTTGGTGTTCCCGTTGGAACTGACTTGATCTGCGTTGAGCGCGTGCGCACTGCCGATGGCGTCCCTGTCATGCTCGAGAACAACATATATGTTTACGAGGACAACGCCTATCTATCAACGGCACCTCTATCTAACCAATCCATTTTTGAGTTCGTGCGCAACCGGACGGGCCGCACGCCCGCGTTTACCGACCCGTGCACGCTCGAGATCGCCTGCGCGTCGCCCGAGGTCGCTCGACTGTTGGCAGTTCCCGTTGGCGAACCCTTGTTTTATATGGAAGCCTTCTTTTTCGATGAGCAGCGGCGGCCGTTTATCATCGGTCGTCAGCGAATCGTTGGGTCTCGCTACGTTTTTGACATCTAGGACATTGCGAATGGAAGCGCCCGGTGGATCATCTCACCGGGCGTTTCCATACCGTTCACGGCGCAAACGCAACCGTTCAACCGCGTTGCGGCAATCAGTTTGAAATTATCTTGATGAAGGAAAAAGCTGCTGGTAATCTATAGAACGTCATAGAACGTTTGCATTGTGCAAACGTTGAAGCGAGATGCGATGCAGTCTCGAGTTCTTTGGAGGTATCTATGTCAGATACGAAGGCGAAGAAGACAAACAGACGTTTTAAGTTCAAATTACCGCATGTCTATACGATCATGTTCTTGCTGATCGTTGTCTTTGCGGTCCTGACTTGGATCGTTCCCTCTGGTCAGTATCAGCGCAAGACGATTTCGACAGCGGCGGGCGAGCGTGAAGTCGCCGTTGCTGGAACCTATGAACAGATCGATAAGAACTACACCGATTCCGAGACCGGTGAGACCATCAATCTGGGCCAGGATATCTTCGCGGTCCTGCAAGCGCCCACCAAGGGTATCCAAGAGGCTGCCGACGTCGTTGCGTTCGTCTTATTGATTGGCGGATCGTTCGCAATCATCACCAAGACCAACGCTTTGAATGCCGGCATGAGCCGTGTGATTAAAAAGCTTAAGAACAAGGACATCCTCATCATTCCCATCACGATGACGTTGCTGTCCATTTGCGGCACTACGTTTGGTATGTCTGAGGAAGCCCTGCCGTTCTATGCCATCTTCATTCCCATCATGATGGGTATCGGTTATGACTCGATGACGGCATTCATCATCTGCTTCCTTGGCCCTAACCTGGGATATTGTGCCTCGACCATCGACCCGTTTAATGTTTTGATCGCCCAAGGCATCATTGGCATCGAGGGCAATCCGCAACTGTGGCTGCGCGCCGTTTCTTGGGTCATCTTCACTGCCGTCGGTATCGCATGGGCCATGCGCTACGCCATGCGCGTCAAGAAAAACCCCGAGTCGTCCATTACGTATGAGGACGATAAGCTCAAGCGTATCGAGTTTTCCGTGACCGATGCCTCCATTGAGGAAGAGTTCACTATCCGTCAGAAGCTCGTGCTTATCGATTTTGCTTGCGGTATGGGCATTATCGTCTGGGGTCTTGTTACCCAGGGCTGGTACATGAATGAGATTTCCGCCGTGTTCCTTGGCATGGGCTTGCTTGCCGGTATCCTGGGCGGTCTTGACCAGCAGACGATCGCTGAGGAGTTCGTTAAGGGTCTCGCCGACTTTGCGTACGCTGCCATCGTTATTGGTATCGCTCGCGGTATTCTGGTCATCGCCGAGGGCGGCATGATCATCGACACCATCCTCCAGGCGCTCGCTACTGCGCTCGCCGGTGCACCCGCCGCCGTCTACACCACGTTTATGTATATCGTCCTTGGCCTGCTCTCTTTGCTGGTTCCCTCGAGTTCTGGCCTGGCGGCGCTCACCATGCCTGTTATGGGCCCCCTGACCGAGCTTATGGGCCTCAATCCCGAGGCAGCCGTTACCGCGCTCCAGTTTGCTAATCAGACCATCAACACCATCAGTCCCGTGGCGGGCATGACGGTCGCCGGCCTTGCCGTGGCTAAGATTTCGTTTGGCCAATGGTGGAAGACCATTTGGAAGTTCTTCATTTTCATGGTCGTCTTTGGCCTGATCGTAACGGCAATCTCTGGCATGCTTCCGATGTAGGTGGTTGTGATGTCTGATCGTTTGACGGTCCTGACGTCTAAGAGCGTCTTTACCGGTACGGGGGACCTGCCGTTTGAAGGTTTCGTAGCGGTCCGTGGCAATCGAATTGAGGCTGTTGGCACCAAGTGTGAGGTAGCTTCGTATTTGACCCAAGCGGACGAGGTGGTTGACCTGGGCGACCGCACCGTCATGCCTGGCCTGATCGATGTGCATACCTTCTATACGGGCTGGGCGCTGCGGACGTTGGGGTCTGATCTATCCGGCGTCGCCGATGCCAAAGAGGCCGTGTCGCTCTTGCGTGCATGGAAAGATGATCATCCGGATTGTGCGGCGGCTTTTGGCCACAACATGCCCGAAACGTTGGCATCGGATGCCGAGAACGCAAATACGGCAGCTGTGTTTGACGATTGTTTTGGCGATATCCCTGTCGTCTGCTTTACACCGGGTGCGGAGACCTGCGTTCTCAATGCTGCCGCCAGTGCGCGATACGGCTTTACACCCCAGGCGTGCTATGCCGAGAAGATCTGGCGCATGATGAGCGATTTCCTCGCGCTACCCGAGGTGCGCGCCGGGTATTCGGACTACATGAGCATGCTTAACGAGCGCGGCGTTACCGCCATCAAGGAAATGGCGTTTGATGACTACTACGGCTTTGCCGACGAAATGGCTCGCCGTGAGGAATCTGGTGAGCTGACGGTTCGCGTCTCTATGATGTCGCAGCCGGTGGGTGCCGGTGCAAATCTGGCATATGCCCGCGAGGCGCGAGAGCGCTTCCGGGGACCGTTCGTTCGTTTTTCTGGCTTCAACCGTATGACCGATCGCGGCGTATGGGCGGGGCTTGCCGAGATGATTGGCCCCTATGAGGACACGGCCGATGCGGGAGCTGCCGGCAAGACGGTTGTCGAAGAGCCCGAGTGGGATCTGATTGAGAACGAGCTGCGTGCAATTGATGCTGACGGCTTCCGATATTCCTTGCATTGCCAGGGCGATGGCGCCGTTCGCCGCACCGTGGCGCTCTATGCCTCGCTGCCTCGAGACGAGCATGGACGGATGCTTCGCCGCCATGCGATTACCGATCTCGAGAACTCTGACCCGACCGATCTTGTCGAGTTTGGCAAGTTAGGTGGAATTTGCGAGGTCTATCCGCAGATTTTGACGCTGGACAGGCGCGAGGACTGCCTGTCGATGATGCGTCGACAAATTGGCGAGACGCGACTTTTGCATAGCTGGAATCGCCGCAGCATGGAAGATTCCGGATGCACAGTGTGCTGTGGCACGGATTTACCGCTGTTGATTCCGAGCTTGGGCGAGTCAATCTACAGTGCGTGCGGCGGATACTTCGACGACGGACTGCCCGTGAATGAGGTCAACGCGCTGACGCTTGTCGAGCTCTTGCGCGCTTGGACTGCCGGGGGCGCGTACGACCTGATGCGCGAAGACGAGCTGGGTACGCTCGAGGTCGGCAAGCTTGCCGATATTTGCGTGCTCGATCGGGATGTGTTTGACCTCGATTATCGCGACGCACGCGATCTTGCGGTTGATATGACGATGTCGGACGGACAAATCGTGTTCGATCGAAATAAGGAGGCATAAGATGTCTGAATCCAAGCCGACGCTGCGCCGCGAGCAGATTGCGGGCATGAATATCCACTACATCATGTGGTCGCTCGATTACTTCCTTGATGTGCAGCAGCGTTTGGGCTTTGAGTCCATTGAGCTGTGGTGTGCGGAGCCGCATGTGACGCTCGACCACACGGGCTACTTTGAGGCTGAGGTCTTGGCGAAAAAGGCTGCAGACCGTGGGCTTAGGTATCGTACTCTGTGCCCCGAGAATGTTGTCTATCCTTGGCAATACTGCGCACGCAAGCCGCTGCATGAACAGCGCAGCCTGGCGTACTTTAAGCACGGCATTGAGCTTGCCGAGGTACTTGGGTGCGACCGTATGTCCGTCAACTCGGGCTGGGGCGACTGGGACGAGGATCGCGAGGAAGCCTGGAAGCGCAGCCGCGAGCACTTGTCCATTCTGGCGGAGTATGCCGGCGAGCACGGTCTGGTGCTTACGATGGAAAGCCTGCGTCCCGAGGAGAGTAACCTTGTGACGACGGTTTCCGATGCGAAGCGCATGATTGACGAGGTCGCGAGCCCGTACTTACAGCCCATGGTTGATACAACCGCGATGGGCGTTGCAGGCGAGACGCTCGAGGACTGGTTTGCCGCCTTTGGTGATGGGGCAATTCACGAGATGCACTTTATCGACGGTGACCCGTATGGACATCTGGTGTGGGGCGATGGCAAGCACGATATGGACGCCTTCGTCGCCACGCTCAACGCCCATGGTTTTGACGGCATGCTGGGCCAGGAAATCACGGACGGTCGTTACTACGATGACCCGGCGGCGGCAGATGCCAAGAACATGGCCGCATTCGAGAAATATCTGATTGACTAAAACAACTATCGGCCACGCAGCCAATCTCATTGATTGCGGACCAAACAAGAAAGGAACTGGATATGAACGCACACGATCTGATCAAAGAGGCAATTGCCGAGAAGGGCAAGTTCGACAGCGTCTACTGGATTGCTTGCGGTGGCTCCATGATCGATTTGATCCCGGCTCATGAGCTTCTGCAGCGCGAGGCAACCACCTTCACTTCGTATATCTATACCGCGCGTGAATTCGACATTATGCGTCCGCGTCGTCTGGGCGAGAAGTCCCTGGTCATCGCTTGTAGCCACAGTGGCAACACCCCCGAGGTCGTCGAGGGCTGCGAGATTGCCCTTGCTGCCGGCGCTACGGTGATCGCCCAGACCGACAACGCTGGATCTAAGATCGACTCCGGCAAGTGGACCACGTGGGTCTACCCGTGGGGCGAGGGTGTGCCGCAGGCCGAGGTCCCCGCTGGTATTTCGCTGTCGCTTGCGGCAGAGCTGCTCGATCAGCAGGAGGGCTACGCCGATCTTGCCGATATGTATGCCGGTATCGCCGAGATGGATAAGATTCTTCCCCCGGCACGCGAGAAGGTAAATGCCGAGCTGGGCGATCGCTTTGCCAAGCTTTGCCAGGAGCACGAGTTCTTCTATATTCTGGGCAGCGGTCCCAACTTTAGCCAGACCTACGGTTTCGCTATCTGCTCTCTTATGGAGATGCAGTGGCAGCACTGCAGCTACATCCACTCTGCCGAGTACTTCCATGGCCCCTTCGAGGCTACTCAGGATGGCGTTTTTTACTTCCTGCAGATGGGCTCCAGCGAGTGCCGTGCTATGGACGAGCGCGCCCTGGCGTTCCTTAAGACGCATACCGATACGCTGATGGTGCTCGATGCCAAGGAGTACGGTATGGAAGCCGTGCCGGCGAGCGTCCGTGCCTATCTGGACCCGGTGCTGTTCTATGCCATGAACTGCGAGCTGCGTGCTGCACGCGGCAAGGTGTTTGATCACGATCCCGATTTCCGTCGCTATATGGGTGTTGTCGAGTACTAGAAGGGACAAAGGCCATGGCATTTAACGTTAACGCGCTCGGATTTGGCGACAACGTCGTCGATCGCTACGAGCATATCCATACCATGTATCCTGGCGGCAATGCGGTGAACTTCGCCGTTTATGCCAAGAAATGCGGTGCCGCACGCTCCGCATACATGGGCATTTTTGGCAATGACGCCGCTGCCGAGCATGTCATTGCAAGCCTCGAGGATGAGGGTATCGAGCTTGACAAGTGCGAGCAGATGATTGGCGAGAACGGAGCGGCTCGCGTCACCGTCGTTGACGGTGACCGTGTCTTCCTTGGCTCCAACGAGGGCGGTATCCGTGGCGATGCGCGCTATGTCCTCGATCGCTTTGACCTTTCGTACATGAAGCAGTTCGATGTGGTTCATTCGGGCAACTATTGCTTTACCGAGCGCGAGCTGCCCAAGCTGAAGGCTGCGGGCGTCACGGTCTCTTTTGACTTTTCGGACGACTCCACCGACGAGTACTACGAGCAGATTGCGCCCTACGTCGATTTCGCTTTCTTTAGTGCGGCGGATGCCGCGAGTGAGGACGAGATTCGCGAGCGTCTGGCATGGGTGAAGGGCTTGGGTCCGCGTTTTGTGTCGGCTACGGCGGGCGCCGAGGGCTGCATTGCTTACGACGGCGAGCGTTATTACCGCCAGCTGGCTAAACCGGTAACGGACATGAAGGACACCATGGGGGCGGGCGACTCGTTCCTCACCTCGTTTTTGATGTGCTATCTCGATTCCGCCAAGCGTGGTGAAGATGGCGCCGAGGCCATCGAGCGTGCGCTCGACTTTGCTGCCGGGTTTGCCTCGACCGTGTGCGGCATGGAAGGTTCTTGGGGCCACGGAGCACCAATCGTCGAATAGCTTAAGAAAGCGTACGGCGGTCTGGCTATGAGGCTTTGGACGGCCGATGCAAAACAATAAGCGAAACGCGAAAAGGGGGCTCGCCATGTGGTGGGTCCCCTTTTGAACATTGGAGAAGACCATGAGTATTAAAGCGTGCGCGGCTGGTTTTTGCTGTGCGGACGTCTATCAAGACATCGGCGTGTTCTATCCGACTGGTAATGGCATTGACTGGGGTATCCATCTTGCACGAATGGGAGTTTCGGTATCCGCCGTGTCGGTTGTCGGCAAGGACGAGTACGGAGACAAGATGAGAGAGGCGCTGGCCGCTGAGGGGTTCGATATCTCACATCTGCGGGTGGAGGATGGCGACACCTCGGTGATGCTCATGGCATTGAAAGACGGCGTCGATCGCGTGCATCTCGAGGCAATCGATGGCGTAATGGAGACATATCGACCGAATGAAGATGACCGGGCGTTTATCCTAGAGCATGACATCATTCATACCGACCTGTTTGGCAATTGTTTGGACCTCTTGCCCGAATGGCATGATGCGGGCAAGACGGTGGTTATGGACTTCTCGGTGTTCAGCCAGGATCCCGAATATGCCTGCGAGGCTCATTTTCCTTACGTAGACTATGCGTTTATGTCGTTTGAAGAGGACACTCCGGAGCTGCGTGATTGGGTACGTCACGTACAGAAGTTGGGGCCGCGGGTGGCAGTTGCCACGCTTGGCGAGAAGGGAAGCATTGCCTTTGACGGCGAACGCTTCTATGAGTGCGGGATCGTACCGGCGGAGAAGGTCGTTAACACCGTGGGCGCCGGTGACTCGTATATCGCCGGGTTTACCAAGGGCGTGATTGATGGCCTTGATATTCCGGCGTGTATGAAGGCGGGCGCCGAGCTTTCGTCCCGCGTCATCGGCTCTTTTGAGCCGTACTAGGGTCAAATGCTTGGAAAGGAGTGCGAAATGGTTATCGACATGTTGGTCCAGCCCATGCTCTACGGCGAGATCTATACGCCGGGTGATGAGCCTGATGGATTCGGTTTTTGGTCACGAGAATTTGGTATGGGGCATATGGGCCCCATGGATTGGGATGAGCTTCAAGTCGAGATGGACGTCTGCGATGTGCAGAAGAGCGTGCTCATGCCGCTCGATGTAACCACGGCATGCGGAGGGCATTTTGGCACCAATGACCAGATTGCCATGCTGGTTGCCGCGCATCCCGATCGTCTGTGGGGATTTGCGAGCGTAGATCCGCAGGTGAGCGGTGCCGCAGACGAATTGGGGCGCGCCTTTACCGAGTTGGGGGCAAAGGGGCTTTGCCTGCATCCGGCAAAGCAGGGTTTTGCTCCCGATGATGCCGTGGCCGAGCCGCTTTACGAGCTGTGCGAGCGCTATAACAAGCCGGTAGTTTTCCATGCCGGTATGTCTTGGGAGCCGGGCGCAGAGCTCTCGCGCAGTAATCCGCTTGTATTTGAGCACACAATCGCAACGCATCCAAATGTGCGTTTTAGTTTGACCCACTTTGGCTGGCCCTGGGTGCGCGAGACCGTGGCGATGCTGCTCAAGTATCCCAACTGCTACACGGACACCTCTATCACTTACATCGATTCGCCCGAGGAGATGATGCAGCGTCTTTTCACGGTCGATATGGGGCCGCTGTGGTATGAGCGCGCGCTATCGCATCAAGTGATGTTCGCCAGCAATACGCCGCGCTTCCGTGCGTTCAAACTCAAACGGGCGCTCGATACCGTGTCCATGCGCGATGATGCGCGAGAAAGGCTCTACTGGGGTAATGCCCTGCGTTTTCTTGAAGGGGATGAGTGAACATGGTGACGCTCGAGACATTGAGCTATCTATCGACTGCTCCGGACCAGTTCATCGATATTACCGAAGACGTGCACGCTGCCATTGAACGCAGCTCGGTGACGAATGGTTTGGCAGCGATTATTTTGTCGCATACGACCTGTGGAATCGTGGTAAACGAGGGGCTGCCCTGCGTGGAGACGGATCTTATGGAGACGCTTGATCGCATCGCCCCGCTAGATGCCCCCTATGCGCATGCACACTTCCTGCCGAGCTATGGAGCCACCGGCAACAACTCCTGTGGGCATATCAAGAGCATGATTTGTGGAAACAGCTGCTTCTTTCCCGTCCAAGATGGCCACATCGTGTGTGGAGGTGCCCAGAACATCTATCTTGCGGAGTTTGACGGTCCGCAGAAGCGAAAAGTGTACGTCGAGGTGCTGGGGGAGTAACGTCCCTGCAATAACCCTATGAAGGAGCACGCTATGTCGTTTCTAACCTCGATGTTCAAGACCGAAAAGCCGGTTATCGGAATGCTGCACCTGCGTCCTCTGCCGGGCGATCCACTGTATTACCCGGGCGGAAGCGTGTCGCAGGTCGTGGAAGCCGCCAAGCGCGATCTCGAAGCGTTGCAACGGGGCGGTGTCGATGGCATTTTGATTACCAATGAGCTCTCGATGCCCTATGAGCAGCACGTTTCTCCCTCAACCCTTGCATCGATGGGCTATGTAATCGGGGTTCTGTCCCATGATTTGTCGACCCCTTGGGGAGCTGAAGCTATTTACGATGGTGATGCCACAATCGAGCTGTGCGCTGCCGTCGATGCGCAGTTCACGCGCTGCAATTTTTGCGGTGCCTGGGCCGGTGATCTCGGGCTGATTAACCGAGATTTCGCTCACACCATGCGTCGCAAGACGGCGCTGCGCCTGGACGACCTCAAGCTTTTTCACTTCATCACGAGCGAGGGGGAGGTTTATCTCAACGACCGCACGACTGCGGACATTGCCGATTCACTTCTCTTTAATTGCCTACCGGATGCGATGGTCATCGGCGGTTCGGCTGCCGGTCGTGGCGCTTCGGGCGAGCTTGCCGATGAGGTCCGCGAGCGTGTTGGCGAAGTGCCCGTGGTATGTGGCACCGGTTGTCGCGAAAATACCGTGGCTGACGTATTTGCTCACTACGATGGCGCGTTTGTCGGCACGTGCTTAAAGCGCGACGGAAAGCTGGATGCCCCGATTGATGTTGAGCGGGTGGTTCGTTTTATGGCTGCCGCTCGTACGGCACGAGGGGAGTAGGCACCTATGGCGCTCTATCTGGGTATTGATATTGGGACAAGCGCCTCTAAAGGCGTTTTAATCGATGATCGATGCAACATCGTTTGCCAAGCCTCTTGTGGACATGAGACGGACAACCCGTGTGATGGATGGTACCAGCATGATGCTGAGGCAGTTTGGTGGGGCGATTTTTGCCGCTTGTCGTGCGAGCTGGTGATGCGATCGGGGGTTAACGCGGCGCAGATCGGATGCGTGGGCCTTTCCGCATTGGGTTGCGACTGTGTGCCGGTCGATACCGAGTGCAACGCGCTGGCGCCCGCGATTTTGTATGGAGTCGATGCACGTTCGAAGCCGCAGATTGACGAGCTCCTTTCCGAATATGGGTCAGGTCGCGCACGCGAACTTTTCGGGCACGATCCCTGCTCATCAGATATTGCTCCTAAGATCTTATGGTTTAAGGAGAATATGCCCGAGGTGCACGAACGTGCCGCGAAGTTCCTGACGGCATCATCGTTTCTATGCGCAAAGTTGACGGGGCGTTTTACGGTGGACCGTTACTTGGCGGAGGATTTTCTTCCCCTATACGACCGCTACACTTGGAGGGTTGATGCTCGGGAATGTGCTCGTTTCTGCCGGCCTGACCAGATGGCGGAGGTAATGTCGGCTACCGATATTGCCGGGGTGATTACGCAGCGCGCGGCTGAGGCGACGGGGCTCGCGGCAGGGACACCTGTCTTAGTGGGAACGGGCGACTCTGGTGCCGAGGCCATTTCGACGGGTGTATTTCGTCCCGGCGATATGATGGTTCAGTTGGGGAGCACGGCGTATTTCATCTACCTAGCTGATCATATGGTCGATGATGCCCGCCTGTGGCCAGGGACGTTTATCATTCCCGGAACTTACGGGATCTGCGCGGGGACCAATACGGCGGGTGCACTCACATCGTGGCTGCGCCAAGAACTGTATCGCGACGCCGTGGAGGCCGAGGGCCACGGTGGCCCCGATGCATATTCGGTCATGGCGCATGATGCCGCCGATGTGGCGCCGGGTGCCGATGGGCTCCTGTGCCTGCCGTACTTTGCGGGGGAGCGTACTCCGCTCAACGATCCCGAGGCACGTGGCGTCTTCTTTGGCCTGACCGGAAGGCATACGCGAGCCCATATGGTTCGCGCCGCCTTGGAAGGCGTCGCGTATACCGTTGCATCCCATGTCGACATTATCGAGCGAGAGCATGGACTGCCAATTGGGCGCATTATGCTTGTCGGAGGTGGAACCAAGAATCCAGTTTGGATGCAGGCTATCGCCGAC
Source organism: uncultured Collinsella sp. (assembly GCA_958433005.1). Taxonomy (GTDB): domain Bacteria; phylum Actinomycetota; class Coriobacteriia; order Coriobacteriales; family Coriobacteriaceae; genus Collinsella. The sequence goes on along the minus strand of CAUAWV010000016.1, from coordinate 57 downwards.
GTATGCGGGCGCGAGGTCTCGGTTGCCAAGGTTACGGTGGGCGCATGCTTCGGTGAT
>CAUAWV010000015.1 GCA_958433005.1 uncultured Collinsella sp. | reverse complement strand
ATGGAGGGTAACAATGGAATATAGTAAGGAAGATTTAATGGAAGCAAAAAAGCAACGAGTGGGGCATCTCGGAATCGTTATTCTTGAGCAGGACCTCTCGGCAGTGTTCCAGACGTTTGGCGAGGTCGTCCTCGGTTGCAATCGTAGATAGGATGGCAAACTCGTCGCCTCCCAGACGAAATGCCGCCTCGTCTACCTTCATATACAGCTTGAGATAGAGGCTTACCTGCAAGATATAGCGGTTACCTGCGTCATGTCCAAAGATGTCGTTGCAGTGCTTAAGGTTATCGATGTCGATAAAAGCCATGGTCACGGGCAGTTCCTGTTCCCAGATTTCCTCTAAGGAACGGGCAAAGCCGCCGCGGTTGCCAAGTCCGGTGAGCTGGTCGGTAAAGGCGGTCCTGATCAGATCCTCCTGACGCTCGAGAAGGTCACGGACGGTCTTTTCGAGCGTTTCGGTGTAATTGCTGTCAGTGTCCATGCTGTAAGCGGCTTTCTGAGGTCGGGGTGGATCGCGTCGGGCGAGCTCGTTGTGTACGCGCGTTGTTACTCACGTTTTGCGTGTATCCAGGCCCCTGCCTTGCTGCGTCATTGGGTTTATTTGTCGGCCAGTGTTCTCTGCCAATACCTGCTAAGTAAAAATAACAGTATAGGATTGTATATGGGTGTCTCTGCCGCGGGTGACTATTATTCGCCAAACGGTAGCGCAATGATGCGATGTTTGAAGAAAATGCAACTGAGACGATATATGTTGACGGGTATACTTGTCTCGGTTTAAATCGCAGAAACGGAGATGGTCGTATGGCGCAGCCAGATACGACGCGCACGGTGGGGCTTGCGCTCGAGGGAGGTGGCTACCGCGGTATGTATACGGCGGGCGTGCTCGACGTATGGATGGAGCGCGGCTTGACCTGCGACCATATGGTGGGTGTCTCGGCGGGCGCGGCGTTTGGCTACAACTTTAAATCGCGCCAGATTGGCCGCGCCATTCGCTACAACAAGGCCTATTGCGCCGACAAGCGCTATGCGAGCGTGACGAGCTGGTTGCGAACCGGCGACATGTTCAATGCCGATTTTGCCTATCACGAGGTGCCCATCGAGCGCGATCCCATCGATTTGGAGACATATCGCGCCTGCCCCATGCGGTTTACGTGTGTGTGCACCGACCTTAAGACGGGGCGAGCCGTCTACCATGACCTGCCCTATGGTGACGAGCGCGACATCGAGTGGATCCGGGCATCGTCGGCAATTCCCGTGGCAACGCGGCCCGTTGCCATTGAGGGGCATAAGTACCTGGATGGCGGCGTTGCCGATTCCATTCCCAGCGCTTGGCTGTTTGCGCAGGGCTATGACCGCAACGTGGTGGTGCTGACGCAGCCGTCAGGCTTTGTAAAGCAGCCCAATAGCGTGATGCCTATGCTGCGTCGCGTGTATCGTCACTATCCGGCGTTTGTTGCGGCGCTTGCGCATCGGCATGAGGTCTACAATGCTACGCTCGATGACCTAGCGCGCCGCGAAGCCGCTGGCGAGATCTTTGTGGTGCGGCCGAGTGAATCGGTGAAGGTGTCGTCGCTGTGCCGCAAGCCTGATGAGCTCGAGCGCGTCTATCAGATCGGCCGTCGCGATGCGGAGGCGACTTTGCCGGCACTGGAGACATATCTGGCAGGGTAGAGGGTGCCGCCGCTATCTCGGCGGAAAGCGCATCCCAGAATGGAGGTCCAAACTGGGATGCGCTTTCCGCTATTGAAGGTATGAGGCTGCGGGGCAACTGCTCGGCATGGGTCTATGCCTGCTGCCAGGTATCGACGAGCTCCTTGGCTGCGGCGTGGGGGTCGTCGGCGCTGCAGACGGCGCTCACGACAAAGAAGCCATCGACGCCGGTGGCCTTGAGCTGCGGCAGGTCGGCTTTCTTGACGCCGCCGCCCACCACGATGGGCACGGGGCTTGCCGCATGGAGGGCGGCCAGGTCCTCAAAGCTCTTGGTGATGATCGAGCCATCTGCCGCACGTCCGCAGTCGCGCTTGGTTTCGGTCTCGTGGAGTGGGCCCACGCCTAGGTAGTCGACTAGGCTCATGTCGGCGGTCTTGACGTACTCGAGCATCTCCTCGCAACGGGCCGAAAGACCCACAATAGCGTCGGGGCCCAAAAGTTTGCGGCAGACCTCCACGGGGATATCGCTCTGGCCCACGTGCACGCCGTCGACGGCAATACCCTGCTCGCGTGCGGCAAGTACGCAGTCAAGGCGGTCGTCGATCAGCAGCGCGACCTGCCCGGTTTTGCCGGCCTGAGCGATGGCCTGCGCGACATCGCCCGTCAGTGCGATGATCTCGCGGGCGCTTGCCACCTTGGAGCGCACCTGAATGCAGGTAAAACCTGCGTCGAGCGCCTGCGCCACCACATCGCCCACGGGGCGCCCGAGTGTGTTTTCGGGGCCGAGTACCAGATAGGCCGAGATATCAAGGTTGTCGCGGATGCTCATCGTGCTTCCTCCTGCTTTTTGATCTGTGCTTCCATGCGCTCGAGTTTGCCGGTCATGGTGTCGGTAAATCCGGGTCGAATATCGGCTTTGAGTACGACTTCGGTTCGGATGCCCTTACTCGCCAACACAAAGGTCGCATCGCGTACGACCTGCATAACCTTGTCCCAGTCGCCCTCGATCTCGGTGAACATCGAGGTGGTGCGGTTGGGAAGGCCGCTCTCGCGAATGACGCGCACGACTTCGGCGACCTCGGCGGAGAGCTCGTCGCCGGTACCGCACGGGGCGATGGCCACGGCAACGAGCGTGTTCATACCGGCATTGGTTGCGGGCTCGGACATGGCTTATGCCTCCTCGAACTCGAGTTGGTTGTTGGCGATGTCCTGGGCGGTCGCGCGGTAGAGCTCGTCGATAAAGGCGACCTTAAAGCTTGCCGGGGCATCGGCAACGGCGGCGGCACGCGTGCCGGCAACGTTGTAGACGGCGGTGCCGCAGACGGCTGCCGTAAACGGGTCGGCGGCGCAGGCGTACACGGCCAGCACGCCGCCCTGCGAGCAGCCGCAGCCGGTGATCTTGGACATGAGCGGGCTGCCGCCGTGGGATTTGGCCACGGTCGTGCCGTCGGTGATCAGGTCGACTTCGCCCGAGACCACTACGGCGCCGCCGGTGTAGCGGGCGAGCGCCACGGCGGCATCGCGGGCGGCGTCTACCGTGTCGGTGGTATCGACGCCGCGCACGCGGCTCAGATCGGCAGCCTCACCCTCAAGACCCCACAGGCCGGCGAGCGCGATAATCTCGGAGGCGTTGCCGCGCACGATGGCGGGTTTGTACTGCTTGAGTTCGCCTACCAGCTGGGTGCGCAGGCTGCCGATGCCCAAGCCCACCGGATCGAGCACCCAGGGCTTGCCGGCGTCGTGGGCCGCCTTGGCCGCGCGGGGAATCGTCTGCTCGTAGATGGGGAAGAGCGTTCCCATGTTCAGATAGATGGCACCGCCGCCGGCAACGAGTGCCTCGCCCTCGTCGGGCAGATAGACCATGGCGGCCGAACCGCCCACGGCGAGCTGAGCGTTGGCGACAAAATCAATCGTCACCGTGTTGGTGATGGAGCCGGCCATGGGATTGGTGGCACGAATCTCCTCCACGGCCTTGACCACGTTTTGCTTAAGCTGTTCCGAATCGATCACTGCACATGCCTCCTTGGCATAGAAAAGGGGCGCTGTGCATAGACAGCGCCCCTAAAAAGGCGGCATGCTCCCTACGCCAGCATTAACTGACAGGTTCAAAGGATTGGGCCCCATGCCCTCTCAGCCTTGTGGTTTGCACCGCCGGCACTCCCGCATCGAATCTGTTGTTCCCTATACTAGCGCATCGGTACAATGGTTACGATGAAAACGACTGGGGGACCCTATGATCAAACTTGTGCTGACCGATATGGACGATACGCTGATTCCGGCCGGGCATGACGGCGCCAGCGACTATGCCATCGAGGGCATTCATGCCATGCAGGCGGCGGGTCTGCACTTTGGTCCGGTTTCGGGTCGTCAGCCGTCTGCGATGGGCTGGATGTTTAAAAATCGTTCCGAGTGCTATTCGACCGGCGCATTCTGTAACGGCCAGGTCATGTTTGTCGACGGCGAGGCGGTCGCCTCGCGTGCGACCGATAGCGACGCACTAATGCGTTTAGCCGCCTATCTGGAAGAAGAAACCGACGATACCTATCTGAAGGTCTACAGCTTAGGTGATGACTTTTGGGATAACGATGCCTATTGCGTGACACGTGATGCCGAGCGTGTGCGTCGCGCTATGGAATCGGGCGGCAATGCGTGGCTCAAGGGCGAAGAGGCCCCGTGCCGCCCTGTCGTCGATGATGCGCCGGTGTTCAAGGCGAATATCTGGAGCGCCCGTTCGCGTGAGGAGCTCGCGGAGCTACGCGAGCGCGTTGCCGCCGAGGTGCCGGAGCTCTCGCTTGTGTTTCCCAACAACCGTGTGCGCCTGTTCGACATCCTTCCGGCTGGTTGGGACAAGGGCTGCGCTGCGCTGGAGCTGGCGCGCGCTTTGGGCCTAACGCCCGACGAGGTGGCCGTATTTGGCGATTCCGATAACGACCTGCCCATGATCGATGCCGTTCCCAACTCCGTTGCGGTCGCCAATGCCAACGAGGCCGTCACGGCTGCCGCACGCTGGCATATCGGCGCTGCGGCAGACGATGCGGTTGGCGCAGCGCTGCATCAGATTGCCGCCTGCGCCGCGACGGGGGAGATGCCGTCGTTTATGCGTCAGATGAGCACGACGGGTTTCGACGTCACGAACGTCTAGGGAGAAGGCTATGAAGCTTCAGCAGCTCAGGTATGTTGTCAAGGTTGCCGAATGCGGTAGCATCACCGAGGCCTCGCGCCGACTCTTTGTGTCGCAGCCTTCGATTACCGCGTCGATTCGCGACCTCGAAAACGAGATGGACGTGCGCATCTTTGAGCGCACCAACAAGGGCGTCATTGTGTCCGAGGAAGGCGAGACCTTCTTGGGCTACGCGCGCCAGGTACTCGACCAGGCCGACCTGCTCGAGGGCAAGTACAAGGGCGCATCCGAGCAGGTGCCGCACTTTAGTGTGAGCTGTCAGCATTATTCCTTTGCCGTTAACGCGTTTGTTGACGTGATCCGCGAGTTCGATGCCGCGCGCTACGACTTTACCCTGCGCGAGGAGCAAACCCACGAGATTATCGAGGACGTCGCGCACATGAAAAGCGAGCTCGGCATCCTGTATCTGTCGGAGCACAATCGCGAGGTCATCGAGCGCATGTTGGCGGCCAACGAGCTCGTGTTCGAAGGGCTCTTCTGCGCCACGCCGCATGTCTTCGTGTGCGCCGACCATCCGCTGGCGGGCCGCTCGAGTGTGACGCTCGAGGACTTGGAAGACTACCCGTTCCTGTCCTATGAGCAGGGCAGCTATAACTCGTTTTATTATTCTGAGGAGCTGACCTCGACCTTTGAGCGCCGCAAGAATATCCGCGTGCGCGACCGTGCGACGCTGTTCAACCTAGCTATGGGCCTTAACGGCTACACGGTGTGTTCGGGCGTGATCAGCCATGAGCTTAACGGCCCCGGTATTATCTCGATTCCGCTCGATGTAGACGAGTACATGGAGATCGGCATTATCACGCGCAAAAATACGACGCTCACGCGCTATGGGCAGGCCTATATCGAAGCGATTCGTCAGCATATTTAGCTCACTTCGAGATACCCATGTGAGGCTGAGCTCCACTGTTGCTCAGTATAGAAAAAACTAATAACAAACCTATATAAACGTATATTTTACGATGGCCATATAAGCGCTCATACTCTGTCCCAGTAAAGCAACCAATGCAAAGGGAGATATCTATGAGCACTTCAATTCAATCGAACGCGCCGTTTCGCGCTGATATCGTCGGCAGCTTTCTTCGTCCGCAGGCCGTAAAGGATGCCCGCGCTGCCTATGCGGCAGGCACGCTTGATGCCGAGGGGCTTAAGGCCGTCGAGGACGAGGCCATTCGCGATTTGGTGGCAAAGCAGAAGGCCGCCGGCCTGCAAGTTATCACCGATGGCGAGTTCCGCCGCAGCTACTGGCACCTCGATTTTATGTGGGGCCTTAACGGCATTGAGCGCCGCACCTCGCGTACAGGCTATATGTTCCACGATGAGGAGACTACCGCCGACACCGCCGTGGTAACCGGTCCCATTGGCGGCAAGAATCATCCGTTCGTCGAGCATTTTAAGTTCGTCAAGGCGCTTGAGGGGGAGGGCCAGGTCGCACGGCAAACCATTCCGGCACCGATCCAGACGTTCTCCGAAGTCACGCTCGACCGTTGCGATGGCCAGCAGGAGAGTCTGCGCGCCGTCTACAAGACCGACGAAGAGCTCGCCGATGCCATCGCGGCAGCATACCGCACCGTGATTGCCGACCTGTACGCAGCAGGCTGCCGCAATATCCAGTTTGATGACTGTACTTGGGGTATCTACTGCGACACCGATTTCGTGGCAAAGACCGGCATGAGCCCGGTCGACCTGCAAAAGGTAAGCGAGCTGGGCGTGGCGCTCAACAACGCCGCCATCGAGGGCAAGCCCGACGATCTGGTCATCAACACGCACGTGTGCCGCGGCAACTATCACTCCACGTATGCCTTCGAGGGTGGTTACGATCCCATTGCACCGTACCTGTTTGCGCACGAGGATGTCGACGCGTTCTACCTTGAGTTCGATACGCCGCGCGCCGGTGGCTTTGAGCCGCTCAAGTATGTTGCTCCCGGCAAGAAGGTCGTGCTGGGCCTGGTGACCACCAAGGCCGCTGAGCTCGAGGACGAGGATGCCATCGTCGAACGTATTCACGAGGCCGCAAAGTATGTGCCGCTCGTGAACCTGTACCTGTCGCCCCAGTGCGGCTTTGCCAGCTGTGAGATTGGCAACAAACTGACCGAGGACGAACAGTGGGCAAAGATCGCGCTGGTCAAGCGCATTTCCGAGCGCGTTTGGAAGTAACGCTACCGTTTGCAGGTGACGGCGCGTGCGAGACATGGCATATCACGTACAATGGTTCGGATCGTATCGTTCGGGCAGGTTATCCGATATGCCTGATCGCCCTTCCATCATGAAAGGACTTCCATGTCCCAATCCTCGACGCCCGCCGTCACCGATGCCATCTACGATGCATCGTCGCTCGGCCGCCCGCGCATGTTTGTGTTGGGTTTGCAACACATGTTTGCGATGTTCGGAGCCACGGTGCTCGTGCCTGTGCTCACCGGCCTTTCCGTTTCGGCGACGCTTCTGTTCGCCGGCATCGGCACGCTGCTGTTTCATTTTCTATCGCGCGGTAAGGTGCCCGCGTTTCTGGGCTCGTCGTTTGCTTTTATCGCGGGTTATGCCGCCATTGCACCCAACGGCGAGGCCGAGCTTTTGCCCTACGCCTGCCTGGGCGTTGCCTGCGCCGGTCTACTCTATCCGGTACTTGCGGCACTCTTCCGCGCATTTGGCGCCAAGCGTGTCATGCGCTTCTTTCCGCCGGTGGTGACCGGTCCCATCGTCATTTCCATCGGCCTGATCCTGGCGAGCTCTGCCATTGCCAACTGCCAGACCAACTGGCTTGTCGCCGTTATCGCTGTGGCCGTGATCGTCATCTGCAACATCTGGGGCCGCGGCATGATCAAGATCGTGCCGATTTTGCTGGGCGTTGTGGTGAGCTATGCCGTTGCGACTGCGCTCGGCGAGGTTGATTTCTCGGGCGTTGCCGCCGCTCCGTGGGTCGGTCTGCCCATCGTGTGGGACAACACCGTGTTTGCACTCTTTGGGCCGCAGTTCGATAGCGGTCTTGCCACGACGGCCATCATCACCATCATGCCGCTGGCTTTCGCGACCATGATCGAGCATATCGGTGATATCTCGGCTATCGGCTCCACTTGCGAGCGTAACTACATCGCCGATCCCGGCCTGCATCGCACGCTGCTCGGCGATGGTCTCGCCACGATTCTGGCGTCGCTCTTTGGCGCTCCGGCCAACACCACGTATGGCGAGAACACCGGCGTGCTCGCCCTGACGCGCGTGTTCGACCCGCGCGTGATTCGCATTGCCGCCTGCTGCGCCATCGTGCTTTCGTTCTGCCCCAAGTTTGCTGCCGTGATCGCCGCCATGCCAGCGTGTGTAATCGGCGGCGTGTCGCTCGTGCTCTACGGCATGATCAGCGCCGTGGGCGTCCGTAACCTCATCGAGAATCAGGTTGATTTCCAGAACAACCGCAACGTGCTGGTGGCGGCTCTGGTGCTCGTGCTTTCGCTCGGCATTGCCTACAGTACCGCCGGTGCCATCGTGCTGGAGCTGGGCGGCGTGACCATTTCGCTCTCGGGCCTTGCCGTGGGTTCGCTGGTGGGCATTGTGCTCAATGCCATCCTACCGGGCAACGACTTTGAGTTCGACGTCTCTGAACTCGAGGAGGCCGCCGAGTAAGGCCGGCTATCGATAAAACTAAAAAATGGCTCCCATGCGTGCAGCTACGCGTGGGAGCCATTTTTAGTGCGTGAGTATCCAGTGGATGCCGCGGGCCATGCGCAAGTCGGTTTGGGCAAAGTGATTGCCGGGGTTGAGCTCCAGCGTTGTTGGAATGTCGCGCTCGACGAGCAACGCTTCCATCGCGCGTGTGTCGTCGAGTACGTGCCGCATCATGCGGTTGGGCGTCTTGGTTTCCTTTTTGCCGAGTGACAGATAGACGGCTTGCGGGCTGCCGGCAAATGGCGCCGTGCTGGCGCGATCGACAAATTCGGGAAACCACAGCGACCCCGATGCGCTTGCAGCGCGGTCAAAGGCGTCGGTTTGCCAGAGAGCCCAAAGCGAAAAGAGGCCTGCCAGCGAGTAGCCAGCAACGCCGTGCCAGGTGGGCGGCTGAGGAAGCGACGACTCGACCTGGGGGATTATCTGATTCAGCAGCTCATCAAGAAAACCGGCAGCTTGGCCGCCGAAAGGCTCGGCATCGCGCACGGTTCCGTCGCATGCCCAGGGGCTCAGCTCGCGATTCCAATCGAGCCCGCCAATGGCGACGAGGGTGAATGGCGGACAGTCGAGCTCTCGGCAGCACTCGTAGACTTTACTACCGTCGTCCATGACAACGGGGAGGTAGATGACGGGCGCGCTTTCCGTATGCTCCGAATGAACGGTTATCTGCTTTTGATGCGCTTCCATGACGGGCTTCTCTCGGCGTTGTGATATCGACGGCCCCCATTGTCGCACGCCGGCTCATGCAGGTTGGGCTAGACCAAAGACAATCTCGTGCATACCCTGCGGACGCATATGGAAAACGCCACCGCCGGAGGGGAGCTCGGCGGTGGCGTTGTTAAACGGTGCTGGGACTCGGAGCCTTCGCGGGAGCTGCCATGTGCGCAGAGGCGTCTAAGAGCGCTTACGGCTCGCCATGGTGCCTGCGGCGATAGCGGCTGTTCCCGCAAGGACGGTTGCCACGATGGCCGCACCCGAGGTGTCGCCGGTTGCCGCGAGCACGCCGGTAGTCTTGGCTTTCGTGATTGAAGCCGCAACGGCCTTGGTCGGCTTTGAGCCCTCAGGCTTGGGGTTCTGCTTGGACTCCGCGGGCTTGCTTTCTGCGGGCTTGGTCTCGTCGGGCTTGGGGTCTTCCGGCTTGGCTACCTCGGGAGGTGCGATGACCATGCTCTTGGCGACAGCTTCGTTATAGGGGGAGTCGATCACAGCGTCGCCCGTGCCGATGGCTTGGCCTGCCTCGTAGATGCCGTCACGGAGCTTGCGATAGTCAATGACCTTGCCGCCTTCGGGCGTCTGGATGGCGGCGTTCTCAATCTTGATGGTGCCGATTGCCTTGCCGTCAGCGCTCATGGCACGGGCAAAGATTGCCGCTGTATCTCCTTCGGCCGTTACCTTGCTGCGGATGATCGAGATGACTGCGGGTGTGACGCCCTCGCTGGTCTGGGCGATGATGCCGATGTTCTCGCCTTGGGGCTCGGGGCTCGTCTCGCCATCTTGGTTTTCGCTGTAGGGGATGGGGCCGTCGCCGTTCTCGACATAGCGGGCTATGGCCTTGACAACGGAGTCGCTGATGTAGATGTGGCCACCCTCCTCGTTGGGTCGATCGCTTCTGGTGGAGAATGCAGCCGAAACCTCGCCTTCCGCAAACGCGTCCACGGTGGAGCCGTTCTTGACGACGATATCGTCTGGGTAGGTGAAGAGGGCAATGGCGCTACCGTATCTGCCTTTACTTGCGCGGACTGTCACGTTTGCATGATCGAGGGTGATGCCCTTGTGGGCATAGACGCCATATTCAACACCGTTTACGTTGAGGGAGGCGTTTGTGGCTGCGAGGCTGCCCTTGGCCTCGACGGCAGCGTCTTTCTCGGAGCTTGCCTTGACCTGGCTGCCGTCCGAGATGTTGATATTGCCGCCGCTCCAAAGGGCCTCACCATCAGCTGAGCTTGCCTCGACCGTCCCGCCACCCTTGATGGTGAGGTTCTTGTCGGTTCCAATACCCTTGTCCTCGGTAGTCCTGGCGGTGACGGCTCCGCTGTCGTCAATCGTGATATTACCGTTTGCCCTGATGCCATCCGATGCACCCGTGGCGTTGACGTTGCCCGAACCTTTGATAGCGAGATCACCCCCGGCATTTATGGCGTCAAACCCAGTGCTCGTGGCGTTGACGGATCCGGCTCCGTCGATGTTGATATTACCCGTGGAGAGGATAGCGTCCTCAGTAGATGTCACGCTGAGCGTGCTGCCCGCGTCGCCTTGGATATTGAGCTCTGCGTTCTCGTTAGTGCCATGAGAAACGTTGATGCCTTCGATCCATTCGGCAGTGACGATGTTGGTCCCCGAGTAATTCACGTTGAGCTTGCCTGCGGCCTGGATCTCGCCGCCGTTATAGTTGTTGAGCTTCAAGTCGTCGGCGCCGTCCCACGACCAGGTACCGGCCTCGTCGCTCGCCGCGGTGTTGTACTTGTTGCCGCCGACCTTGACCCATTCCGCTGCGAGCGAGACGCTCGGCATGAGCAGCGAGCTCACCGTGAGCGCGCACACGGCGCCCGCGACGATGCGGCGCGTCACGCGGCGCCAGCTGCCGTGCGCGAGTCCTATGCGACGGCGAACGTCGGGTTCGGCAACATGGGTTCCGGCGGTAGTGTCATTGCGTTTGGGGGTCGTGAACAAGGCTGCCATGGTTGCTCCCGTTCTCATAGGGCCTATACGGCTAGGTTCAGCGTATCTGCTGGATGTTGCCGGCGGTAGTGCCGTTTGGAGGGCAAAATGGCCAAAATGGGGGAGAAATAGGCCGCACGCCGGCGCAGGGACCGACGCTAAAAGAAAAGCGCGGGGCCGCATGGCGACTCCGCGCTTCATTGTTCAGCTTTTGCAGCCTTGCCCTTACGCTACGAAGAAGTAGACGAGGAAGGCAAGGGCCGCGATCCACCCGTCCTGTACGAAAAAGTGTTTACGAGCGTTTGCGACTCGCCAGGGCGCCTGTGACGATAGCGGCCGTTCCTACAAGGGCGGTCGCTATGATGGCTGCGCTCGAGGCGTCGCCGGTTGCCGCGAGCTTGCCGGTGGTCTTGGCTCCCGTGGCTGCAACTGCAACGGTCTTGGTTGTCTTCGTGCCCTCGGACTTGGAACCCTCGGGCTTGGTCTCGCCTGGCTTCTCCTCGGGTTTGATCTCCTCGGGAGGCACGATGACCGTGCTCTTGGCGACAGCTTCGTTATAGGGGGAGTCGATCACAGCGTCGCCCGTGCCGATGGTTTGACCCGCTTCGTAGATGTCGCCGTTGCTGAGCTCTTCTTTGTTGCGATAGTCAATGACCTTGCCGCCTTCAGGCGTCAGGATGGTGGAGCCTTCGATTTCGATGGTGCCGATTGCCTTGCCGTCCGCGCTCATGGCAAGGGCGAAGATCGCCGCCGTGTCTCCTTCGGCAGTGACCTTGCTGCGGACGATCGAAATAGTCGCGGGCGTGATGCCCTCGCTGGTCTGGGCGAAGATACCGATGTTCAGACCCTCGGACTCAGGGATGATTTCGTCGTTTTGGTCTCCACTGTAGTGGTCGGGGCCGTCGCCGCCGGTCTCGGCATAGCGGGCTATGGCCTTGACAACGGAGTCGCTGATGTAGATATGGCCACCCGCTTCGCCGGAGTAGAAATTACTGGTGGAGATTGCAACCGAGAACCTGCCTTCTGCGAGCGCATCCACAGTCGAGCCGTTCTTGATGACGATGTCGTCCTCATCGGTGAAGAGTGCGCTGACTTCCCCGCCATCTGAGCTTGCGCGGACCGTCACGGTCGCGCCATCGAGCGTGATGCCCTTGTAGACATAGATGCCATACCCAACGCCACCTGCGTTGAGGGAAGCGTTCGTGACCGTGAGGCTGTTTTTACCGTCGATGGCGGCGTCTTCCTCGGAGCTTGCCTTGACCTGGCTGCCACCCGAGATCTCGATACTGCCGTCGGCCCAAATCGCATTGTCCTCGATAGAGCTTGCCTCTACCTTGCCGCCGCCCTTTATGATGAGGTTCTCGTTAGCATCGATACCCTGATCCTCGGTGGCCTTGGCGGTGACGGTTCCGCTGTTGTCGATCGTGATGTTGCCGTCGGCCCTGATGCCATCCGAATCGCCCGTGGCGTTAACGTTTCCCGAGCCCTTGATGGCGACATCGCCCCCGGCATCGATGGCATCGTGCTCGGTGCTCGTGGCGTTGACAGTGCCAGCGCCGTCGATGTTGATGTTGCCGACGGAAGTGATGGCGTCACGAGAAGATGCCACGTTGAGCGTGCTGGACGCGTCGCCCTGAATATTAAGCTCGGCGTTCTCGTTCGCGCCATCCTTAACCTTGATGCCGCGGCCGTCGTCGTTAGTGACGGTGTTGTTGCCCTCGTAGCTCACGTTGAGCTTGCCCGCTGCCTCGATCGCGCCGCCGTTATAGCCGTTGAGCTTCATGTCGTCGGCGCCGTCCCAGGCCCAGGTGCCGGCCTCGTCGCCTGCTGCAGTGTTGTACTGAGTGCCGCCGACGTTGACCCACTCGGCCGCGAGTGAGACGCTCGGCATGAGCAGCGAGCTTGCCGTGAGCGCGCATACGGCGCCCACGACGATGCGGTGTGTCACGCGGCGCCAGCTGCCGTGTGCGAGCAGCGTGCGACGGCGTGCGTCGGGCTCGATAAAATGGGCTCCAGAGGTTTTGTCATTGCGCTTGGGGGTCGTGAACAGGGCGGCCATGGTTGCTCCCATCCTCATAGGGCCTATGCGATTACGCCCAGCATATCTGCAGGATGTAGCCGGCGGTAGTGCCGTTTGGAGGGCAAAATGTCCAAAACTTGGGAAGCAATACATCGCGCGTCCGTGCGTTGCCTGGCTTTAAAAGAAAAGCGCGGAGCCGCTCGATGCGACTCCGCGCTTTTGTGTTCTGCTTTGGCAGACTGTGCCGTTACGCCACGAAGAAGTAGACGAGGAAGGCAAGGGCTGCAATCCACATGAGCGGCTTGATCTTGGAGGCCTCGCCCTTAAAGAGCGCGACGATCACGTAGGCGATAAAGCCCAGGCCAATGCCGGCAGAGATGGAGTAGGTGAAGGGTACGCCGGCGACAATCATGAACGCCGGGAAACCCTGCGACACGTCGGACCAGTCGATCTCGGAGGCCTCGCTCATCATGAGGTAGCCAACGTAGACCAGAGCACCGCAGGTGGCGGCGCTGGAAACGATGGTGACGATGGGGGAGAAGAACGCGGCGAGAATGAACAGCACGCCGGTGGTGACGGAGGTGAGGCCCGTGCGGCCACCGTCGGCGGCGCCGGAAGTGGACTCGACGAAGGTGGTGATGGAGGAGACGCCCATGAAACCGCCCACAGCAGCGGCGGCGGAGTCGACGATCAGGATCTCCTTGATATTCTCGACGTTGCCGTCGTCGGTGAGGAACTCGCCCTGCTTGGCCACGGCCATCGCGGTGCCCATGGTGTCGAAGAAGTCACTCATGAGCAGCGAGAACGAGATGACGAGGAGCGTGGGGTCGGTAAGGACCTTGACGATGGCGGGCACGCCGCCGGCGTCGGCGATGGGGCCGCCGATGCTCGAGAAGTCGAGCGGGGCGATGATGCCGGTCGGAGCCTGGGTCACACCCAGGGGGATACCGGCGATAACGGCGACGATGATGCCGATGAGCAGCGAGCCGGGGACGTTGCGGCAGGCGAGGGCGACCGTCACCAGGATGGAGATGATGCCGACGATGAAGGTGGGGGAGGTGATGTCGCCCAGACCGACGAGTGTACCGGCGCCAGCGGTGATAATGCCGGCATCGCACAGGCCAATCATGGCGATGAACAGGCCCAGACCCACCGAGATGGCGTGACGCAGGACAACCGGGATGGCGTCCATGATGGCCTCGCGCAGGCCACAAAGCACGAGCAGCAAGATGACGACGCCCTCAAGGAAGATGACGCTCATGGCCACGTGCCAGTCACCGCCGCAGACGGTGGTGGTGATTCCAGCGATCATCGCGTTGACGCCTAAGCCCGACGCGCATGCGAGCGGACGGTTGGCGAAGATGCCCATGCAGATGGTCATGATGCCGGCGCCCAGGCAAGTGGCGCAGGCGAGCGCTCCCGCATCGATGCCGGCGCCCGAGAGCACTGCGGGGTTGACGGCGATGATGTAGGCCATCGCCAGGAATGTTGTCAGTCCAGCGCGAAGTTCGGTCCCGATTGTGGACTTGCGCTCACTGACGTGAAAAAGTTCGTCCATGCATACCCTTTCCTTGTTCGGCCCCGAGTTTAGGCCGATTGACACGAACCCACCCACTATATCGCCTTTGTGAAGTTGGTGTTCCTCACATGTTGATGTTCGGCGGTTTGTAACGGACGGGCGGTATCTTTCGCATGAAATTGTGTAGGTACCGTATACTTGAGCGGTTACAACGACCCCTATGGAGGAACGTATGATTAAAGAGCTTTGCCACGACGAGGCTATCCTGTCCCAGCGTTGCGAGGTTGCGACCGTCGAGGACGAGTCGGTTGCTCAGGACCTGATCGATACCATCAAGTCGCTCGACGATGCCGGCTGCCTTGCCGCTAACCAGATTGGCGTTACCAAGAAGGTTTGCGTCTACCTGGACGACGCCGGCGAGCCCCACGTGCTCTACAACCCCCGTCTGGTGTTTGGCCTGGGCGCCAGCAAGATGGAGGAGAGCTGCCTGACGCACGAGGAGGTCACCAAGTCCACGCGCTATATCAAGTGCAAGGTTGCCTTTGACCAGATCGTCGATGGCAAGATGCGCGAGCGCAAGCAGGACTTTGTGGGCTTCGAGGCGCAGATGGTCCAGCATATGATCGACCACTGTCTTGGAAAGTTGGTCTAAGGGGACCAAAGCACCGCACTTCGTCTCTTTTGGTCCGGGCGTGACATTGTTGTCATGTCCGGGCTTTTGTGTTTAGCGCCTTTTTGTTTGGTGACAATAACCTTAGCAGGACCGTAAAGCTAGGAGGCGCTATGTGCACGAGCATTCGATTTACCGATAATTCTGGCCACATGTATCTGGGCCGCAACCTCGACTGGAGCTTTGACTACGGCCAACAGGTTCGCGTGATGCCGCGCGGGTTCCACATTCCGTATTCGTTTATCGACGATGCGTCGGCGGCACACGCGGTAATCGGCATGTGCATCGATTACAAGAACTATCCCATGTTTTTCGACTGTGGTAACGATGCGGGTCTGGCTGTGGCGGGGCTCAACTTTCCCGGCTATGCCGAGTATGCCGAGGGCCCTGTCGACGGCAAGAACAATATCGCGGCCTATGAGTTTCCCCTGTGGGTGGCAGCGACGTTCTCGACGGTCGATGAGGTCGAGGCCGCGCTGCGCGACACGGTGATTGTCGCCAAATCTGCCGGAGAGGGGCTGGGCGTGTCGCTGCTCCATTGGATTATCGGCGACAGCCAGCGCAGCATCGTGGTCGAGATGATGGCTGACGGCCTGCATGTATACGACGATCCGGTCGACACCCTTGCCAACCAGCCGACCTTCCCGTGGCACATGGAAAACCTGCGCACCTATATCACCGCCACAAGCGATTTTCCGCAGACGGCGACATGGCGTGGCGCCGAGCTTAAGCCCTATGGAGCCGGTGCCGGCATGCGCGGCATTCCGGGCGATTGCTATTCGCCGAGCCGTTTTGTAAAGGCGGCGTACCTCAATGCCAATTACCCGCAAAAGGAGAGCGAGACCGAAAACGTCGTTCGCATGTTCCGCTCGCTCGAGGGCGTGGTGATGATTGAGGGGGCGTCCAGGATGGGCGATGGCAAGTTCGAGAAGACTATCTATACCGGATGCTTTAGCGCGCGCACGGGCAATTATTACTACGCGATGTATGGGGATCCGTCGATTCGTTACGTGAGCCTGATGGATGCCGAGGGCGCGAGCCCCGATAGGCTCGTGGTTCCCGAGCCGCGTCGTTCGTAGCCGATAGCTTCACTGCAATGCAAAGCGGCCCTGCATCTCCTGTGAGGTGCAGGGCCGCTGCGACCTGGGCTTTATCCCGCATGCGCCCCGAGAAAATGTCCCTTAAGCGCGTGCCGCCTGGGCGACACCGGCCTTGGTGCTTGCGCGCTTGCCGGCGAGTTCGCAAAAGATTGCGCCGCCGATGATAAGCGCGGCGCCCATCAGACGGGCCGGTGTTATGGCTTCGCCTAAAAGGACGGCGGAGAACACGACCGCCGAAAGCGGCTCGAGGTAGCCGACAACCGCGACGGTCTGCACGGGCAGCTTGGCGACGGCACTAAAGTAAAGCAGGCAACCGATGCCGGTGTTGACGACGCCGAGCATGACGACGGCACGCCAATCAATACTGGCGGCGACGGCGGCGGACAGGAATGAGGGAGCGCCCTGCGTGATGAGCGTGAGGACCAGCGCGGTCACAAAGGCCGCGCTCACCTGGAGCGTGGAGTTCTCGAGGCCTTCGATGTGTGGCGCACCCTTGCTAGCGATGACCATCAGCGCATAGCAAAATGCCGAGGCGATGCCGCAGGCAATACCCGCAATGGGCATATTGCCGCCTAGACCTTGCGCTGCAATGAGAAAAGCACCGCAAGCAACGGCGATAAAGCCGGCGATTTTGCCACCGGTCAGCTTTTCGCCAAAAATGAGCGGGGAGAGCGCCATGACAATGATGGGGCCGCAGTAGTACAGCAGCGAGGAGATGCCAACGCCAATGGTCTGGTAGGCGCGGAACAGAAAAATCCAGCTGGCGCCCAGTGCGGCTCCCGAGAGGAGGAGGGCTGCGGCTTCGCGGGGGCGAGATGACGCCTGTAACTTATGGCGTTGCGTAGTGACGAGGATGACAACGAGTGAGAGCGCACCCAAAAAAGTACGTAGTAGCACGATGTCGGAGCTCGGCAGCACGATGGCAGCGGCGATGATGCCGTTGGAGCCAAACAATAGCAATGCTGCTAAGTATGTAAACAGTCCGTTGTTCATGCGCTGACATCCCCTCTATATCCGAGCATCTTCACTATGGGTGAGGTGGCTTTAGAAGAAAAGCGAATATAATGCATGGATGACATGACAAAAACTCATGCAAAGGTGGGGACGTGCCGTGGAGACCAATATCCAAAAGATGCAAGTGCTGCTCGAGACGGTGCGTGCCGGCAGCTTTACGCGTGCTGCAGAGCGGCTGAGCTATTCGCAGTCGGGCGTGAGCCGCATGGTGGGCGACCTTGAGGCAGACTGGGGTTTTAAGGTGCTTGATCGCAGCCGCGAGGGCGTGGTGCTTTCTGCTGACGGGCGGCAGATCATGCCGGCAGTCGAGGCGTTATGCGAAGAGTTTGGCCGCCTGCAGCGACGCGTGGACGAGATGCGGGGGCTCATGCGTGGCAAGATCTGTATCGGTACGTTCTCGAGTGTGGCGACCCATGTACTGCCGCCGGTGATCGCGCGGTTTCGCGCTGATCACCCGGATGTCGATTACGAGCTGCTGATGGGTGATTACTCCGAGATTGAGCAATGGGTGGCGGAAGGCCGCTGCGACCTGGGCTTTATTCCGCGCGAGCCACGCGGCGGCATGGCGTCGCAGCCGTTGGCGCAAGACGAGCTGATGGCCGTGGTGCCAGCGGACTCCTCGCTCGCCACCGCGGAGGTCGTTTCCCTTGCCGATCTGGCCAACGAGCAGTTTATTCTGCTGGAACGCGGTAGCGACGATGAGATTACGCCGCTGTTCCGTCGTGCGGGGCTCACGGTGCGCTCCAAGCTGTCGACCTGGGATGACTATGCGATTATGGCCATGGTGGAGGATGGCCTGGGCGTGAGCGTTCTTCCTGCGCTCATCTTGCGCCGCTGTCAGTTCGATGTTGCCGTGCGTCCGCTCGAGGGGCATCCCCATCGGCAGATCAACGCCATATATCGAACGGCCGATGTTTCGCTTGCCGCCGCTCGTTTCCTCGAATACCTCTAAACGTGTACACGTCATTGTCCGCTTTGGGCAAATCTCGGAGTTCGGTACGTTTTCTTATGAAATTGAACTATCGAATGAGGTGCGGCGCTATACTGCTTGCTAAATTGAACCTTGGTTCAATTCGTGTTCTATAAATTGAACTTTGCCAGCAAGGAGGTTCCTGTGGCCCAAGAGACGTTTAGCGATCGCCTGCGACAGACTATGTCCGATCGCGACGTTCGCCAGTCGGACGTAATCCGCGCATCGGAGATGCTCGGCAAAAAACTCGGCAAGAGTCAGATGAGCCAATATGTGAGCGGCAAGACGATCCCGCGGCGCGATGTGGCAGAGCTGCTCGCCCGTATTTTGGAGGTCGATGTTACCTGGCTGATCGCCGGTGACGCCGATCAAGGCGAGACGTCATCGCCTCGCAACGTGCCCAAGCCCGAACCCCAACCCTCAGCTCAAATTCCAAGGAGCACCACCATGCGTACTTTTTCTAAATCCACCAAGCTCGATAACGTCCTGTATGACGTGCGCGGTCCCGTCGTCGACGAGGCCGCCCGTATGGAGGACGAGGGCGAGCGCATCCTCAAGCTCAACATCGGCAACCCCGCGCCCTTTGGTTTCCGCACGCCCGATGAGGTCATTAAGGATATGCGCCAGCAGCTGCCCGACTGCGAAGGCTATTCCAACTCGCGCGGCCTGTTCTCTGCACGCAAGGCGATCATGCAGTATTCGCAGATCAAGGGCCTGCCCAATGTTCAGATGGAGCACATCTACACGGGCAACGGCGTATCCGAACTCATTCAGCTTTCGATGAACGCGCTGCTCGACAATGGCGACGAGATTCTGATCCCCAGCCCCGACTATCCGCTTTGGACGGCGTGCGCAACCCTTGCCGGCGGTCATCCCGTTCACTATCTGTGTGATGAGCAAGCGGATTGGTATCCCGACCTGGAGGATATGGAGTCCAAGATCACGAGCGCGACCAAGGCCCTCGTCATCATCAACCCCAACAACCCCACGGGCTCTGTCTATCCGCGCGAGGTGCTCGAGGGCATCGTTGAGATCGCGCGCAGGCACCAGCTCATGATTTTTGCCGACGAGATCTACGACCGCCTGTGCATGGACGGCTACGAGCACGTCTCCATTGCATCACTCGCCCCCGACCTGCCCTGCGTCACCTTTAGCGGCCTTTCCAAGTCGCACATGATCGCGGGCTATCGTATTGGCTGGATGGTGCTTTCGGGTAACCAGCGCTGCATGAGCGACTTTATTATGGGCATCAACATGCTCTCGAACATGCGCCTGTGCTCCAACGTGCCGGCTCAGTCGATCGTCCAGACGGCGCTCGGCGGCCATCAGTCTGTTAACAACTATATCCGCCCGGGCGGTCGTGTCTACGAGCAGCGCAATTTTGTGTATGAGGCGCTCAGCAAGATCGATGGTATCTCGGTGGTTAAGCCGCGTGCGGCGTTCTACATCTTCCCCAAGATGGATGTGAAGAAGTTCAACATTACCGATGACGAGCAGTTCGCCCTTGACCTGCTGCACGAGAAGAAGATCCTGATCACGCGCGGCGGCGGCTTTAACTGGGCTGAGCCCGACCACTTCCGTATCGTGTACCTGCCGCGCATGGAAGTGCTCAAAGAGTCCCTCGAAGACCTCGCCGACTTCTTCGACCATTACCGTCAGAGCTAGTGGGATAGAAGTTCCGCACTATGAAAAGCTCCCTGCAGTTGTTTTGCTGCAGGGAGCTTTCTTGAATCGGCAGAACTATATAACGATCCCGTTGCAGTGGTCGATTTCGTGTTGGATGATTTCGGCGGTGTAGCCCGAGAAGTTTTTGATGCGGTGGACGAAGTTCTCGTCCAGATACTCCACCTTAATGCGGCGATAACGGGTACAGGGGCGCTCGCCGGCAAGCGAGAGGCATACTTCGCTCGTCTGATAGGCATTGACCTGCTCAAGAATTTGAGGGTTGTACATCAACAGCGCCCTGTTGCCGTCCTTTACGCAGATGATGCGTTTGCGCACGCCGATCATATTGGCGGCGAGGCCCACGCACTCGTGCTCATGCTCATGGAGCGTATCTAGGAGGTCCTGCCCAGTCACGGCGTCATCGGGGCCCGCGTCTTCGGAAGGCAGGCGCAAAAAGAACTCGGATTTCATGATGGGCTTAATCATGGCGGGCTCCTCATGTCTTATGCTTTCGTGGACTTTTAATAATAGCGCGGAAGGAAAGCTGCGCGTCCGCGTTACAATCTTTCGACGTTGGACCATGTTGTCAGATTCGTCGTGTGCGGCGTCTGGCGTAAGTCTAGGGCTCATTTTCGCCCTGGACTGTTCCTCTGGGGCGATGCGACTGTCGTTCCAAGAGGAAGGAAATGCATGGGGAGCAAATCTCAGCAACAAGTTCAAGTAGCGCCATCGGCCACTGCGGCGTTTCTCGTCGTAATGTATATTGCAGCCTTTGTCGCCGCGTTTAACGAGAACATCATTAACGTGGCACTGCACGATATCATGGCGGCCTTTTCGGTGAGTGCCACCACGGCGCAGTGGCTAGTTTCGGGATACATGATCGTGACGTCGATCTTTACGGCCATCATGGCCTTTCTGTCCGGTCGTTTCTCGACGCGCAAGCTGCTGTTTTTCGCATGCGGATGCATGGTCGCCGGAGAAGTTCTGTGCCTGGTCGCCCCGTCGTTTACCGTTTTGCTGCCAAGTCGTATTTTGCAGGCTGCGGGATCGGGCATCTTGTTTCCGCTCATGATGAATGTGGTGCTATCTTGTGCTCCGCGCGAGAAGCTCGGTCTGTATCTGAGCCTGGGCGGTGCCTGCATTACGCTAGGGCCGGCGTTTGGGCCCGTGATTAGTGGTCTTATATGCACGTTGTTTGGCTGGAGGGCGGTGTTCGTAGTGCCGCTGGTGGGCGGTGTCGTGGTCGCCGCGGCGGCAGCAAAGCTCGTTCGGAATGTCGGAGAGCGCTCGAACACCACGCTTGATATTCTGTCGGTTGTTTTGCTCGCTGCCGGCATTACGGCGTTCGTGTATTCCGTAGGCGAGTTCTCGACCAATGTGATGGCCGGTATCGTGGCGCTTTTCGCCGCTGTTGTGGTGCTCGGCCTGTTTGCGGTTCGTCAGCTCAAGCTCGAGCATCCGGTGCTTAACGTGCGTCCCATGGCGAGCGTTCGTTTTTGGCCTGCATGCCTGCTTGTGGTGGTGTCGATGATGACGACGTTCTCGATGAGCGTTTTGTTGCCGCTCTATTTTGAGGGCGCATACGGCATGACCGCACTTGTCGCGGGTTTGCTCATTTTGCCGGCGATCGCCTGCAACGCCGTGACCTCGATTGTGGGCGGACGCGTGATGGATGCCCGTGGTGCGTGGCCGCTGCTGCCGGTCGGCTTTGCCCTGATCGCTGTGGGGCAGACGGCAATCTCGATGACCGCGGCAAGCATGAACATCGGCGTTGTCGTGCTGCTGGCCGTTGTGGTGTATGCCGGCGTCGGTTTGGTACTGAGCCCCTCGCAGACCGCCGGTTTGGAGACGCTTCCCGCCGCTGAGCATCCTCACGGAACGGCATTGCTTAACACGTGGAACATGATTGCCGCGTCGTTTGGTCCGTCGCTGTTTATCGGCCTGCTTTCGAGTTCTGCGGTGGCTGCTGGCGCCGCAGGCGTTGCGTCGGACGTTGCCCAGGCGATAGGATTTGCAGCCGCCGTGCGCGTGGCGGCCGTGATTGCCGTTGTCGGGTTCGCGGTGTCGCTGGTGTACGCTCGCCGCGAGTCGCACATGTCGCATTAATGTGTGCACATAGATTCTGCAGCTAGATTGGATGGCGACACCATAAACTAATGGACGTTTTGCCGAGAGGCATGAATGTATAAAGCGCAAAGAGTGCGCGACGGGCCCCGCGAATGGGGCGATGATGCCCGAGAGGGCCAAGAAGGAGTCTCATGTCTGAGAACGAAGAGATCATGAACGAGACCGAGAACGAGACCATGGCTGCCGAGGTCGAGGCAGTCGAGACCGTGGAGACCGAAGCTGCTGAGGTTGAGGCTGCTGACGAGGTTTCCGCCGAGGAGGCCGAGGTTGTCGAGGCCGCCGCTGATTACGATGACGAAGAGCTGATGGACAAGATGCAGAAGGCCGCCCGCCTGCTGCGCAGCCGTCGCTTTGCTATTTCCAAGGAGGAGGAGGCCAAGGCCGAGCGCATGGCGAACATCGAGCGCGCCATCAAGCTTCTTGACCTCAAGCCCAAGATGGAGC
Organism: uncultured Collinsella sp.; assembly: GCA_958433005.1. Lineage (GTDB taxonomy): Bacteria > Actinomycetota > Coriobacteriia > Coriobacteriales > Coriobacteriaceae > Collinsella. Next base: position 19,457 of record CAUAWV010000015.1, on the reverse strand, counting down.
AGAAGGAAATGTCCGACCTGCTGGGCATGCGCCTTCGTGAGCTCGATGGCCTGATGGCCGAGGCCGAGGCCGCCGATCTGGTCGGCCGCATCGACGACGCCGAGGGCGATATGCGCAAGATCGTTGTCTTCGCTGCCGAGGATGCCGCTGAGGGCCTGACCGAGCTTGCCAACAAGAAGGAGAAGCTCCTGCCCGAGCTTTCTTACGAGGAGGCCACCGAGCTGATGGCCGCTCTCGATAAGGTTATCGCTCCGCTCGTCGCCATGGGCCTGGACGAGGACCGCGGTCCTCGCGGCGGCCGTGACGAGCGCGGTGGCCGTGGCGGCGACCGTGGCGGTCGCGGAGGCTTTGGCGATCGCGGTGGCCGTGGCGGTGACCGCGGCGGTCGCGGTGGCGATCGCGGTGGCCGTGGCGGCTTTGGTGACCGTGGCGGCGACCGTGGCGGTCGCGGCGGCTTTGGTGGCAACCGTGGTGGCTATGGCGATCGCGGTGGCAGCCGTGGCGGCTTCGGCGGCAACCGTGGTAACGACCGCGGCGGTCGCGGTGGCGATCGTGGCGGCCGCAACGGTGGCGGCTTCCGCGGCAACCGCTTTTAGGGGTTACGCGGTTCTACGAACCGCGTAACTAGTTGACGCTGCGCGCCACCCAGGGCGACAATTTGTCATTCAAAAGGCAAGGCATGACCAGAAGGTCTATGCCTTGCCTTTTTCATGCCAACTTGTTCGCCCTGGGCGGCGCTCGCTGGCGTTGCCAAAACATCGGCGTTGCCTTGATCAAAACCTGCCAAAAAGGGGCAGGTTTATTTTGGTCGGTTTTATCTGAGCAAACGTGGTTGTCTATCGCAATGTAGTCGTTGGGAACGTTCTTGTTTGAGTAGTCGGTTAAGAGCGACCCCAATGACTACATAGCATGAGAGTGGATAATCTCCCGGTTTGAGCCTGCATTCAAGCTTGAAGTGGGAGATTATCCGCTCTCGTTTCGTTTGTTGATTTCGATGCCTACATTTGTAGGAACAGTTCGTGGAGGCGGGTGTCTTCGTCGAGTTCGGGGTGGAAGGTTACGCCGAGCTGATTGTCTTGGCGGGCAGCGACGATGCGGCCATCGACTTCGGCCAGGGCCTTGGCGTCGCCGTGGACCTCGACGATGCGGGGCGCGCGGATAAACGTCAGCGGCGCTTCGCCGTCGATGCCGGCTACTTGCCCCTTGGTTCGAAAGCTGCCGAGCTGCCTGCCGTAGGCATTGCGCTCGACAAGTACATCCATGGTTGCCAAACGCGGCGTGCCTTTATCGTCATGGGCGGCAAGGTCGTGAGCCAGTAGAATCAAGCCGGCGCAGGTGCCCAGGACGGGCATGCCTTCAGCGATACGGGCGCGAAGCTCCTCGAGCATGCCCAGCTCATCAAGCAGCTTCCCTTGAACGGTGGACTCGCCGCCGGGAAGTACCAGACGGTCAAAGTCCTGCATCAAATCAGCCGCCTGCCTCAGCTCAATACAACGTGCGCCCAGCTCGGATAGTCTTGTCTCGTGCTCGGCAAAAGCGCCTTGGACCGCCAGCACGGCGACCGTCTGGCCTGCATAATCGCTCATGTGCGATCCTTTCTGCTGGACTAGCGTCCGCGCTCCTCCATGATGATCTCGATCTCGTCAGCGTTGATACCGACCATGGCCTCGCCCAGGTCCTCAGAAAGCTCGGCAATGAGCTTGGCGTCGGTGAAGTTTGCCACAGCCTTAACGATGGCGGCGGCGCGTTTGGCGGGGTCGCCGCTCTTAAAGATGCCCGAGCCGACAAAGACGCCCTCGGCACCCAGCTGCATCATCAGCGCGGCGTCCGCGGGGGTTGCTACACCGCCGGCGGCAAAGTTCACCACGGGAAGCTTGCCCGTGGCATGGACCTCGCGCACAAGCTCGACTGGAACTTGCAGTTGCTTAGCTGCCTCAAAGAGCTCGTCATCGCGCAGAGCAGCAACGTCGCGGATTTGCTTTTGAATCTTGCGCATGTGGCGCACGGCTTGGACGACGTCGCCCGTGCCCGGCTCGCCCTTGGTGCGAATCATTGTGGCGCCCTCGGCAACACGGCGCAACGCTTCGCCCAGATCGCGGGCACCGCAGACAAACGGGACGTCAAACTGGGTCTTATCGATGTGGTAGACATCGTCGGCGGGGGAGAGAACCTCGGACTCATCGATGTAGTCGATCTCGATGGCCTGAAGGACCTGCGCCTCGACGATGTGACCGATGCGGCACTTGGCCATGACGGGGATGGAGACGGCCTCTTGAATGCCCTTGATCATCTTGGGGTCACTCATGCGCGACACGCCGCCGGCGGCGCGGATGTCGGCCGGGATGCGCTCGAGAGCCATGACGGCGCAGGCGCCTGCCTCCTCGGCGATACGTGCCTGCTCGGGCGTGGTGACGTCCATGATGACGCCGCCCTTGAGCATCTGCGCGAGCTCGCGATTGAGTTTGACGCGATCTGCCTTGCTGGTCTGTTCTGCCATGGTTGCTCCCTTGGTTGGCATGTGCATTGCTTGACGGAAAATCCTATCGGGGAGCTGGGCATGGCAAAATACTCAGTTTTCGAGATAATAATAAGGTCAGCTTAATACCAGATTGAACAGCTCGATAAGGTCAGGTGACAAACTCATGCTTGACTACAATTTGGAAAAACGCGGCGAAGCATCGCTCTATGAGTATGTTTACCAGCAAATCCGAGATGATATCGTAGCTGGACGCATTACGGCGGGGGAGCATCTGCCGTCCAAGCGCGCCTTTGCCAGTCATCTGGGAATCAGTGTTATTACCATCGAGAATGCATATAGCCAGTTACTCGCTGAGGGCTATATTTGCTCAATGCCACGTCGTGGCTACTACGCTTGCGAGCTTCCGGATGCACCGGTTTTGGCTTCGGCTGCGGAGGGCATCGACCGAGATGCCGTCTCTGTGGGCCCCAGCGTGCATGATGTCAACGGACAGGTCGAGCGATTCGATGCGCTTTCTCCTTCTGCTTTGGAGGCGGCGCGGCTTTGGCAAAGCGCGCTACGGGCGATGCTGGCATCCGAGGACGAGCGCGAAATCTTTTCGCCCGCACCGGCGCAGGGCACCGCTCGGCTGCGACGTGCGATTGCGCACCATCTACGCGGGACGAGGGGTATGAATGTCGACCCCAACAACATTGTTATCGGTGCGGGCGCCCAGCTGCTCGATACCATGCTGGTTCAGTTGCTTGGAGCCGACAAGGTGTATGCCGTTGAGGATCCGGGCTATCTGCGCCTGACGCGCATCTATCAGGCTATGGGTTGCGAAGTGCGTCATATCCCGTTGGACGGTGAAGGCGTGGACTTGAGTGCTCTGCAGAAAACCGGGGCGGATGTCCTTCACCTGATGCCGTCTCACCAATATCCGACCGGCCTTGTGACGAGCATTGCGCGTCGCTATGCCCTGCTGAGCTGGGCCGCCGAGCAGCCGGACCGGTATCTCATCGAAGATGACTTTGATTGTGAGTTTCGCCTTGCCGGCAAGCCGATTCCCGCGCTCGCGTCGATCGATGCCGCCCAATCGGTCATCTACACCAACACCTTTTCAAAAAGTCTGTCGTCGGCCCTGCGTTTGGCGTATATGGTCCTGCCTGATGAGCTGATGGAACGGTTTAGGCGCAACCTTGGTTTTTACGCCTCGTCGGTGAGTTCTGTTGACCAGGTCGCTTTGGCTCGCTTGCTGGAATCGGGTGATTACGAGCGACATGTGAACCGCGTGCGCGTTCGAGCTCGCGAGGCGCGTGATGGCCTGACGGCGCTTGTGCGAAAGGCGTTTCCGGCGGGGGAGTTTTTGGTTGAGCACGCGGATGCCGGCCTCTACTGCGTCGTAGTTGCGGAGTGCGATACGGGCGGAAACTCTTTTACACGCGCCCTCGCGCGCTCGAGCATCCCTTACATCGATATCAATGACTGTTTTTGGTGTCCCGATGGCGCACATGGATCTTCAAACCCGACTCGAATCCTTGTCCAGTACGACGATTTGAGTCCAAATGAGCTAAATACCCTGGAATTGCAGCTAATGGGGGGCACTCTGCAACCTAAGTGAGTAGACTTTTAGCACTTTGGCGACCAGGCAGTTTTGTAACAAGCTATCTACCTGCGGTTTTGAAAAGCAGGATGACCGGCCTGATCGGGATGTTCAAAAAAGTCTACTCACTTGCCGCGCAAGGCTTCCGCATGAGAAAAGAAGCGGGGTTTTCAACAACGCTCCGTCCAGTTCTTGGCAAGCTTTTGGCCAGTTGGGGAGGGCTGTTGAAAACTTAACAGTCCGTTCGACGCCCTTTTCGGTGCGTTCGCGCCAATGCGTGAGTACCAGGGTTGAAATCCGTGTTCTCCTGTGCCTATGAAGGATCTACTTTGTGACATATCGGCTTTTAGGTACTGGCGCTTGCCCCCTCAAGTCCTTGCTTTGTGTCCGCCGCTTCCACGACCGGAAGAAGACCGGCAGCGATATGACCTTGTCCGTAACCCGACGGCTAAGGTTGCGCTCGGCTTTCCGTTGTATACGTTGGTTCGAACGAGAAACAAGCGGACTTGCCCTGCCGGCATGAGGCAGCGGCTGTTTCTCGGTGAGCTCCCCAGGGAATCCGTGCTAGAAACGGAGCATGGGTTTTTGGTTACGTCTCCTCTGATGACGGCATTCATCATGTCGCGACATCTGACGGATCTCCAGCTTCTTTTCGTATTGGCGGAGATGTGCGGTTTGTTTGCGGTGTGTGCCCTGCCGGCGGCACTCGAGGCGGAGCTTTCGCGTGCAATTGATTCGGGCGCGATTTCGACAACGTTCGGTTGGGTGCGCTGCCCGTCCGAGGACGGCACCGCCTCAAATTTATGGCGTCGAGACGCTTTGGTTTTGGGCGGAGACCTTGACCGCTTTTGTTCAGATGTTTGCGGGATGCGTTACGGCAATAGATTTATAGCGGTATCGCAACTCGTTCCATTGGGTGCCGAGTCGCCTTTTGAGGTCGAGGCGTATTTGCTACTTGCACTGCCGCGATCCCTGGGAGGCGAAGGTTTTTGCGGCATAGAGCTTAATGTTGAAGTGATGCTAAGCACAAGTGCTCGAGCGATTGTGGGAAAGTCCCGTGTATATATCGACCTGCTTCTTTCTTCGCCGGACGGAGCGCGACAGGTGGCCATTGAATGTCAGGGAAAGGCCTCGCACGGGCGCGCAGGGGACGGCTTGCGTGACGCCGATCGCATGACGGCGCTTCAGGCCATGGGCTACGATGTACTTCTCCTGACACACAGACAGATATTCGATGAGGATAGATTCCATGCGATCGTTAAGGCCATATGCAGGATGCTCGATGCTGAATATCGTGATAAAAGCTCAGATGAGCAAAGGGCTGAGACATTACTCCGGTCTGAACTATTCGTTGACTGGACAAAATTGGGAGTAATTGACGGAAAGATGCCCGTTAGACACAAAACAGCTCGATCGTGGACGGCTGCGGTTCTAAGTGAGTAGGCTTTTGGCACTTTGGTGACCAGGCCGTTTTGTAACAAGGCATTTACCTGCGGCTTTATAAAGTGATACGGATGGCCTGCTCGGCAAGTTCAAAAAAGTCTACTCACTTAGTTTTTGACGAGAAGCCGATGCCGAAGGCGGTCCTATTTCAGGGCGTTAACAAGTTCGTGAGGCACGAAGAAGGCCCGAACCATGCGGTCCGGGCCTCATCGAGCTAGAGGTTATGTCTCAGGCAGTTGGCTTAGCCAAAGTAGCGCTTGAGCAGGCCAGCGAAAGCCTTGCCGTGGCGAGCTTCGTCGCGAGCCATCTCGTGCACGGTGTCGTGGATGGCATCGAGACCAGCGGCCTTGGCACGCTTGGCAAGATCGGTCTTGCCGGCGGTGGCGCCATTCTCGGCTTCAACGCGCATTTCGAGGTTCTTCTTGGTGGAGTCGGTCACGACCTCGCCCAGGAGCTCAGCGAACTTGGCGGCATGCTCTGCCTCCTCGTGGGCAGCCTTCTCCCAGTACAGGCCGATCTCGGGATAGCCCTCGCGATGAGCGACGCGTGCCATGGCCAGGTACATACCGACCTCGGAGCACTCGCCCTCAAAGTTGGCGCGCAGGTCAGCAACGATGTCCTCGGAGACGCCCTCCATCTTGGCGACGCCCACGACGTGCTCGGCAGCCCACTCGAGCTGGCCCTCCTCCTGCTTCAGGAAACGAGAACCGGGAACGCCGCACTGGGGGCACTTGAAGTCCTCGGGCAGCTGGTCGCCGTCGAACTCTTCCACATAACCGCAAACGGGGCAAACAAACTTCATGATTCGATCCTTTCGATCGATGGCGATGGTGCGCTCGTCCGGTCCCGTAAGGGCCCTCTCCGGACGTGCGTCTTGACGGGTTCTATTATCCATAAATGCAACCAAATGTGAAGCCTATTAGGAATGATTTTTAATAAAACAATTTAAGCATGTGAAGATGTTGATTGATTAACGATTGGCAAGCCATATACGGACGTCGATGAGTACAATCGGTCGAGCAAATGTTGACCAATCAACAAATGAAGGAGCTTCCTTTATGCATCTAGCCCGCCGCGCCTGGTGCCGAACGTATCAAACGGTTTTTCGCATCGCATTGCCGGTGCTGCCCTATACCGAGCCACGCATTTTAGAGCACGCTGAGGAAGTGCCCGCAGTGCTTCAAAAGCGTTCAATACAGCATGTTCTTATCGTGACGGATCCCGGCATTGCCCGTCTGGGGCTCACGGCACCGCTCGAGACAGCGCTCGCGTCCAAGGGAATTAGCGCTGCGGTCTATGCCGAAACACGTGCGAACCCCACGGTCTCGAATGTGGAGGAAGCAGCGTCCCTGTATCGAGAGAACGCCTGCCAGGCCATTATTGGTTTTGGCGGCGGTTCGGCCATGGACTGCGCCAAGGGCGTGGGGGCACGCATCGCGCAGCCAAACAAGCCCATCAACAAGATGCGCGGCCTGTTGCGCATTCATCGTCGTCTGCCGCTGCTCATCGCCGTTCCCACCACGGCAGGCACGGGAAGCGAGGTCACGCTTGCGGCGGTAATTACCGATGACGAGACGCATTACAAGTACCCCATTAACGACTTTGTACTCATCCCACGTTTTGCGGTGCACGACCCCGAGTTTACGCGTGGGTTGCCGGCGTCCATTACGGGGCAGACGGGTATGGATGCCCTGACGCATGCTGTCGAGGCCTTTATCGGCCGTAGCACCACGTCCTACACGCGCAAGATGGCGCGTCAGGCGGTTCAGCTCATCCACGACAATTTGCTGGAGGCCTATGAGCATGGCGGTAACATGCGTGCGCGCCGCAATATGCTTTCGGCGGCGTATAAGGCGGGTGTTGCCTTTACGCGCTCCTATGTTGGATATGTGCATGCCATCGCGCACAGTCTGGGCGGCCGATACGGAATTCCACACGGTTTGGCCAACGCGATCATCCTGCCGCACATGCTTCGCGCTTATGGTGACGCTGCCGCTCCCAAGCTTGCCGATCTCGCCCGCATGGCCGGTATCGCGCCGGCTAACGCGCAGGACAGCCTGGCGGCCGAGGCCTTTATCGATTGGGTCGACCGCATGAACGAGACCCTGGGAATCCCCAGATATGTTTCAGGCATTCGCCGCTCCGACATTCCTGAGATGGCGACGCATGCCGATGCCGAGGCCAATCCCCTGTACCCCGTTCCGCTTTTAATGGACCGTTTGGAGCTCGAGCATATGTACGAGGTCGTTGCGGGTGGTATGTTTGAGGACGAGAACTAGGAGGGCTCATGAACACCGAGGAAATTGCGCGCATCGTCGGCGATCAGCGCGCCTACTTTAAGACGCACGCCACGTTTGATGTCGACGCTCGCCGTCGCGCGCTCGTGAGTTTGCGCAATGCAGTACGGGCGCACGAGGCCGATATCGCCCATGCGCTCAAGACCGATTTGGGCAAGTCGCACGACGAGGCCTATATGTGCGAGATCGGCACATCGCTTTCCGAGATTCGTCATCAGATTGCGCATGTGGCTCGATGGAGCCGCCCGCTCCTGCGCCCGTGTGACCTCGCCAACACCGTAAGCGTGTGCAAGACGCAAGCCGTGCCCTACGGAGTCACGCTCATCATGGCTCCATGGAACTATCCGTTTTTGCTAACGCTCGAGCCGCTCGCTGGCGCCCTTGCCGCGGGCAATACCGTGGTCATCAAACCGAGCGCCTATGCTCCGGCATCGAGCGCGGTGCTCAAGCAAATCTGCGAAGAGGCATTTGATCCGCGCCTGGTGACGGTTGTCGAGGGCGGGCGCGCCGAGAACGAAGCGCTGCTCGATGAGTGCTGGGACAAGATCTTCTTTACCGGCAGCGTTCCGGTCGGCAAGCTCGTCATGGAGCGCGCAAGTAAAAACCTTACGCCCGTGACGCTTGAGCTGGGCGGAAAGAGCCCCTGCATCGTGGACGCGACGGCAAACTTGAAGGTCGCGGCACGGCGCATCGCCTTTGGCAAATGGCTCAACGTGGGGCAGACCTGCGTGGCGCCCGACTATCTGCTGGTCGATGCGCGCGTGCACGACGAGCTGCTGGGCCTCATCAAGGAGGAAGTCCATCGTATGTTTGGCGAGCATCCGCTTGACAACGAGGATTACGGGCATATCGTCAACGCCAAGCACTTTGCGCGCGTGCGCGGACTGATCGATCCCGATAAGGTCGTGCTTGGAGGCGCCGCGCGCGAGGCTTCGCTCAAGATCGAGCCGACGATTTTGGACGGCGTGTCCCCCGATGACGCCGTGATGCAGGAGGAGATTTTCGGCCCCATCTTGCCGGTGCTGACGTTTGAGAGCCTAGACGAGGCCGAGACGTTTATTACGGATCGTCCGACCCCGCTGGCCCTGTATATCTTTAGCCAGGACCGTGAGGTTCAGCAGCGCTTTGTGCGTTACGTGCCCTTTGGTGGTGGCTGTGTTAATGACACCATTATGCATTTGGCCACGAGCCATATGGGCTTTGGCGGCATGGGGGCGAGCGGTATGGGACAGTACCATGGACGCGAGAGCTTCGATACGTTTAGCCACAAGAAGAGCATCGTGAACAAGGCAACGTGGCTGGACGTGCCGTTCCGCTATGCCCCTTACGCAAGCTGGAAGCACAAGTTCGTGCGCATGTTTGTGCATTAGAAAAGGGTGCGGGTAATACGAACAGATGTTCCTATTACCCGCATTTTGCGTTAGACTACTGCTATGGAGCACGGATGGGCCAACTCCCTTTAGAAGGGATTTGGTATGAACGTAAGCGATGTTATTTCGTTATTGGCGTTGTTGATCGCGGCTATCGAGCTTGGCCTGTTTATCGGCCGAACGAAATAGCCGCCCCCGCATAAGCGAAGACGGCCACTTCTCACGATGTAAACGTGTACTGGAGTTGGCAAGACCCGCTGCAACGGGTGCCATCCGTGCCTCTATCTTATCTGCAGGCGCTCTGTCTCGCAAGCGTTGCGGCAAATGGGCGAAAGGTGCGAGCGGGTGAAATTATGTCCGCACGGGCCCGTAAGCTTCTCAGTAAGGTTAAGTGCCGGTTTATTCGGTCGTTAGAGGAGTTGCCATGTACGAGCCTTCACGTGTTCTTTTGTCGTTTCATATTGCAGGATTTCAGTATGCCGATGGCGCCTTGGTCTTGGGCGATCTTAAAGTGGGCGATAAACTGACGCTGTGTGCCGAGCGCGATAACCCCCATGATCCCGAGGCGGTTGCGATCTACTACGGCAACACCAAGCTTGGGTATGTTCCGGGAAACGAGGTCGGCCCGCTGTCCTTGATGATGTATTACGGCCACGAGGACGTATTTGAGGCTCGCGTGCAACAGGTTGCTCCCGAGCGCAGCCCGTGGCATCAGGTGCGCGTTGGTCTCTATGTGGTGGATGCTCGCTAATCGGCAATGGAGGCGGTCATGTTTGATGACGATGACCTGTTCGATCTGACGGACGACCCGTTTGAGTGGGATATGCTGATCGACGATGATGAGCTGGAGCAGGACCGGAAGAAGCGGCAGGACAAGAACGCCCAGGGCGACGCTTCGAAAAAGCAAGACAAGCGCCGCCGCGGACTGTTCGGCGGGCTCTTTGGATAACCGCTGCATCGCTGCGTCTGTATACTTAGCACGAGTTGAACACGTTGCGAAATGAGGACAGAGACGATGATGTGGTTTACCGCCGACCTGCACCTGGGCGATACGAATATCTTGCACGATATGGATCGGCCGTTTGATTCGGTCGAGGAGATGAACCGCAAGGTCATCGATGCCATCAATGAGTGCGTGGCGGCGGACGACCGTCTCTATATCTTGGGAGACTTTACCTATCGTTTGCCCCTGGCGGAGGCGGTGCGCCTGCGCGAGCGCATCGAATGCCAGAATGTGACGCTCATCCGTGGCAACCATGACGGTGATTGGGAAGATCCCGACGTACCGCAGATTTGGGATGAGGTATGCGATTACCTGGAGATTGCTCCCGGCTATGCCAAGGGCCATCGTCTAGTTATGAGCCATTACCCCATGCTCAGCTGGAATGGCAAGGCGCGCGGCGCCATCATGCTGCACGGGCATATCCACAGCAGGGGAGACCGCACCAACGCGCGCAACCGCGATCGCGAGCGCCCTATCTTTCGCTATGATGTCGGTCTCGATGCCAACGATTACAAGCCCGTAAGCCGTGATCAAATCCTTGACTTCTTTGGGCTGTAATTCTCGAACCACCACACAAACCACCGCAAAGGGGACAGGCACCTTTATGGTGGTTCTGGCGCCGTTGCCATTATGGCGGCGGCGTCTTTTTTGTCCGTGCGGCGCGGTAGAGTGTAGGCGGTTGAAATTTGCGTCCATCGAGGAGCTGCCATGAACGAGATCAAGTGCCCGCATTGCGGCGAAGTTTTTAAGGTCGATGCGTCCGGTTATGCGGATATCGTCAAGCAGGTGCGCGATGCCGAGTTCTCGCGCGACCTGGATGAGCGCGTGAAGGCGGTCCAGCGCGAGGGCGAGCAGGCACTGGAGCTTGAGCGCTCGCGCTCGACGGCTGCTTTGCAAAAGGCAGAGTCTCAGCGCGACGCTCAGCTTGTCGAGCAGAAGAACGCTGCAGCTCAGCAGCTGGCACAAGAGGTTGCCAAGCGCGACGCTGAGCTTGCCGAGCTGCACGCCAAGCTCGAAGGCGCTGCCGCAGAGCGCGAGAGTGCAAGTCAGCGCGCGGCGGTTGAGGCCCGTTCCGATGCTCAAAAGGAGAATGCCGAGCTTCAGCGCGAGATCGACAATTTACGTGCGCAGTTGGAGCGCAAAGATGATGAAGCCAGGCTTGCCGAGGCGGCGGCACGCAATGCTGCTCAAAACGACCTGTCCGCGCGCGACGCTCAGATTGCCGAGCTGCAGGCCAGGATCGCCGCGGCGGACAAGGCCCAGGAGATGGCGCTTGCCGCTGCCGCGGCAGAGTCGCAGCGTGAGCTCGATGCCGCTCGCAGCGAGGCCGAGCGCGCGCTTACTGACTATCGCGCGAAGGTGCAAGAGAAGTTTTCCGCCGCAAAGGCTCAGTCCGAGCAAGAGGCCGAGGGCCTGCGTGCCCAGCTGCGCGAGCAGGAACTGATGGCAAAAATGAACCTGTCAGAGGCGGTCGCCGCGGCGGAGCGAGAGCGCGATGAGGCACGTGCCAAACTGACGAGCGAGCTGGCGGTGCGCGATTCTCGCGAGGAGCAAGCCAAGGCGGCACACGAGCTCGAGCTTGCGCAGGCCAAGCGCGCGAGCGATGACCTGATTCGCTACAAGGATGAAGAGATTGAGCGCCTTAAGGACATGAAGGTTCGCCTGTCCACCAAGATGGTGGGCGAGTCGCTCGAGCAGCACTGCGAGACCGAGTTTAACCGTCTGCGCATGACGGCGTTTCCCAATGCGTACTTCGAGAAAGATAACGATGCATCCGAGGGCACCAAGGGAGACTTCATTTTCCGTGAGTGCGACGCGAGCGGCAACGAGGTCATTTCGATTATGTTCGAGATGAAAAACGAGAACGACGAGACCGCGACCAAGCATAAAAACGAGGACTTCTTTAAGAAACTCGATCACGATCGTCGCCAGAAAGGCTGTGAGTACGCGGTGCTCTGCACGCTACTCGAGCCCGAGAGCGAGCTCTATAACGCAGGGATAGTCGACGTGAGCTATCGCTACGAGAAGATGTACGTGATTCGCCCACAGTTTTTCATTCCCATGATTACGCTTCTTCGCAACGCCGCCATGGGTTCGCTGCGCTATAAGCAGGAGCTAGCGGAGTACAAACAGCAGAATATCGACGTTACGAACTTCGAAGCCAAGATGGAAAAGTTCAAGAATGATTTCGGCCGCAACTACGAGATTGCGAGTCGCAAGTTCCAAACAGCAATCGATGAGATCGACAAGACGATTAGCCATCTGCAGAAAACAAAGGAGGCGTTGCTGTCCTCCGAGAACAACCTGCGCCTAGCCAACAAGAAAGCCGACGATCTTACCATTCGCAAGCTCACGTGGGGCAACAAGACCATGAAGGCGGCGTTTGACGAGGCGCGCGGGGCTGCGTCAGAGACAAACGATGAGCCAGCCGAGGCGGATTCGTATGAGATCGAGGATGCCGAGTAAGGTATAGCGGATAGTGCAAAAGCGGGGCGCTGGCGAAATTGCCAACGGCCCCGTTTCGTTTCGGTATGTTCGGCTAGTCCTCGAGCAGGTCCTCGATAAAGCCGACACGGTAGTTCTTGAAGATTACCTCGCCGCCGTCTTGCGTGGCGTCCAGATCGACATCGCCCATGATGCCAAAATCGTGGTCGCCATCCTCGTCGGCAAAGATCTGGTGCACGTGCCATACGTGCGCGGTCTTCTCGTCGGACTCGTCGATGGAGAACATCGCGGCGCTGCGGGCATCTCCGTCGGTGAGGATTTCCTCGTGCTGCTCGTGGTAAGCGTCGAGTGCTTTTTGCCAGCGGATCTCGCTCATGCCCCAGTCGTCGTCGAGCTCGCCCAGGTCGCGAACGTGCTCGCGGGCGGCAAGGGTCACGCGGCGGAAGAGCGCGTTGCGCACCAACAGCGTGCAGCCGCGGCGGTCCGCCACGACCTCGTCGATGCCCTGCGGCGGCGCAGCATCGAGGGCTGCCGGGTTGCCGGCGTTCTCCCACTCGTCCACCAGGCTCGAGTCCACCGAGCGCACCACAAAGCCGAGCCACGAGATAATGTCGCGCAGACGCTCGTCGCGCTTCTCGATGGGCACGGTGCGGTCGAGCGAACGGTAGGCCTCTGCCAGGTAACGCAGCAAAATGCCCTCGGAGCGGGCGATGCTGAGCTTTTGAATGTAACCCTTAAAATCGCTCGCGCTTTCCAGCATATCGCGCAGGACGCTTTTGGGAGAGAGCTGGTAGTCGTTTGCCCAGGGCACTTCCTGGCAGTACTTGTCGAAGGCGGCGTCGAGCAAGTCCTCGAGCGGTTTTTCGTAGGTGACATCCTGGATGCGCTCCAGGCGTTCCTCATATTCGACGCCGTCAGCCTTCATTTCGGCCATCGCGCGGTCGCGCGCTGCGCGCTCCTGAGCGCGCAGCACCTGCTTGGGATCCTCGAGCGTTGCCTCGACCATCGAGATCAGATCCATGGTATAGGTCTCGCTCTCGGGATCGAGCAGCTCCAACGCGGCAAGCAAAAACGGCGAGAGCGGCTGGTCGAGCGCAAAGTCCTCGGGCAGGTCGACCGTCAGTGCGTAGTCGATGTCCAGCGCGGCGTCAGCCGGAGCGTCGGGTGCGGGCGGCACCTCGGTGCGCACGACGACGCCGGAATCGATGAGCGTGGCGAAGATCTCGTCGGCACGAACCTCGAGCTTCGCCTTTTCCTCGGGCGTTTGCAGGCTTGTCTCGATAAGGTCGTGCACGCGGGCGCGGGCGTCGCCGCCCTGCTCGACCACGCTAATCACCATGGAGTGTGTGATGCGAAGGCGCGGCTTGAGCGTTTCGGGCTGCGTCTCGATCAGGCACTCAAAGGTCTGCTTGTTCCAGGTGACAAAGCCCTCGGGGGCCTTCTTCTTTTTAATCTTGCGGAGCTTCTTGGGGTCGTCACCCGCCTTGGCCATGAGCTTGGCGTTCTCGATCTCGTGCTCGGGTGCCTCGGCAATCACCATGCCCTCGGTATCGAAGCCCGAGCGGCCGGCGCGACCGGCAATCTGATGAAACTCGCGGGCGCGCAGACGACGCATCTTGTAGCCGTCGAACTTGGTGAGTGCGGTGAGCACCACGGTGTGGATGGGTACGTTGATGCCGACGCCGAGCGTATCGGTGCCGCAGATGACGGGCAGTAGGCCCTGCTGCGCCAGGCGCTCGACCAGCAGACGATAGCGCGGCAACATGCCAGCATGGTGCACGCCGACGCCGCATCCGAGCAAGCGCTTGAGAATCTTGCCAAAGGCCGTGGAGAAGCTCGTGCCCTTGGCGGCTTCCTTAATGGCCTCGCGCTGTTCCTTGCTGGCGATGCCAAAATTGGCGAGGGATTGCGCTGTCGCAAGTGCGGCGTCCTGGCTAAAGTGCACGATGTAGAGCGGGGCCTCGCCACGGCGCATGGCGAGCTCGACGGTGCCTTCGAGCGAGGTCGTTACGTAGTCGTAGCTCAACGGAACAGGACGCGGGGCGTCGACAACCAAGTCACAAGCAGCGCCGGTGTGCTCCTCGAGTGAGACGGCGATGGCAGTGACATCGCCGAGCGTGGCGCTCATGAGCATAAACTGCGTGTTGGGCAAGGTGAGCAGCGGCACCTGCCAGGCCCAACCGCGATCGGGGTCGGCAAAGTAGTGAAACTCGTCCATGGCGACGCAGCCCACGTCGGCGTCCTCACCCTCGCGCAGCGCATCGTTGGCAAGGATTTCGGCCGTGCAGCAGATGACGGGCGCCTTGGTGTTGATATGCGTATCGCCGGTGATCATGCCGACGTTGTCGCGGCCGAGCACCTGCACCAGGTCGAAGAACTTTTCGCTGACCAGGGCCTTGATGGGGGCCGTGTAATAACAGCGCTTGCCCTGTGCCATGCCCATAAAGAGCATGCCCAGCGCGACGAGCGATTTACCCGATCCGGTCGGTGTGCCTAAAATGACGTGATCGCCGGCAGCCAGGTCCATGAGGGCCTCTTCTTGGTGGTCCCACAGCTCAATGCCGCGATTGCTCGTCCATTCAAAGAAGCGTTCGAAGGCCTGATCGGGCGTGAGCCATGGTTCGGGCTCGCTGCCGTTCTCGGGCTCCCACCAGGTGGGGGAGAGCGCGCCGAGCGAGCCGAACTCGGCTTCGGTTCCCGTGCCGCCCGAGAATGAGCTGGCGGCGCCGGCGCCAGAGACGGTGCTGGCGGCGGTATCTATCGTGGTCTGTGCCATGTGTTTGCTTTCTCTCGCGATTGTCCGCCAACTATTATGGCGTAGCGGCGGCGCGGGGTGCCAGCGCGCGAGAAAATGCAGGAAATGGGCGTTCTGTCCAGCCGTTTGGCGCAGTTACCGGCTAAGTGAGTAGACTTTTTGCGATATCGCGAGCACATGGCTTTTGCGCAAGGGCTCTACCTGCGGTTTTAGTTTTCGTTATGCGGGCTGTGCTTGGCTATTGCTAAAAAGTCTACTCACTCAGGTCTGAGGGTCGTTCGCTGGCGCTTATTTGCGCTTGTCTGCCGATGCCGCGACCATCAGAAGCCCCTAGGACTCCTGCGGTAAGCGCTTCTTGCCCTTGCGGGCGCGGTTTTTAAAGTTCTCGACGGCCTCTTCCATGCCGAGGGGCACGTAGGTGAGCTCATCGAGGTTATCGGGCAGGTAGCAGGCAAGACTTTGCTCCTGCATGTGACCCGCCGTGAGCACATCGTCACTGGGATGTGCGCCGGGTGTGGCGCAAATGCCATAGACGACGGCACCCATTTCGCGCGTGCGGCACTCGTACTCGGTCTCGGGATGCTCGGGATGGTCGCGGCGAACGTCGTCACTTACCCAAAGTGTATCGTAGCCGGCCGCGGCAAACTGCCCCAAGGCGTAGTCGCGCAATGGCTTGCTGTCGGTTCGCAGTGTGACGGTGGCACCGGCTGAAAAGAGCGGACGGTACAGCATTAGGTGGTCGACATGGACGAGTCGCTTTTTGGCGTACTTGGCCTTGGGCTGCGGCGTGGGAAAGTTGATGGTGATGGCATCGAGCTCGCCTGCGGCAAATAGCTGCGACAGCGATGCGGCACCTCGGGGCAGGACGAGTGCGTTGGACAGCCCCTGCTCGCAGATTTTCTGTGCGGCATAGGCGATGCAGATGGGCTCCTGGTCCATACCGATAAAGAGCGTGTCGGGCTCGTGGGCCGCGCGCTCTACAAGGTACGTTCCCTTGCCACAGCCAAGGTCCAGGTGAAGGTGTTCGAAAGGCTTGCTGCCTGCGGGCGCACAGGCCTTGCGCCAATCTCCGGCATAGGCCTCGGGGTTCGTCTCAATCGCATCGGCATAGCGCTCCAAGCGCTCCTCGAGCACAAAGTTCTTAGGGGTGCGAGCGTGGACGGCTCCCATGAGGCTCCTTGGTCATAAGTATGGAACGCATGGCTGCGCGTTCCGGCGATGGGTTAGAAGGGGGCGATTTGCCCGAACGCTGCGGTGCGGCTCGGCGGCGAGTCGTCGGTGCCTACAGACGCTTGAGAATCACATAGCGGTTGAGCTCGCCGCTGCGACCGTCGGCGTGGAAACGCTCGAGCTCGCGTACGGGAACCTCGCCGCTCTTGTAGAACGTACGGACGCCGCGCACCAAGTCGGTGATCTGCTGATCGTCAAAGTGATGGCAATAGCGGTAGGCGTGGCGGTCGTTTTGCCAGCCAATGAGGTGGTCGCCGGCTTCAAACTGCGCGGAATCGTAACCCTCAAACGGCGGGGTGAGCTCGGCGCGGGCTTCGGCTCGAACGGCCTTGCGCGCCATGCGCTCGTCATTCATAAACTCCCAAAAGCTGATGGCGATGATGCCGCCCGGGTGCGTCTGGCGCACCAGGGCGTCGAGCACGCGTACGCGGTACTCGCATGACGGCACGTGGTGCATAAAGCCAAAGCAGACCGAGATGTCGGCGAGCGGGGCGTCGAAAAGCACGTCGGGTGTCTCGGCGGGGTTGAGCTTCATGAGGGCGTCGAGCACGTCGAGTTCCTGGAAGTGCAGGTTGGGAATGCGCAGGGCGTGGCCGTGGGCGTCTATTGCCAGATCTTGGCACGAGTCGACACCATAGAACTCAAACGGGCAGCTGGCATCTGCCGAGGGGTTTGCGCCGTCGACGCCCTTGGCGGCAAGTGCCCCGCCGGCGGCAAAGTTCTCGAATCGCATATTGCCGCAGGCAAGGTCGAAGACGCGGACGGGATGCTCGATCGTGGCCACATCGAGCTGATCAAGCGCGATGTCCATGGTGCGCACCCAGCCGGGCCACGGGGCCTGGCGCGTATCGGAAAAGGAAGCGGAGTGCTCGCGATAGAACGTATTGTTGAGCTGGATGAGCGATGATGCGAAATCGCGGTTCACGGCGCGGAACTCCCTCCGTTGGCGGTGCGGAATAAACAGTACGACCATACTACCGTTAACGCCGCAACGGGGACAACCGAGCTGCGGGTCATTGCTTTGTTTGGACACATTTCCGCAGCTCATATGCGCCCGCAACCTCCGGTTGTCAAAAATCTCACTAGAATAGGTGGCATGCTTTTGGCGGTGGCGGATAGATTTTTAACTGTGCAAGGCGCCTTAAGAACAAAAACGGTCCGGCGGCACGGCTGGCATCGCATAGGAGGAACCATGAATGTAGAAACTGCTCAGCGGCTCGCCGACCTTCGCCGCAGCAAGGGCTTTAGCCAAGAAGGATTGGCGCGAAAGCTGGGACTGTCGCGCCAGGCGGTCAGTAAATGGGAGCGCGCGGAGAGCTCGCCTGATACCGAGAACCTGATCTCGCTTGCCAAGCTCTATGGTGTGAGTCTGGACGAGCTACTCAATCCGAGCGACGAGATCGAGGACGATATCGAGTTTGAGAACGAGGACCGTGCTCGCCAGCGCGAGGCCGAGGCGGCCGAGCGCGCCCGTACCCACGAGGCGGCAGCGCGCGCTACCGAGGCGGCAACACAGGCGAGTGATGCTGCGGCCAAGGCGGCGCAAGCTGCAAGTTGGAGCGCACAGGCGGCTAACGCCGCGACGGCGCAAGCGACGAGCGCTGGCGCGGTCAATCCGACTCCAGTGAAAGGTCCGTTCCAGTCGTTTCCGTATTGGGCCGTGTGCTGGCTGCTGTTCTTTTTACTGATGTTCCTGTTTGGTGGTGCCCCCTTTGCCGCACTGATCTTCTTTACGATCCCCATCTATCACTGGGTGGCGCGTGCGCTCGACGGCGATTGGGCGCGCGGGAATATTCAGGTTGGTCCGGCGCCGGTGGCATCCAGGGCTCAGGATGATTCCCCTGCGGTTGATACCGACGTGGCTACCGCGACCCCCGTTGATCCGAGCGCCAAAGAAGGTGATGAATAATGAAACTCTCGCATGAATCGAAGGTGCGTCTGGGCGTTGGCATCGGAGCGTTTGTGCTTATTGTTGGGCTTGTCTTTGGCGCTTCGCGGACATGGATTCATTTTGATGGTCCGTGGGATCTCGGCACTATTGCATCCGGCTTGTCCGGTAGGGACGATGCGGTTGACGCCGATGTTTTGAACGATGGCGGTAAGTATTCCGCTCAGCCTCAGCAGCTTTCGAGCACGACTTTTGATGCCGATGAGTTCCGCTACCTCGATTTCGATATCAATGCGGCTTCGGTGGACGTCAAGGTTGTTGATGGCAACAAGGCTCGCGTTATCGAGCGGGGGCGCGTTGCCGAGGGTATGGATGCCTCCAAGGCCGCGACGCAAAACATCGCATCCGTCGAGGACTCGACGCTCAAGGTTTCCCAGTTTGGAAGTGACGACGGTAAGGCAATCGATCGCTCAGTTACGGTCGAGCTGCCGCGCCGTGTTGCCGAACATCTGAAGGGAGTCAACGCGCACGTGGGCTCGGGCGATCTGCAGATTGCCGGTGTCATCTGTGATGGTTTCGACCTTTTCCTGGGTGCGGGAGATGTAGAGTTTACGGGCAGCGTGACTGATGCACTCAGCGCTGAGGTCGGTTCGGGCGATGTGACGTTCGAGCTTTACCAGGCCCCCGCGAAGTCGATGGACGTGAGTGTGGGCTCGGGCGATGTGGAGATGACGGTTCCGAACTCGACGGGCTTTAAGGCGAGCCTCACCTTGGGCAGCGGCGACTTCGAGAGCGATTTCCTTCCGCTTGACTACGACGGCGAGACCATTTTGAATCTTGAATTCGATAACGGCGATAAGTCTGCTACGTATCGTTTTGAGGTCGGTTCGGGCGACATGTCGTTTGATCCGGAGTGACATGCGGTTTTCGGAGATCGGTGCATATAGGCATGCTCTTTGATGGAG
>CAUAWV010000014.1 GCA_958433005.1 uncultured Collinsella sp. | reverse complement strand
ACCATGGCGGTGAGACGCTCGACTTCGTTGCCGGGGCACTCAAAGTCCAGTTCGTCGTGTACCTGCAGAATCATATGGGCGGCAAAGCCTTCTTCTTCCAGGCGGCGGCTTACGCGGGCCATCGCAATCTTGATGATGTCGGCCGCGGTGCCCTGCATGGGATGGTTCATGGCCGTGCGCTCGCCAAAGCCGCGGAGTTGCGGGTTTTTGGCCTTGAGCTCGGGAATATGGCGACGACGGCCGTACATGGTCTCGGCGTAACCCGTCTGCTTGGCACGCGCCACCACGTTGTCGAGGAACGTGCGCACGCCCGGGTATGCCTCGTAGTAGCGGTCAATCATGTCGCGCGCCTCGGCCATCGAGATATGCAGCGACTGCGACAGACCGTAAGCCTGCTGACCATACACGATGCCGAAGTTCACGGCCTTGGCGCGGCTGCGCAGGTCGGGCGTCACCTCGGACACCGGCACGCCAAATACGCGCGCGGCCGTCTCGGCATGGAAGTCCTCGCCCTCGTTAAAGGCGCGCACCAGATGCTCGTCGCCCGAAAGATGCGCGAGCAGGCGCAGCTCGATCTGTGAGTAGTCCACCGCCAAAAAGACGCTGCCCTCGCCTGCCGAGAACGCCGTCTTGACGGTACGTCCCAGCTCCGAGCGCGTCGGAATGTTTTGCAGATTGGGGTCGCTCGAAGACAGACGTCCCGTCGCGGTGATGGTCTGGTTGTACGTGGTGTGCACACGCCCATCACCACGGCGCAGCGGACCTAGCGTGTCCAGATAGGTCGACTTAATCTTGGACTTCTCACGCCAGTCCAAAATCAGGCGCACGATCTCGTGGTCGCGGGCAAGGTCGCTCAGCACCTTGGCGTTGGTCGAATAATAGCCGCGCTTGGTCTTTTTGAGGCCCTTGGTCGGAAGCCCCATAACATCAAACAGCACGTGCGAGAGCTGCATGGGGCTGCCGATGTTAAAGGTCTCGTCACCCGCCAGGTCACGAATGCTGCGCTCGACCTCAGTGATCTGGGTAGCAAGTCCCTCGGACAGACTGTGCAGGCGGTCGGGATCCACGAGCATGCCCGCGCGCTCCATCTTGGCAAGCACCGGAACGAGCGGCATCTCGATGCCATCGAACACGTTGGCGGCATTCTCGCGGACCATGCACTCGCGCAACGGCGCCACGAGCGCCAGCGTCAGGGCCGCAGTACGGGCGGCAGGCGCCGGAGCGTCCTCTCCAGCACCCTCTGCGCCGCGCGCCGCAGGCAGCGCCATCTGCAGATACGTATCGGCAAGATATGCCTCATCGAACTCGGAGCGATCGGAATCCAGCAGATAGGCAGCGACTACGGTATCGAAGATACGCGTGGAATCGGCAGCGAGCGGATCCATGAGCTCGGGCTCAGAAGAATCAATGGGCGAAAGCTCGTGCAACAGCACCTTCATATCCGGGCTCGCCACGCGACCCTCCATAAACAGACGCGCGAGCACTCCAGCAATCACGCCGTGGACGAAGTTGAAGCCCTCAACCTCAGCCGCCACACCGTTGTCGCCCTCCTCGAGCGTGAACAGGCCCTTGGACGTCGCCAACCACAGTGTGCGCGTCAGTCCAAAGAGCGCGCCCTCTTCCTTGTCATCGTCCACCACGGCGGCAATCCACTCACCCGCATCAATCGCGCGGACAACCTCGGCGGCCGCGGCAGCAAGTGCCTCGGCATCGCCGGCGGCGACGCGCGCAACCGTGGGCATCTCAAACGCGCTGGCAGCGGCCACAGCCCCGCCCTCGCCACCAATCAGCGAGAGAAAACGGTTCTGCATGGCCGTAATGCCGAGCGTGCCCAGCGCCGCAGACACCTCGTCGGCAGAAAACGCCGGGAAGGACGTCGCGTCAAAGTCGAGCTCGACGGGCGCATCGGTGCGAATGGTTGCGACCTTGCGGCTCAGCAGCGCATCGTCGATGTGCGCACGCAGGTTCTCGCCCATCTTGCCCTTGACCTCGTCAGCATGCGCGATGACCTCGTCAAGGCTGCCGTACTGCGCGATGAGCGCGCTCGCCTTTTTGGGGCCGATGCCCGGTACGCCGGGAATGTTGTCCGACGTATCGCCCTTCAGACCGTAAAAATCGGGCACGAGCGCCGGCGTGATGCCGTGATACAGGTCGTCCACGCTCTCGGGCGTCATGATCGCCACGTCGGACAGGCCCTTGCGAGTCGAGACCACGTTGACGTGCTCGGTCACGAGCTGATACATGTCGCGGTCGCCGGTCACCAGCAACATGTCGCAACCGGCCTGCTCGCCCAAGCGCGCCATAGTGCCCAGGATGTCATCGCCTTCCCAGCCCTCGGACTGCAAAATGGGCACGTTGAGCGCGGCGAGCAGCTCCTTGACCATGGGAAACTGCGCGTGCAGGTCGGGATCCATGGGCGGGCGCTGCGCCTTGTACTGCGGCAGCATCTCCATGCGCACGCGCGGCTTGCCTTTATCAAACGCCACGACCACACCGTCGGGGTTAAAGGCGTCAATCATCTTGAGAAACATGTTCAAAAAGCCAAAGATCGCGTTGGTGGGGCGACCGTCCGGCGCGTTCATGGTCGGCGGCACGGCGTGGAAGGCGCGGTGCATGAGCGAGTTGCCGTCGATGACGGCGAAGGTGCGGCGCTTATCAGACATATTGAATACCTCGCTTTGGGCTGGGCACGGTTTGCTCACACCAGTTTACACGCTCCCCGCCCCGCGGCCACCGCACATCAAGCTCCCCCGCCACCGCGCGCCCGTGCGTGATACGATGGCTCACGGTACATCAACCAGCACGATCGATCCGAAAGGAGCCTGCGTCATGGAGCGTCCCTGCGCATGGAAAAAGTACACGCCACAGCAGATCGAGGAGCTCGAGGAGCTTTGCCGCGGCTATAAGCAGTTTTTGAGTGAGAACAAGACCGAGCGCCTGTGCGTGAAGACCGGCATCAAGATGGCCGAGGAGGCGGGCTACGTCGACCTGGAGACCGTGATCGCCGAGGGCCGCGAGCTCAAGGCAGGCGACAAGGTGTACGCCGCCAACCACGGCAAGGACCTTATGCTTGTCAACCTGGGCACCGCCCCGCTTGAGCAGGGCTTTAACATCCTGGGCGCCCACATTGACTCGCCGCGCCTGGACCTTAAGCAGAACCCTGCCTTCGAAGCCGGCGACATGGCCTACCTCGACACGCACTACTACGGCGGCGTCAAGAGCTACCACTGGGTGGCCTCCCCGCTCGCGCTTGTGGGCGTTATCTGCAAAAAGGACGGCACCACCGTCGACATCAACATCGGCGACAAGGCAGACGACCCGGTCTTTACCATCTCCGACCTGCTGATCCACCTCTCGAGCGAGCAGATGTCCAAGCCCGCCAAGGATGCCGTCGACGCCGAGATCCTCGACGTGATCGTGGGCGGCCGCCCTGTCAAGTTTGACGAGGACGACAAGGACGCCCCCAAGGAGCCCGTCAAGCAGATGTTCCTGGACATCCTCAAGGAGCAGTACGACGTCGAGGAGGAGGACTTCCTCTCCGCCGAGATCGAGGTTGTGCCCGCCGGCCCCGCCCGCGACATGGGCCTCGACCGCTCCATGATCTTGGGCTACGGCCACGACGACCGCGTCTGCGCCTACCCCTCCATGCTCGCCCAGATCAATGTTGCCAATGTCGAGCGCACGAGCATCACGCTCATCGTCGATAAGGAGGAGATTGGTTCCGTGGGCGCCACCGGCATGACGAGTCGCTTCTTCGAGAACACCGTCGCCGAAATCATGACGCTCGCCGGCGAGGACAGCCCGCTGGCCCTGCGCCGTGCACTCGCCCGCAGCCGCATGCTCTCCTCCGACGTGTCCGCCGGCTTCGACCCGGGCTACGCCGGCAAGTTCGAGACCAAGAACGCTGCCTTTATGGGTCGCGGCCTGTGCTTTAACAAGTACACGGGCAGCCGCGGCAAGGGCGGCTCCAACGACGCCGACGCCGAGTACGTGGCCCTCATCCGCGACATCATGGACGAGGCAGGCGTGGACTTCCAGACCTGCGAGCTCGGCCGCGTCAACGCGGGTGGCGGTGGCACCATCGCCTACATCATGGCCGAGTACGGCATGAACGTCATCGACTCCGGCGTTGCCGTCCTGTCCATGCACGCCCTGTGGGAGGTCGCCAACAAGGCCGATATCTACGAGGCCTATCGCGGCTACAAGGCCTTCATCGAGCGCGCCTAACCAACCCTTCATCAGTTGCGGTGAAATACGGACTAAACTGGCCCATAAACGGCCAAAACAGACTGTATTCCACCGCAACTTCTTTTTTGGCAGAGGAGAGTTCATGCTCCAGGTCATCGTTTCACCCGCCAAGCAAATGCGCGCGGCACAAGATGCTTTTGAAGTTCAGGGGATTCCGCCCTTTGCGCGCGAGACCGCCCAGCTGCACCATGCGCTCTTGGACATCGAACGAACCGAAGGCGACAGCGGCCTACAAGCTCTATGGAACGTCAGCGACAAGCTGCTGGCCCCTTGTCTCGACATTTTGCATGAGTTCGAGCCCATCTTGGGAAACGACGATCTTGCCGATTCCGGTATCGCGTGCCGCATCTCCCCTGCCATCATGTCCTATCACGGCATTCAGTACCAGAGCATGGCACCAGAGGTGATGGATTCCGCGCAGCTCGCATGGCTGCAAGACCATCTGTGGATTCTCTCCGGCCTCTACGGGTGCGTACGCCCCTTTCATGCCGTTGAACCGTATCGGCTGGAGATGGGCGCGAAGCTCGCCGTTGACGATGCCCGAGATCTCTACGCGTTTTGGAGCGACAAGCTCGCGCGGGCTATCGCCCCGGCGGGCTCAAACACTACGATCGTCAACCTCGCCAGCGTAGAGTATGCCAAAGCCGCTCTGCCCCATCTCGCGGGCGACGCTACGGCCGTCACATGCCTCTTTGGCGAGGGTATCCGCAACGGGAAGCCCATCCAACGGTCGACCGCCAGCAAAAAGGCGCGCGGCTCCATGGTGCGGTGGATGGCTGAAAGCAAGCTCGAGGATGCAAGCGGGCTTACCGCATTCAACATCGGCTATCGTCACATCCCCGAGCTTTCAGACGAAAACACTCTGGTTTTCATGAACGCGCAGGCACAATAGGCCCGCCGTTTCCAACCCCCCCGTTACTCCGCCAAGCCGTCGGCTTTGGCAATCTCGCTCGTCGAGCCATCTTGGTACGTAATCTTTACGTGCTCTACCTCGGACACCGCAACACCCGACGGAGGCTCCAGACGCCACTCCGTCAGGGCGATATCCATGGTCGTGGGGACGTCGCCTTGATCTTTGAGCTTTACCGTCAGCGTTTTGATCGTCGCATCAAACGTCACGCGTTCGATTTGTTCGCCCGGAATAGACCCGCCGCTCAGCTGCAGTTGCACAAACTCGTCGCGCGGATACCAATAGTCGCCCGGAGCGGCAACGGTATTGCCGCCGGCAACTTTCACCGTCATGATCGGCAGGCTATCGTCGGCCTCAAACGTCCAGGTAGCTCCCCCACGCCCGCCAAACGTCCAGATGCAGCAGGCAATTAGCATCACGGCAAGAACCGCAAAGCCAATTGCGACCAGCCCATGATGGGCATGGCTCTCCTCGGCCGATACATCCCACTGCGTCTCTCGATATAAATGCTTGTCTTCCATCTTCGCCTCCCCGCGGGCATGCTCATCGCGTCAATCGTACCCATTCGAGCTATACTTGAGCCCACCACATAAACGGGGAGCTTGCAGGACAAGACGGCAGGCTGAGACTGGGCGCGCCCGCCCTGACCCGCAAACCTGATATGGGTAATGCCAACGAAGGGAGCCGTGCCAATGAGCACACAGACCGGGCCCAAGCTCGTCACGCAAATCGACTTCGCCCGCGCCGGGCAGATCACGCCGCAGATGAAAGAGGTCGCCGAGCGCGAACATCGCGAGCCCGAGTACATCCGCGAGCGCGTGGCCGACGGCCGCATCGCCATTCCCGCCAACATCGTGCACATCAAAAAGGGCATGCGCGCCTTTGGTGTCGGCGAGGGCCTGTCTACTAAGGTCAACGTCAACCTGGGCATCTCGGGCGATAAAGCCGATGCCGCCGAGGAATGGAAGAAGGTCAAGATCGCCGAGGACTTTGGCGCCGACGCCATCATGGACCTTTCCAACTCGGGCAAGACGCGCCAGTTCCGCCAGCAGCTCATCGACGAGACGCCGCTCATGGTGGGCACCGTCCCCATGTACGACGCCATCGGCTACATGGAAAAGCCGCTGGTCAAGCTTACCAAGGATGACCTGTTCGAGGTCGTGCGCGCGCACGCCGAGGACGGCGTGGACTTTATGACCATCCACTGCGGCATCAACAAGTCGGTCACCAAGACCTTTAAGGAGACCGGCCGCCTCATGAACATCGTGAGCCGCGGCGGCTCGCTGCTGTTTGGCTGGATGGAGGTCACCGGCAACGAAAACCCCTTCTACGAGTACTTTGACGAGCTGCTCGAGATCTGCCACGAGTACGACGTGACGATTTCGCTCGGCGACTCCTGCCGCCCGGGCTGCCTCTACGACTCCAACGACGCCACCGAGACTGCCGAGATGATCGAGCTGGGCAAGCTGTGCAAGCGCGCTTGGGCTGCCGGCGTCCAGGTCATGGTCGAGGGCCCGGGTCACATGGCGCTCGACGAGATCGCCGCCAACATGAAGCTACAGAAGCGCCTGTGCCACAACGCCCCGTTCTATGTGCTCGGGCCGCTGGTGACCGATATCGGCGTGGGCTACGACCACATCACCGCTGCCATCGGCGGCGCTATCTCCGCCAGCTCCGGTGCCGACTTCCTGTGCTACGTGACACCGGCCGAGCACCTATGCCTGCCTAACGCCCAGGATGTGCTCGACGGCCTCATGGCCACCAAGATCGCCGCACACGCCGCCGATATCGCCAAAAAGGTGCCGCACGCCCGCGACATGGACGACAAGATGGGCCAGGCACGCCGCAAGCTCGACTGGGATGCCATGTGGGAGTGTGCTCTCGACCCGGTCACCGGTAAGAAGCGCTACGAGGAGTCCCCCGCCGCCACCGAGGGCACCTGCACCATGTGTGGCAAGATGTGCGCCGTCCGCACCGTCAACAAGGTGTTCGAGGGTACGACGATCGATCTCGGCATGGAGGACTAACTCGTCACCGGAGCCGCAATCGGTAACATGGTGTTCGTCAATTGTTGACGTGTGAACATTTGCTTGCATTTGCGTAAAGATTGCATCGCCCGCCCGGGTTCGACATAGAGTCGGCCCGGGCATCTTTATAATGCTGGCTTAAAGACCCATTTGATTCCGACCGAACAAGGGAGCAAACATGGATCGCAGCAAGGTACCTGCCGTTCTATCCATCGCAGGATCCGATTCCAGCGGTGGCGCCGGCATTCAGGCCGACATCAAGACCATCACGGCGCACCGCCTGTATGCCGAGACGGCCATCACCGCCATCACCGCACAAAACACGCTCGGTGTCACCGCCGTGCAGAATATCTCCCCTGATATCGTCGCTGCGCAGATCGACGCCGTATTTGACGATATCCGCCCCAGCGCCGTCAAGATCGGCATGGTTTCCTCTGCCGAGATTATCGAGGTTATCGCCGACCGCCTAAGCGCTTGGAACGCGACAAACGTGGTCGTCGACCCCGTCATGGTAGCCACCTCGGGCGCACGGCTGATTGCCGAAGATGCCGCCGAGGCGCTCACCCGCCGCCTGTTCCCACTAGCAACCGTCATCACGCCCAATATTCCCGAGGCCATGGCCCTGCTTGACTACGAGGTCGACTCCGAGCGCACACAGCAAAATGCTGCCATGCTCCTCACCCGCCGCTTTGGTTGCGCATCCCTCGTTAAGGGTGGGCATCTTGTCAACGAGGCCAACGATGTATTGGCCGAACCCGCGCCACTCGATGACGAGGGCAACCATCTGGGCGATCCGCTCACCACGTGGTTCCGCCACAAGCGCATCGAGACCGACAACACACACGGCACCGGCTGCACGCTTTCGTCCGCCATCGCCTGCGCGCTGGCCCAGGGCATGGATCTTGCCGATGCCGTCAACGCCGGCAAGGCCTACCTAACGGGCGCTCTCGCCGCCGGCTTTGACATGGGCAAAGGCTCTGGCCCCGTCAACCACATGTGGCAGTACTGAGACAGTTTGCCGCAGCTCGCTATTGATGCTGACCATCAGGCAAAACTCGCTGACGGCACCGCAACACGCTGACCGTACTTGGGGTTTTGCGCCCACTTGGGATATTCGAGGGATATGAGAAAGGGGCCGTGGCGACGAACCGCCACGGCCCCTTTTGATGTTATCGCCCGCGGTCGCTCCCGCCCCAGATCAGGGCGAGCGCGACAACCGTGACGAAACTGCCCAAAATCGCGCCGAGCGCCGCGCCCATGACGAAAGCCATTACCACGGCACCCCGTCGGTGACGCAGACCTGCAGACGGTCGAGCGGCTCGCCGTAGATACCGGCGTAGTCGTCGCCGCTATAGGTAGAGCCGTCGTCGCACACGGTGTTCAGCCATCCGGCGCGCGCAGTGGTCTGGGAGCGGTACCACGCCTGCTTGTACTCCTCGCCGCTCGGCGTCACGTAGTACATGCGTACGCCGTCGATGGTATGGCCGGCGATACCGGCGCAGCCGTTTACGGTGTCGTTGCGGTCGCCCTTGGCGACCCAGTCGAGCCAGCCGTCCTCGACGGTGTGAACCTGATACTTGAGCGCACCGCGATCAACTCGGGCGCAAAGGAGGTCATGCTGTCGGCACGGGTAGCCCGCGAAGCCGTCGTCGCCGGCACCGAAGTCAGTCACCTCGTCCAGCCAGCCGCCACCCTTGAGGTGCAGCGAGTAGTGTACGGGAACACGGGCGCCAGTGGAGCGAGGGAAACCGCCCGGCGCGCCCTGCGACTCCGAAGGCGCAGCAGGGGTCGCCGCGGGCTGCACAGTCGGCGCGGACGGCTGCGTGCCGCCGACCATCGCGTCGTACCACTCGACGGCGCGCTGCATGTAGTGGTCGCGCTGCGAGCCGGCCAGCTCGCCGGGGCAGGCCGTGGACGACCAGTGCTTGTGCGGGAACACGTTCACCATCCATGCCGGGCGGCCCAGCCCGTAGTACAGGCACAGCGCCGCCACGAGGTGCGCACCGCTCTCGATAGCGGCCTCGTGAACCGTCCACGGGCCGCGCGCGCTGTTGGCGTGCTCGATGGAGATCGTGGTGTCGTTGCCGCCGCCCGTGCCGATGCCGTCGCCGCAAGCGTAGGCGCGGTCGGTGTCGTTGACGTGCTGCACGATGTAGCCGTTGCGGTCGACCGAGTAGTGGGCAGAGCAGCCGTTGGCGGCCCAGATGCTGTTGCACTGGGCCGCATTGAGGTCACCCGCCATATGGTGGATCGTGACGCCCTTGATGCCGAAGGGTCGTCCCGCCGAGAAGTTGCAGCCGAGGAGCTTGTACTCGTCCGGTTGGACGTTCGCGAAATCTGCCATGTTAGTCCTCCTTAATGTCGCCGAGCACGAGCAGCGCGTCGAGCCATTTGTCCGTGATACCGACGGATTTGAAGGCGGCATAGGCCACCTGCACGCCGCCGACACACGCGAAGATGGACGTCACCCACGCCGAGGGGTCGGTGGGCACGCCTCCCGCCATGGCCGTGAGGGCGCCGCACCCCGCCGAGACGGCGATGGCCGTCCAGCGGGCGACGCTGCCCGTCATGGCCTTAGTCTTGATGGCCTGCACGATGTACGGCACCACGAGCACCGTGGCGACGGTGAGGCCGGCCTGAATCTCAGTCATTTGATTGCTCCTATCTGCTTGTCTCCTTGTTGTACATGAGGTCGACGCGGTCGTAGATGTGGTCGACCTTCTCGGCCATCCCCTGGCTGCGCGCCTGGCTGTGGACCAGATCGGCGTGCAACACGTCATTTGACGCGACGACCGACTCCATGAGGGTCTTCATCCCCTCAATCAAGGTGTTGCTGCGCTCCATCTGCGCCGCGATGCGCCCCTCCATCTGCGAGCGTTCCCGGTCTCGCTGCGCGCGCTCGTCCACCTCGGCCTGCTTTCGCTCCTCGCGCTTCAGGTCGAGGTTCGCCTTGCGCTCGTTCTGGGCCTTGTACTCGGCCAAAAATTGCCGCCCAAAATAAAAGGCAATGAGCGCAAGCGCCGCGCCGCCGAGCCACCCCGGCCCGTACGGCGCGAAGAGCTTGAGTACCTCCATCCGGCCTCCCTTCCGTTCTGCAGTGCGGCGGGGCCCACTCCCCGCCACACTGCAGGTTCGGGCCCCCGTAACGCCGGCCTACACCGCCGCCATCGTGCCGACGCACACGGCCAGCGGGCCCTGCGACAGGATCACGGCGCGGTCGGTGATGATGCACCCCGTGCAGGAGCGCACCATCGGGACCGTCACCACCGCGCCGTGCAGCATCACGTCGAGCGCCGTGTCGTGGACGCCCACGACCGTGCCGAACTCCATCGTCAGCCGCTTGCCGCCCGATGGCATCGCCGCCGCCAGCCGCGCCGCCGCGCCCTTGATCTCGGCCGTCGAATCGCTCATCGCTCGTACCTCCTCGCCGTGTGCTTTATGACGCAGCCGGCGTCAAGCGTCAGCGTCTGCTTCTGGATTGCCAGCTTGCCGACAACCCCGCCGGTCCTGTAGTTCATCGCCACCGCCATGCACGGCTCGACGGGCTTGTAGACGCTCCTGAACTCGTCCGTGCGCGTCACGGCGCGCTCGGTGGCGAGCAGCTCAGCCGCCTTGCGGTCCGCCGCCGCCTGCATGGCGTCCTGGGGCCAAGGCGTGGCGTTGCCTCCCTCCTCGACCTTGTCGGCGACGAAGATGGCCTCGCCGCCGTCGATGTGGCAGTAGCCCCAGCTGACCTTGCTGTGGTTCTCCGTGGCGTGGTAGGTGTAGCTGACCTTCTGCCACTCGCCAGTCATGGTGAACCCCTTGGTCGCCGGGCCAAGCGCCCTCTCCTGATCCCAGAAGGACTGTATGATGCCCGTCGCGCCCTTGGTGCCCTTGACCCACACGCTCTGCGTGTAGTCCGTATCCTTCTTGACGCTCGGCCCCTCGTCCTGGCAGAAGCCGACGCGCCCGCCACTCGAGACGACCTTGATGCCGAAGAGAACGCCCACCTGCGGCGAGTCGGGGACGTAGACGGTCTGGATGTTGCCGTGCGAATCGCTCTGCCTGAAGCTCTTGTCCGACTTCTTGCCGGTGCCGATGAGGGCGTTGGCGGCGCCCTCGACAAGGTTGGCGTCCTCGGTATCCACGCCCGGCAGGCTGTCGTAGCTGTAGCTCTTGACGATGCGGCGCCCGACCGAGACGGTCGAGAGGTCGGAGTCAGGCGAGTCGTCCACCGCCGTGCCGCGCACCGATGCGTCTTGCGTGCTGAAGTCCACGTGCACGACGTTGCAGACCTCGGCGCGGTTGGTCGATTCGGTCATGTCCGGCATGAAGCGCGCGTCCCTGCCCTCGGTGAACTCAGCCGAGATGGGCATGTCGGCGGGCTCGACGTAGCGCCTGTAGAGCACGTTGCCCATCCGGTCGGTCGCCGGCGAGCGGAACCCGGCCGCCTTGAGGAGCAGGTTCACCGCGTCCAGCTTGTTCTTGGCGTCGTTGTCCCTGCCCACGCCGAAAACCAAGGTGCTGCCCAGAAGGAGGCTGCTGGGGTCGGCGTAGACGGTGAGGCCGACCGATTCGGCTATCTTGACGGCCTCATCAACCAGATTGCTGCCCGCAACGATCACGTACGGCCCGTCGAAGTCGTCGTCTTTCAGTCGCTTCAGGAGGCCGTACGCGTTGATCTGGCCCTCGCGGTAGGCGCCGTCGATGTCCACCGAGTCCACCTGCGGCATGAATGTTCCGAGGCACTCGCGCCTCTTACTGCCGTCCGTGAAGGTGGCGTTGAGGTACACACGCAGGAAGTCGTTGCCGACGTCGAACTTGTCGGCGAAGTCCAGGGATGCAGTCTCGTAGAGCGCCGTGTTTGCGTTGCGCTCGATTGAGCCTCCGTTCTCGATGTCGCGCACGAAGTCGAGCTCGAGCCCCGTCTCACGTGATACGCGCACGAAGTCGTAGGAGGCGTCGAACGGCCTTATCCAGCTATCAGCCATTGGCGGGCTCCTCCCACGTCTCCCACGTCGGATCGCACGAAGCCACCCACGCGCCGTCGGAACGCCTCACGCTACAGTTGAGGCGGGCGCGGAACCGCTCGCCGTAGAGATCGCGCACCCAGAAGCGCCCCGCCATGTTCATGACCTCGAGGAATGACTTGTAGTCCTCCTCGTCGAGCAGCAGGAAGTCCATGCTGTCCTTGACGTCCCTCTCGTTGATGCCGTACGAGACGGGCAGCCCTTTCCCGCCGTCGGCGAAGTGCAGCATCTTGTATCCGTGCGTCACCTTGCGGCTCGAGCCCTTCTTGAGATAGCGCCCGAGCCACGACCTCTCAGCGCCGGCTCCCCAGTTGAGAGCCACCTCGCGGCTCGCCACGGTCGTTTTGACCCTCGTCGCCGTGCTCACGCCCATCGCGGCGTAGGCAACCGCGACGTACTCGAACTCGCTGTTGAGCGGAGGCAGCGGGTCGCTCGCGCCCTCGCCCGCCGCAAGGTGCGAGCCGAGCTGCAGGGTCGAGCCGTCGGGCAGGACGCGCGACACGGTGAAGTGGGACGTCTCGGGCGTGTCGTCACTGTCGGCCTTGCCTGGGAATACCGACAGCTGGCATCCCAACCTCTCGTCGACGAAGATGTTGAGCGACGGTTTGGCTGGCGGTGCCCAGTCGGTCCGGAAAGTTCTCGAGACGGTGACCGATAGCGACGATCCGGCCGTGACCGTGAGCATGACCCTGTACGGCGTGAAGTTGACGAAGGCGTGCTGCGCGTAGCCGAGGCCAAAGGAGCGCGCGTCCTTGTCCACAGTCCCGCTCCACAGGAGATTGCCCCTGATGTCGCACAAAGACAGGTACTGTCGGCTGACGCCCGTCTCGTCGGCCACCTTCCACGTGAAGGTATGCGGCACCGCGCGCAGGGTCGCCCCGTCCGCAGCCGGGTCGGTGAAGAATGCCTGGGGCGCGTCCGCCACGGTATAGGCCGCCGCGCTCGACCATGCGCCCCAGTCCTCGTCGAGTCCCTTGGTGCGCACGCGCACGGTGTAGAGGCCCTTGGTGCCGGTCGGCAGCTTCAGGCTCGCGCCCGGGCCATCGACCGTCGTGGTGGTGGGACCCGTCGGCGTCGTGATCTGCACCTCAGCCGAGGCCTGCGCCGATCCGTCCGGATGGTTGGGCACCCATTCGAGCGTCGCGGTCGAACCCGTGGCGTAAGCCGCCCTGACGCCTCTGATGGACGGTGCGAGCGGCGGGCATATGGTCGTAACCTCGTTTGACTCGGTCCACGGGCCCTTGAGGCCGCTCTTGATGGCGCGGACACGGTAGCGCACCGTTCCCGCCGGGGCCTCCTCGTCCTCCCATGAGGCGTTCACGTCCGCATCGACCCACGTCTTTCCGCCGTCGGTCGTGAGCTGGAACTCCCAGCTGTCGACGAAGGCCGGTGCGTCGTGCCCCTTGAGCACGACCTTCGCCGCCTCCGCCTTGACCGCCTCGAGCATGCCGAGCGCCGTCGGCGTGGTGTAGATCGCCGGTGCGCTCACGCCGTAGTCCGACGTGCCGCCGGGGCCCGTCGCCTTGGCTGAGAAGATGTACATGCAGCCCGGCTCGAGGCCGTTGTAGGTGTGGCTCGTGGTATCCCAGCTGACGGTGCCGACGTCGGTGAACTTCCCCGGGCCGTTCTTCACCACGCCGACGGTCACGGTCGACCAGGGGTAGTCGCCGTTCATGCCCGTGTAGTCGGTGTCCCAGCTGACCTTCGCGCTCGTGTCGCTCAGGCGCTCCGCCCTGATGTTTTTCGGCGGGTGCGGCGTGTGGTAGGCGCGGCACGGGACCGTGACGGTGTTGGAGGCGTTCGACGTTCCGTTGCCGAAGCCGCCCGTGACGTTAATCTGGCCCGTGAAGGTGTGGCTGTAGGCGTCGCCGTCGCCGCGTGCGAGTACGACGTCGCGCGACGTGCACTGCACCCATACCCAGCCGGAGTTGTTCGTCGAGTAGACCGAGCCGTTCCACGAGCCGCCCGCCGACGAGCTGCCGTTTGCGTAGCAGTCGATGGCGTAGCGCGTGCCGTAGCCGTGCGTGACGCGGTAGGTCACGGTGGTGTCCGTGCGCCCGACCTCAGCAACGTCCACGTACGCGCACCAGCAGTACTTTCTATAGCCACTGCCGCCTTGAACCCAGTTTCCCTGCGCCATGCTACGCGACCCCCATCGCCATGCTCTGCTCCACCGCCGCGACAAAGCTCCTGAAGGCGGAGGCCACGCGCCCGTCGACGCCCAGCAGGTCGCCGTCGAGGTAGAGGTTGTAAACGTTGCCGCCGCCCGCGACGCCGCTGGTGCCGTAGGCGGTCGATCCATATGCTGCGCCGCCGGTAACGCTCACACCGAACACGGCGGCCTTCTCGACGTTGCGCACCGCCGACCTCATGGACTTCACCGGCTCGTCCGCCGTGTCGTCAATGCCGAGGGCCGCGCCCTCCATGACGTAGCCGAAAATCTTGCGGAACACACGCGAGGGCGAGTGGATACCCAACAGGTTCTTGGCCGCTTCGATGGCGCCGCCCACCACGCCGGTAATCTTGCTCACGACCACGCCTGCCGCGCCGCTGATTCCGTTTGCGATGCCCTGCACGATCTGCGAGCCGATGGAGGCCACGCGGCCCGGGATGGAGGACAGGGCGCCCATGATGGAACTGCCGATACTCGAGGCCGCCGAGATCACGAAGCCGACCGCGCCGCGGATGGCGGAGCCCAGGCTGCTGATTCCGTTGCGGCCGATGCTCGCCAGGGTGGACGGCAGGTTCTGGATTGCGCCGCGGATAGCGGACACGATGTTGGTGCCGCACGTGCTGACGAAGCCGGCCATGCCGGTGATGCCGTTGCCCAGGAACGTAATGGCGTTCCTGCCTAGGCTCAGCCAGTCGAGCGCCGACCAAGCCGAGACGAAGGCCGAGAAGATGGCCGGGATGTTGGCGATGAGCGTCGGTATCGCCTGCACAATGCCAAGCGCCAGCGTCACGATTGCCTGGATGCCGGCACCGAGCAGTATCGGCGCGTTGTCGTTGATCGCGCTGGCGAGGTTCTGCACGATGACCGGGGCCTGCTCGATGATGGTCGGCAGGCTGTCGGCGATACCCTGCGCCAAGCCGACGATGAGGTTCGCCGCGCCCTCTGCCAGAACGCCCGCGTTCTCGGCTATGGACTCGGAGAGGCCGGTGAGAATCTGCAGGCCGCTCTCCGTGATGGATGGCAGGCTCTCGGACAGGTAGCCGCCGAGCGATGTCATGAGCGACGCCGCCGTCTCGGAGAGGAACGACAGCCCCATCTCGATTCCCTCGGCGAGCTTGGGAACGACCTCGCCGCCCACGTCGGCGAAGCCCTCGGCGATGCCGGGCAGCGATGAGGTGATGTTCTCCTGCAGCGTGGAAAGGTCGCCCTCGAGCAGCGTCAGGCCGTAGACCATGGCGAGGTGCAAAGACTCGAGCGGGTTGTCACCAACCGACCAGATCTCGCGCAGGCCCTTGAAGCGCTCGCCGATCTCGTCCACGCCGTCCGACACGGCGGAGAGGATGTCGCCCATGGGCCCGGGCACGGCTGCCGCCGCGCTGTCGAGTGCCTGCGTGAAGATGCTGACGAACGCCTGACCGAGCACGGGGCCGAGCGACGTGACAAGGCTCGGTAGCTGCGACAGCGCAGTGCCGGCGATGGTCGCCACGCGCGGGATGACGTTCGAGGCCGCCGTCTCGACCGACTGTAACAGCTCCTCGGTGAGCTTGCCCATGTCGGCGTCGTCCTTGCCGAGCTCCGTCACCCAGTTCTCCCAGGCGGCCTTCGCCATGTTGCAGGAGCCCTCGATGGTCGTCGCGGCCTCGCGCGAGGTCGTGCCGGCGATCTGCATCTGCTCCTGCATCGTATGGATGGCGAGCACGATATTGTCGAATGAGAGACTCGACTCGTCCACGGCGGAGTTGACGGCGTGCGCGTCCTTGACGAGGCGCTGCATCTCCTCCTTGGTTCCGCCATACCCCAGCTTGAGGTTGTCGAGCATCGTGTAGTTCTGCTTGGCAAATCCTTGGTACGCGTTCTGGAGGTCCTCCATCGCCGTGCCGAAGGTGTTTGCGTTGTCGCTCATGTCGACCATGGCCGTGTTGGCGTACTCGGCCGCCTTGACCGTGTCGCCCCCGAGCGATTTGACAAGCGAGGCCGAGAAGCCTGTGACCTGCTCCATGTACCGGTTGGCGCTCAGGCCGGCCGTTATGTAGGCGCGGTCGGCGTTTGCCAGCACCGTCGTCTGGGCCTGCTCGAGCTGCTCCCACTTACCGGAGCACTGCTCGACGGTCTGTCCCGTAAGCGCGGCGTACTCGTCGAGCGACTTGCCCATGTTGCCGAAAATCTTCTGGATGCCGCCGACGTTCTGCTCGTATGCGGCGTATGCGCTCATGCTCATGCCCGTGATGGCGGTGACGCCCGCCCCCACGGCGGCGACGCCAACGCCTATCGCCTTGGCGGCGGTCGCGCCGGCCTTGCCGAGCGTGCCCACGACCTTCGAGGCCACGCCCTCGACCTTGCCACTGGCCTCGTCCTTGAGGCCGACCTTAATCATCAGGTCGAGAAGGTTCACCTAGACCACCTTCAATCCCATCCGCTCGATGATGTCTGCGGCGATCTCGTCGCCGCCGCGCGTGTCCTCCGCCTCGGACCCATCGCCCGCACCGCCGTTGACGATGCTCAGGAAGGGCTCCTTGAGCCACTTCCCCTGCGCCATGAGGCGCACCGACTCGCTCAGGTACACGCGGAACGCCTCCCGCTCGTCCCGCTCGCGCCACCGCGCGACCATGTACCTACAGAAAGGGCGAGCACGCCGTGGCCCGACGTACTCGCCCAGACAGAGCCATATGTGAGATGGGTCCTCGGCGGCTATCCAAAAAAAGGAGCCAGGATGTCCTTGATGCCGTCGATACCGTCGATGGCATCCTTGATGTCGTTCACCCACTTCTTGACGGTGAAGTCGGCCTTGTACTCCTCGAGCGTCTTGCCGTCGAGTGCGGCGAGCAGCTTGTAGCTGATCTCGCCGCCCTGGCGCAGCACGTCGGGCAGAAGACCCACTACCATGTCCACGGCGAGGCCGTTGACCTCGGCGGTGGCGGCTGCCTTCGCGGCCTCGGGGTCGCCCTTGGCCTTGGCGGTCGCCTTGGCCTTCGCCTTGGCGGAATCAGCGCGGAACTTGGCGTAGGCCGCCTTGGCCTTTGCGCCGAGCTCGCCGTTCATGACGTCCTCCGCCACGTCCGCCAGCAGGCACATGGCGTTCTGGAACTCGTCGGCGTTAAGGTTCTCCAGCTTCATGGTTAGGCTCCAATCTCCTGTTTGATATACAGCTCGTAGGGCACGATCTCGGGGTTCTTGATTGAGTAGTGGCCCGTGAACTCGAACGCGAACTGGCCCTTGGCCTTGTTCTTCGTCGTGATCTGCAGACCGCCCGTGTTGAGCGCGTTGATGAGGCGGATGGCGATATAGCCGTTGCCGTTCTCGCCCGAGTAGTCGCCGATGAGCCAGATGTCGGCGAAGTCGGCCTCCGAGAGCGCGGAGCGCGGGACGATCTTCCCCTCGGTCTCGTCGGCTGCGGCTGCGAGCTTCTTGCCGAGCGCGGTGTTCAGCGTCACGAAGGTGCCGCTCAGCTTGGCCTCGATGCTGTCGATGCGCTTCAGCTCCATCGTGTTGGCGGGGCAGTTGTCGATGTCCTCGCCGTAGTCGATGAAGCTGGGCGTGGCGGCGAAGCTGGTTCCGCCGCTCGTCGCGCCCATCAGCTCGGACTCCGCGACCTCGGCGGTCTTGGGGTTGAAATTCGTGGCGAGTAGGCCCGCGTTGATGACGATCTCCTTGAACGTGTTCTCGGGGATGCGCGTGAACTTAGACATATGACCTCCTAGTAGCTGGTCATGTACTCAATGGTCAGGTTGATGATTCGGCGCTTCACGGCGTTGTCCTCGTCGGCCATGGCGTTGCAGAACGGCTCGCCCTGCATCACCCACATGCCGCCGCCGTCGCACGGCAGCAGCACGCCCGACAGCCCCAGCGCCCGGGCGACCTCCTCGGCTTTGGCGTTGGGCGCGGCCTCGGACGAGGTCCGGTACCAGAGGTTCACCTCGGAGTTGCACTGCGTGCCGAACGCCGCGGTCGGCAGGTCGTAGGTGATGTAGGGCATCTTCGCCTCGCCCGGCACCGCCGAGTCGCGGTACACGGGAAGGCCGAAGCCCTCGAGCCACGCCTGCAGCGCCGCCGCCTTAGTCGCCATCCGGCACCTCCCACTCCTCCGCGCTGCACTGGCCGAAGCCAAACGACGCGCAGCGCGGCGCGGCCCCGTCGTCCGCGTTCGACGTGCAGCGGAATACCTGCCCGTCGGACGCACGCTGGAAGAGATCGCCGTACCGCAGCGGCTCGTCGGTGGTCACGGTGTAGACGTTCCTCACGCCGTCGTGCTCCGCGATGCGCGAGGCCGTCGAGCTGTCGCGCACGATCGCCGCCGTGAAGCCGTCGCCTACGGCGAGGACGGTCTTGAATCCGCCCTCGCCGTCAGGCTCGGTCTTTGCGACGAGCCTCGCGCACGCCACCGCCATGCGCTCGTACAGGCGGCTCACAGCTTTCTCCAAGGGTCGAGACGCGCCTTGAACTGCTGTCGCCACGTGATGGGCGAGCCGTCGCCGCCGACGCGCGTGTAGCTGTAGCCGCCGAAGCTCTCGGATGCGTACGGGCTGTCCAACTCCTTGGCGTGCTCGGTCTGCCACGCCGCGATCTCGTCAGCGAGGTCGACCACGGCCTGCGGGATGGCGAGCGCCCAGACGGTGCCGACGAACTCCTCGTCCGTGAGTCCGTCGTAGGGCCACGCGTGCAGCCCGTCGTTGAAGGTCGAGCCCGTGATGCGGACGTACTGGCCCTCCTTGAGGCCGAGGGCCGCGGGCGGCACGAGGCTACCGTCCTCGATACGGACGCGCCCCGTGCGCTTGTCGGCGACGAACCAGTTGCGCAGCGACAGAAGCACCTGCTCGAGCATCTCTGCGCCTATCGCTTATCGGTGATGACGGCGGCGAGCTCGGGGCTGAGGGTCTTGACGCCGCAGAGCATGTCGATGGAGACGGTGTCGGTCTTGGTCTTCTGGTCGTAGCCCTGCACGACGCGCAGGCCGAAGCCGTCGTAGGAGGTGGAGAACGCCTTGGGAGCGCCGAGCGGCATCTCGAGCTGGCGGGTCACGAGCGCGAAGGCGTTCTTGTGGAACGCGATGGACGGCGTGTAGTTTGCCGTCTCCGCCGTGGTCTTCTGCACATTCTGGTCGCAGTAGAAGTCGAGGCCGTACTTACGGCCAAGCGATGCCTCCTTGAGGGCGGTGCCGTTGTCGCCGACGGCGGAGGCATTGGTGAACGCCTCGGTGTTGAGCAGGTCGGCCTCGGCCTGGGAGCCGTAGACGAAGCGGCGCTCCGTGGAGGGCGCCTTGGCGTCCACGAGGAACTTGCGGGCGGCGATGATGTCCGCCACGGCGATGGCGCCCTTGGCGTGGTCGACGCGGTTCGTGACGTCCTTCTCGAGCGCGAGCAGGTAGCCGTCGATCTTGTCGGCGAAGGCCTGCATGGCGGGGACGAGGAACTGCGCGGAGAAGTCGACGATGCCCATCGTCAGCTCCTTGGACGTGACGGCGAACGTCACGTCGAGCAGCTTGTCCATCTTGACGGGAACCTTGCCCTCCGTGGCGTCCTGCACCTCGACCTCGGTGGTGAACTCCTTGGCCTCGAAGGTGGCGGGCTTGCGGACGGTGATGGTGTCGCCCACGCCGGCGACGAACTCGGAGGAGTAGTCGCGGTGAACGAGGTTGGCCATGACGGCGTTGGTGCGCAGCACGTCCAGCGCCTCGTTGGCGATGATGTTGGGTGTAAGGATGGTGTTCGACATAGAATCCCCTTAGCCTCTCTGCTCCGCCTTGTACTTCATGTACTCGGCGGTGCTCATTTCGTTGATGTCCTTGCCGCCCTCGCCCTTGGGGGCGTGGGCCACGTCGGCGCCCTTGACGGTCGTGGTTGCGATGAAGTCGGCCCAGTCGGCCTTGATGCCCTCGGTGAGCTTGTCCGCGCCCTCGATAGCGCCGTCCTTGACGGTCACGTTCTCGAGGTCGGAGACCTTGAGAACGGTCTCGATGCGCTTGGGGTCGACGCCCGCCGACTTGAGCAGCTCTCGGTACAGGCTGCGCTTCTCGGCTGCGGCCTTCTCGCCATCGACCTTGGCCTTGTAGTCGTCGAGCTCCTTGCACTTGGCCTTGTACTTTTCCTCGTACTCGCCCGCGCCCTCGCCCTTGGCCTTGAGCGCGTCCAGCTCCTTCTTGTAGCCGTCCGCCTTGCCCGCGGCCTCCTTGAGCTCGTCGCGCTGCGCCTTGAGCGCGTCCACGCTCTCGGCGTGCTCCTCGATGATCTGGTCGATCTTCTCGTCCTCGATGCCCATTGCCTTGAGCATCTTTCGCGTGAGTGCCAACAGAATCTCCCTTGCTTCGGAATGGGCGGGTCCCAGCCTGTTGCCTCGGCAGGGCCCGCGCCGCAATACCTCGCGGCAAGGGTGAGTATCCAAGCGGAGTAACGCGGCCCTACGCGCCGCCCCTCAGGTGCTTCTCGAGAATCGCCCGGTACGTGTCCCCGTGGCCCGTCGCCGCCTTGCGCAGGAAGTGCTTGCCCTTCATGCGGGAAGTCCCCTCCTCGACGTACGGCGCGTACTCGACGTTGGTGCCGATGAAGCAGTCGTAGCCTTTGAGTAGGTGCGTGACGGAGTTGCGCAACCTGCCCGTGTCGACCGGGCACGTCGCCTTGGCGTAGCCCTCCGCGACGAGGCCTATCTCCTCCAGGCCCGTCTTGTAGGCGCGCAGGAGGGCCTTCTCGACCTGCTCGATGTTGTTCTGCCGTATCTCGATGCACTCGGCGGTATCCAGCTTCGCGGCGTTTACGATCTCCTCGGTGATGAGGGTGCCGTGCCGCCCGTGGTCGCCGACGCCGCCGACGAGCCCGTAGGCCATCAGTCGAGCACCTCGCAGCCGTAGCCAACGCGGCCGTTGACGTCCGCCTCGATGGCCTCGATGGCCTGCACCGGCACGCCCTCGCACCCGAGCGTGCAGCCGTCGTTGGGCTCGACCTCGTCGCCGCGCTGCGTGCAGATGTAGGTATCCGGGAACGTGAAGCCGAAACCCAGCTTTACGGCGCAGTCGCCGCAGTTCGCACAAGTGAATAGCTCTTTCATGCCTGCCCCAATCTCTCTGCAGGCAGTGTCGCGGCACGGTCACGCGGCATGAAAAAAGCCCCGCCGTGGTGGGGCCTGTTGGCTAGTTATTTAGTTCGCTTTCGAATATCTCGACTATATCGGCCTCAAGAGCATCCTCGAACTTATCCGGGCCAAACAGCTCGTAGTACTCCCTGCGATTCTCGTCGTCGTATTTGGCCTCTTCAAGCCATAGCTCCTGAACGGCTTTAGGCTTGGAATCGAGAACGTGACCTATAGCGTCGACGTCGTCTCTTCCGTCGAGATAGCTAACGGCCTCGTTGAGTATGTCATTCATGATGCTCAATCTTGAAACCGAACCTCTCCTCAATCGCCCGAAACAGCCTGTCCTCGTTGCCGCCGTAAAGCCTTTGGATTCTAAGGTACTTCACCTCATCGACATTATAGGACGCATCCGGCTCGGAAACCTTCTCGAACGTATAGATACTTCCATCGTGAGCTGCGATTATCCCCATCTCGCAGCCCTTGCCGCCAACCGCCAAAAGGTCAGCCGCGCTCGGGATGCCAGAGGCCGGGTGGTTGTGGAGCAGCACTACGCGCCGACCGTCCCCGATTGCCGCCTCGACCTTCTTGCCGAACTTCGCCGGAGGGACCACGGTGCTGCCGACGGTCGAGTTAACGCAGCTCGTGATTGTCTTGCCCGTTGACAAGTCGATGGCGTAAAGGTCCTCGCCGTTCGTGCCCCCTCGGTGGCTGAGGATGCGTCTTATGCTCGCATGTACGCCGTCCGCGGCATCTTTGCCGACGGCTTTAGACACCTTTGCCCTGTAGTCCCTGCTCGCGATCTTCCCCATATCCACCGCGAACTCCATTGAGTGCTCTACCGGCTTAGCCCTCGATTTCCCGCCGCCCTCGTAGACCGTGCCGAGCGCCGAGTCCAGCACCTTCTGCTGGTCGCCCGCCGACATCTTCCTGAAGCCGCTCGACGGTATGCCGTAGTCCTCGAGCTGCCGCGAGAGCCGCTTTCGCGCCTCGGTCTTGGACACGCCTGCCGCATCCAGCTTGCGCTTGGTTCCGGGCATTTCCATGAACTCGGAGATGGTGCGGTTCGCGGGCTTGGTGCCGTTGACGGCGGGCTTGCCCGCCTTCCATTCCTCGTAGGTCATGCCCTCGGGCAGGCGGCTGAAACGCTCGCCGTCGAGCACGTCGAGTCCGTCACAGCACGCCACCAGCGTGCAGCGGCAGTTGCACGTCTCGGCATACGGCGCCTCCGGGTCGCCGGGATAGCGGCACCCGTTGCTGAACTTCTCGCCGACCTCGACCTTCTCGCGGTCAATCTTCCTGTGGCTCGAGCGCGTGCGCAGGTCAAGCGTCGCCACCCATTCCTGCTGCACATTGATACCGAGCCCCTTGGCCCTCTTGTAGCTGTCGACGCGCCCGGCGTTCTCCGCCGCCGTCGTCGAGGTCCGCGCCAAGCGCACCGCCGCCGCGCGGTTGGACCCCGCCACGTCCTGGATGCGCTTCGCAATCTTGGGTATCGACTCGCCGAGCAGCACGCCCTGCGTGATCTGGTTGGCTATGAGCCGGCGGTTCCACGCCACGTCCTTGACGACGTTGACGGACGGCTTGGGCAGGTAGCTGTCGTGGTCGGTGAGCAGCCTCTGAACGGTCGAGGCGTCCTGCAGTGCGTAGGCCGTGTCAACGCCAACGGCGCTCTCGACCTGCCACGTGCCGTAGTTGTAGTTCTCGGCGTAGACCTCTGGCAGCCTGCCCTCGATGGCGGCGGCTGCGACGACGTTCGCGTGCGTCATGGCCTCGGCGCACTGCTTGAGGACGATTCGGTAGCGCCTGCCCGCTGCGATCTTCCCGCTTCGCCAAGACCTGTATTGCGCCTTGGTGATCTCGCCGGCCTCGAGCCGCTCGCGCATCTTCTCGTCGTCAGCCTCGAACTGCGCCAGATAGCGCTTGAGGTTGGCGTAGGCCGTCTTGCTCGCCTCGCCGTACACTCCCGCCACCTCGCGCTCGAACGCCCGAATCTCGGCGTCTGAGAACTCGTGAGCGCTATCCTTCGCCATGTGCCGCCTCCAATCGTCGGCACGCATGGTCGCCCGCGCATAACGGAAAAGGGCCCCGACCGAAGCCGGGGCCCTTCCCTACTCGCCGTCCGCCTCTAGCATCTGGCGCACCTCGTCGCGCCAGCGCTCGGGAACGCTCTCGAGCGTGCGCTTGCCGCTTTTCACGGCGCGGTAGTAGATTTTCGCCAAGTTACTCACCTCCAACGATGTCGCCGAGCTCGAGAAGGGCCGCCTGCGAGTCGGCGACCTGCTGCTGGAGCGATGCGATCTGCTCCTCCATGCTCATGCCGTCCGCCTCGTGTGCCGCCCAGACGGTGTCAAAGTCGGCCTTTGCGCCCTCGACCGTCAGCTCGCCAGTCGGGTCGGTGAAGTGCAGCTCCTCGTAGGTGAACACCTTCACCTTGACGGAACCGCCCTCGCCGCCCTGCTCCTCGCGCTCGCCCTCGGCGATGCCGCGGCGCAACCAGACGTCGGTCCCCGCGATCTCGACCGTCTCGGGCCTCTCGCCCGTTCGCTCCGACTTCACAACCATTTTTTTCCTCCTAACCCACGGCCCTCGCCGCGTTGAATATGCACCGCTTACCGTTCATCTGGTGCTCCATGACGGCCGTTTTCAGCCAGCCCCAGTAAGAGCACACGCGCCTCGCCAAGCGCTCGGTGCGTCTGCGCCAGTAGCGCGCGAACGCGCGTCGCAGTCGTTTCCAGAGCCTCTTTCGCAGGTCGACCCGACGGCCCCGGGCGCACCAGATGCGGTACCCCGCGAAGTCGATGGGCTCGACGCCGTTGCGCCTCACCTTCCACGGCTTCAGCGACAATCCTAGCCGCCCCAAAACGCGTGCGGCGATGGCCGCGGCCTTCCCGAGCGAGCGCTTTGAGTTGCCGAGAAAATAGCCGTCGTCGGCGTACCACACCTGGCATCCCGCGAGCCTCACGCGCTTGCCGCGCCGCTCCTTCGCCGCCTCCTCGACCGCGTGGTACGCGAACGAGATCACGAACGCCGCCAACCGAAGCGACAGGTAACTGCCGAGGATAAGGACGCCGTTCATCGTCGACAGCAGCGAATGGAGCAGGTAGAGGACCTGGCTGTTCTTGACGTAGCGCGCCACCAGACCCTCCACCACCGCCGTCTGCATTGAGCCGTAGCAGTTGCGGATGTCGACGTGTACGTGGTAGGCGAAGCGGTGAACCTCGCGCCTGAGCTTGCGCATCCCCAGCGCCGCGCCCTTGCCCTTGACGCCACTCGACA
This sequence comes from uncultured Collinsella sp., assembly GCA_958433005.1. Classification (GTDB taxonomy): domain Bacteria; phylum Actinomycetota; class Coriobacteriia; order Coriobacteriales; family Coriobacteriaceae; genus Collinsella. The sequence goes on along the minus strand of CAUAWV010000014.1, from coordinate 24,133 downwards.
CCTGCCAGAAGCCGACCTTGGCGGCAAGGAGCGGCTCGAGCGCCCCGACGCACAGGTAGTTGCACACCTGCCGCTTGATGCTCTCGACGCTTATCTCGCGCAGCTTGCCGCTGTTCGGGTCGTGTTTCAGATAGGTTCGGATGGGCTCGAACGTCAGCGTCTCGGTCGAGAGCTCTAGCCAGATGCGGTCGACGAACGCCGTCTCGGTGCCGTATTCGTCGGCGACGCGCCAGCCGTTCTCCTTGCCGGAGTCGCTTTTCTTCCATCGGTGCAGGGCCTCGACGACGCTTCTGCGCGTGAGCTCGAGGCCCTTGCAGTAGGTTTTCATAGATCAAAGCTCTTTCTGTCTGTCATACGAGCGTTCGCCTTGCGGCTACCAGCCCGTGAGCCTTGCGGACAAATTTCACTCAAAGGAGTCAGGCTGAGCCGCGTCCCGCCAGAAAGCGGCGGGCGCGGTAGACACGGTGCGAGTAGAGATTTATAGACAGATTGCCGGGAGACGAAGACCCAGCACGCCCAGCCAGACCTGTTCCTCGAGTTCGCGTAACGAAGACCAGCCGCCGAGCCGTTCCTCAGGTTGCCGAGGAACTGAACCAGAAACCAGCGCCGCCCTCACCGTGAATCCCTGTTTGGGGTTAGGAGGGGGCCAGCCCCCTCTCAGGGCTACGCCCTGATTCACCCCCGGCTACGGCCCGTAGCAGAAAGCCGGGAGACGAAGACCCAGCACGCCCAGCCAGACCCGTACCACGAGCTCGCGTAACGAAGACCAGCCGCCGAGCCGTACCGCAGGTCGCCGAGGAACCGAACCAGACGGATTGTGCCTTTGACCTTACCGCCGGAGGTGTCGAAGTAGAAGTAGTCACCGACACCGGTCGTCGCCGAGCCGCCGAGCCCCTTTCCCAAGATGAGGCCGTTGACGAACTGGATGTCGAGCATGTAGCCATCCGACGTCGGCATGCACGCCGCCGTCGGGGTCACCCCGTCCGCCACGGCGTTCTTCTTCTCATTGCGTGTGTCGGGGTTGACCGCGATGCCGAAGCCCGTGCCGTCGGAGACGAAGAGCGTATCGCCCATGAACTCCCACAGGCCCAGTCCCGTCTCGACGCCGCCGACCTTGAACGGATGCTTGCCGTCCTTCGCCACCTGGCCGTCGCCAACGAGGGCATCGGCGTTGCCCGTGCACCACGGCGCACTCTGGAGCCATGTGTTCACGGTCGTGTCGAACGCCTTGGTGACGTCCATGAGAAGCGCCACGTTGCCGTCTGTGAGCGTCTCCTTGCCACCGACAACGGCACCGTCGAACACGTCGTACGCCGCCGCGGCGCCTCGGTCTGGGCACGTGGTGCCCGTGTCGGTGCCGTACATCAGCGACGCGCCCACGGGAATCTTCGCCGCCTGCTCGGCGGTGACGACCACGCGCGTGACGCCCGTCTCGGAGAGCGCGGGGTGGATCTGGATGTTGAAGTCCGTGCAGCCCGGGAAGTCCACCTGGGAGGACTTGCAGAGCGTCTTGGTCAACTGGTGGAAGTTGATATACCACTGATCGTAGACGCTCATGCCCGAGTAGCCCGTGGTCGCGGTCTTGCAAAGGTCGACGAGCGAGTCGTGCGACGTCGTGCGGTTGGCGACCTTCGCGCCCGAGACGGAGCGCGGGCGCCCGTCGGCGTCGATGCTCATGGGGTATGTCGGCGTCAGCATGTACGGTCGCAGCGTGCCGTCCGGCAGCAACGCCTTGGGGTTCGGCTGCGAGCCCGTGAAGCGCGTATCAGACCACGAGACGAGCAGGTTGCCGTTCGTCAGCACCTCGACCGCCTGCCACACGACCGGCGCGATCTCGTAGACGTTGTTGCCCTTGCCATTGTCCACGCGCGAGAAGCCGTAGTCCACGCCGTCGATGGCCTCGACCCACGGCACGCCGTCGGCATCGGCCCCGGCGTTGGCGGACACGTGGAACCACGGGCCGCCCTCGGTGTCGAACGGGTCGATAGCCGCGCTCGTCGCCGTCGCGGGCACGAACTCGGTGGAGGCCACGCGCTTCGCGGCGGCGCTCACGGGCTGGATGTCGGTGGGGCTGCCCGCCGGGATGAGGAACGTGTACACCAGCCCCGTCTTGTGCTTGTCCACCATCGCGGCGACGCTCTCGTTGGCGTAGCGGCCCGTCGAGGCGTCGCGCTCGAGCGCCTTTTGGTCGCCCAGATTCTTCACCGCGCCGACAAGCGCCCACACCGCCTTGTCCGATGCCAGCGGGTCCGCGTACTCGAACCCCTCGGTTGCCTGCTCGGTTGCCTGCGTATCGGCCATTTAGGCACCTACCTTTCGCATCTGGCAAATCTTGCCGTTTACCTTCTTGAGTCCCAGCGCTGTCACGGCAGCCGCCGAGTCGATAATCGACTGGTAGTTCAGGGCTGCCGTCTTGGCGTCCTTGAGCGCCGCCTGCGCGTCGGCGAGGGCCTTGGTCGAATCCTGCTCGCGCTTCTGCTCGGCGGTCTTGCGCCTCGTCTCCGCCTCCTTGCGCTCCGTCTCGGAGGTCTTGCGCTCGGACTCGGTCTGCCCGCGCTCGGTCTCGGCGTCGGCGCGCTTTTTCTCAGCCGTTTCGACAGAAGCCTTGAGCTGCTTGAACTCGTTGTTGACCTTGTTCACGCCAGCCGCCGCGTCCGTTGCGGGCTTCTTGAGCTCCGCGATCTGCTCGGCGGTGAGGTCGCTGTATCTCAGCGCGTCGCCCTTCGGCACGCCGACGACCAGCACGTTGTTCTCCATCGTCGCCGTTGCCTCCGAGCCCGAGGCGAGCGTCGTGGCGCGTGTCCCTTTGACCTCGGCGGCGACGGCCCTGTCGCGTGCGGCCTCCGCCGCCTTCTGCGCGGCCTTGGCCTCGTCTCGCGCCGTCTCTGCGTCCTTGATGGTGCGCTGGTCGCTCGGCTCGTAGATGTACTCGGCGGGCTTGGCTCGCCTCTTTACGTCCCAGAGCGCCTCGATGCGCGTGCGCCCGCCGTATGCCTCGTCCGTGATGTAGGCCCATGCGTACACGCGACCCGCCGCCTGGAGCAGCTCGTCGGGAATCTTCGCCTTGTTGCCGGCGACCTCGACCGTGTAGCACGTCCCCGTGGTCGACTTGGCGAAATGCACCTGCTCGCAGCCGACAACCTCGACCTCGCGCCCGGTGTCCCACTGCCACAGCTCGCTGTCAAGCACCTGCAATGCCGCCATCACTCATCACCTTCCTCATCCTCGTCGTCCTCGTCGCCCTCCTGGGCACCCTTCGCGTTCGCCGCCAGGGCGGGCGGCAGCGCTGCCATGCGCTCCTCCTGCTCCCGCTGCTTTCGCTCCAAAATCTTCGCCCTCTCGTCGGGCGTGATGTTCGGCAGCTTTCGCAGGATCGTCTCGTCGTCCAGATACTCGGCCTCCAGGCACACGGTCTCGACCTGCTCCTTGGTGTTGCTGATGCGAGTGTGCGTGAACACGGGCGTGTCCTCGATGCCCTGCAACGCAAGGATGTCCATGATACCCTCGCGGATGTGGCGCTCAAACTCGGCGGCCTCCTCGTCCATCGGCTGGTATGCCGCGTCGATATGGTCGTTGGTCGCCCCCGCCGCGATGGTGTGGACGTCCAGCGCGCCGAAGTCCTCGTAGATGTCGGCCTTGATCTGCGCCAGCGTCTCCTTGCGGCCCTCGACGGGCACCTCCTGCGTGTACGGCGTCACGGACTGCCCCTGCTCGGCGTCGACCTCGGCCACGTGAGTCAGCTTGAGCTTCGCCCGCCACAGGTCGAGGTCCCTGTCGTCCATGCCGCCGGCTCCGTTGATGAGCCAGTAGATCTGCGCGCAGTCGCGCGTGTCGTTCACCAGGCCGCTCTTGATGAGGTCGTAGGCGTCGATGCTCTCGCGCATGCCGACGAGCGTGCTCTGGTGCGCGTCGCTGCCCCAGACCGCCACGATGGGCAGGCGGGAGTAGTTTTCCGCATCGACGGCCAGCTTCATCCCGTCCGCCGGTATCTCCCGATACGTGACCTTGTAGGCGCGCTTGGCCTCGGCCACCTCGAAGTCGAAGCCGCTGCCGCCCGACACCATCTCCGTGTAGCCGTCCTGCTCGTAGAGTGTCGCGTGCCACGGGTGGTCGGAGTCGAGCCGCCAGAACCTCACGCCGGCGTATAGCGCCCCCGAATACTCGTCCCACACCGGGCAGAACTCGTCGGCGGTGAACACGTCGATGTGGTCGAGGTTCCAAAACGGGAATGACACACCGTGGATGAGCGCCTTGAGCCCCATCTCCATGACGTCGTCGTCGAAGCGGTCGCCAAGCCCCTCCTTGGTCGTGTCCTTGCCGCCCGCCGAGACGTCCACGAAGCTCACGCCCTTACCGAGCGAGTATGTGCAGCGCTGGACGTTTAGTCGCTTGAACAGGTTACTCGCCAGCCTCAGCTTCGAGGCCGTGAAGTCCTCGGCCTCGGCACCGGAGCACGAGTAGATCTTCTGCACGAAACGGTTGATCGTGACGTTGTGCTGGCGGTAGTACTCGTTCGCGGTGACGGCGTTGCGGTACATCTCGCTCGACATGTGCCGCTCGATGGCATCTGCCGCGAACGCCGTCGCCGACGCCGCCGCCTTGAGGTCGCCATCGGTCACCAAAGGCCCCTTAGACAAGCCGCTACCTCCCTTCAAAAAATGGGTTTACCTGCCGTTTCGCAGGCTTGTACATGCGCAGTGTTGCCACGCCGTAACGGAGCGCGTCGCAGCTGTGGTCCTCGACCTTGACGGGCCTGTCGCCATCCGCCTTGGCGTCCCAGCAGTAGCCGCCGAGCTCGCCTATCAGCCCCGCGCAGGCATCGGAGATGCGCACCGTGCCGTTGCCCAGGCACACCCCCGTCTCTCGTATGCCGTCCGCGACGTCGTTGCGCCCCTTCTTGGTCTTGAACCCGGCCTGCCGCATCGCGGCGATGAAGCTCGTGGCGCTCGGGTCGATGATGAACGTGGGCGGCTTGCCCAGCCCGCGCACGAAGTCGGCCATGTCGGCCACGTAGTCGGCGTCCGTCTTCTGACGCCCCGTGTCGCGGCCCGAGTAGCGGTACTCGTCCACCACGTGCCACACCTTGCCGTCAAACGCCCACAGCAGCGCCGCGAAGGCGTTCTGCGTGCCGTAGTCGCAAGACACCGCGTACTTGGCGGCGCCGCCCTCATATCGGCCCTCGAGGGCGCCCTCCCACTCGGGGTAGACCAGGCCCTCGGCCAGCGTCCACTTGCCCAAAATGTAGCGGTCGTAGTACACGCCGCTGCCGTAGTCCTTGATGAGTGCTTCGATGACATCCGGTGCCAGCGCACCGTCCCAGATCGTGTAGTCCTGCCTGTAGATGTCGCTGTCGCCGTCGAGGAACCGCTTGAACCAGTGGTTGGGGCTGTCGGGGTTGCAGGTGCCGTCGAAGCGGCTGTGCTCGCAGCGCAGGCGGCTCTTGAGCATCTGGAACACATCTTCGCTCCACGTGGCGACCTCGTCGCCGTAGACCCACTCGAACGTGGCGCCCTGAATCTTGGATACGCTCGTCTTCTTATCAGCCCCGAGGCAGTAGACCTTGCGCCCGAAAATCCGAGCCGTGTTGTCCCGCCCGATCTGGCTGACGACGTCCTCGCTGTAGAGCGAGCGCATCGGCTCGAGGATGTTGCGCTCGAGCGTCGAGCGGGTGTTGCCGATCATCACCGCCAGCCCCTCGCCCCTCATGGCGAGAAGCCTCTGCGGTATGGTCACGGCTATGTCGACGTAGCTCTTGCCCGAGCCCGTCGCCCCGCATTTTATGTTGTATCGGTGCGTGCAGTTGGCGAGATACTCGCCCTGCATCCTCGTGAGCGGCATCGGCTACTCGTCCCCGCCGATTGAGGACGGCACGGACTGCACGAGCTCCTTGGCGGCCTTGAGCACCGCCGTGTCGGTGGTGTCCATGATGCGCTGCGCCTTGGCGTACTCCTGCGGGTACTTGCGCTCCAAAAGCCACGCCGCCGCCTGCCAGCTGTCGCCGCTCGCGTCCATGATGCGGCCCACGAGCGTCGCCTTGCGCTCGACCTCGGCCTTTTTTAGAACGTGACACAGTTGACGCTGATTGTCTGTTCTGGGGTGGTTGATCCAGCGGCTGTATGTCTCGCGTGCGACCCCGAGATACGCGGCGATGTCCTTGTCGGTCAGTCCGGCACGGCACAGGCGGACGGCATCCTCGATGCCATCCTTGGTCAGTTTTTCACGCCCTTTTCCCGCCACAAAATCACGTTTCCGCTGGTAGATAGCCACATGAGAACATGAACGTTCCCACCTTTTTACGCACGTGGACAAGCGCGTGCGTTTGCCCACGAGCGTAAAAAGGGGGTAACGTTTAAAGAAAAGGCCCCGGTTTCCCGGGGCCTTTCGGCTACTCGATCTTGGTCGGCTTGATTCCGATTGCCTCGGCCAGCCTCTCAGGCGTCTCCGTCCAGCTTCTGCCGTCTGTGCGCGGCCTGGCGGATGCGGTTGCTCTCCGCCTCCTCCTCGAGCCGTCTCTTCCGCTCCGCCAGATAGCACCCCTTGCACAGCCTCCACTTCTTCGCCTGCGCCGACGTGTCGAACACGGGCCGCGCGTCGCACACGATGCACAGACCGTCCGCCCTCGACGGGAAACGCCCGTAGCGCTGCCGCGCGTGCCTCACGGCGCTCGGCGTCACCCTCAGCTCCGCCGCGATCTCCGCCGCCGTCCGCTCCGGGTGCGCCTGCATGGCGCGAACCATCTCGTCCGACCAAAGCACATAGGAGGAGCGCCCCTTGCGGAGCGCCCACTCCCTCGCCAAAGGATGATGTGTTGACTTTGTAGATGGGCCAAAAGGCCCATCTCCTACAGGTGGCCTACACGCCATTCGCATACCCCCTCGCGCTCGATTTGCTTCGGCTACCATACCAAGCGCCGGGGACTACCTCACGCACGGCGCTCGATTATCGCCCCGCACTTCGGGCAATGGACGGCTTCATACGCAAGCATGTCCCCGAAGTCGATATGCTCCCAGATCTGTCCGTCCCATCCGCAGTCGGAGCAGTGGAAGTAGCCGTCGACCATCCGCTTGCCCGGGATGAACGGATCCTGCTTGTGCTCGACAAGGTCGTGGCAGGTCGGGCGGTCAATGAGGTCGGCGAGCTTCTCGACGTCGTATGCGCTAGACACGCCGTCGGTATCGCCACAATGAATGTCAAGCGCGTTCAGAACGTCCGAGTCTAGGACACCGGTGCTGTGGCACATCTCGGCGCAGTAGCGGAGGTTTCCGGCTATCTCGCGGCGCTTCTCGTCGCTAATCATTCGCCCACCTCTATCACGAGCTCGTGTATGTCTACGCCCGTCTCTTCGGCAATGGAAAATAGAATGCTCAGTGAAATGCTCTTACGACCGTTCAACAGCTCGCTGAAATATGAAGTCGAGATGCCGAGCGTCTTGGAGAAATCGCCTTGCGTGAGATCGTGGTCAATCAGATAGTGTTGGATGGCCTTCCTATTGAGCACGTAATCGGTCGTCGCCCTCATCGCTTGCCCTCCCGTTCCAAAAGACCGCAGCCGTCTCCTTCGCAAGGTTCTGGTCTTCTCCACCGTACGAGTAGACCTTCGGGCCATCTGCGCCGCACCGGTAGCACCGAACGGCGTACAGCGTCATACCCGAGGCCGATACCTGCTCGCTCCTGATTATGGTGCTGTGCCTACCGCAGAACGGGAACGGCTTCAGCCCTTCAAGCAGCTCCAGCTCACTCATTCGTCCACCTTAGAAATGGCCAGCGCAACGTACTTTTGGGCGAGGCCCTCGAAGTCGTCGAGGATGTAGTCGATTCGGTAGGTCGCCCCGTTGAGCGGATGCCTTGCCGCCGCCCCGACGGCGTAGCCTTCGTTCGTGACAACGTCGAATACGATCTTGTCGCCGACCTCGTAACCCCGGTCGTTCTTGCGGATCTCGAACGTCTTGGTGCCGTTCATGATTGCGTCGGCGTATTTGACAAAGACCTTGAGTCGGTGTGTCGTCATTGGTCCACCTTCTTTGTGAAGGTCGCGTCCGCAGAACGGGCAGAAGCTGATCGGGATGCTGTCAATCATCAACTCGCCGGTCACAATGACGCAATCTCCGCGGTCATTGTTCTCGATGCGCATCGTGTAGTCTTCATCCTGGTTGAAGTTGATTCTTCGCTTGCCGCAGTAAGTACAATCGCCCATATTCACTCACTTCCCAACTCACGCTGGTCGTTAATCAGACCAACCTCGCACTCGACACACGCATCATGATCGCGAAACTTATCCTCATAACGCTCTGGCACTGGAATCGCGTCGATGATCGCGTTTATCAACATGTCTGCGCAGCGTTCGCAATAATCGCCTTTGGCCCACCACTCGTAATAGATCTCGCCATTGCATCGAACGGTGATGCTCGCATTTGCTTTGTCGTCGATCTCTGCTCCGCAGCAGTCACACGTGTAGACCTCTACCGTCTTTTGGCGCTTCATCAGTCCTCACCCCTCAGCTTGCGGATGCGTGATGCGATGTCGCGCATGGCAATTCGAGCGCAGCCGTCCTCGCCACCTGGGCACGATACACAGCCACCTTCGTCTTTGTCTCTGTGGAAGTAGGCGCAAGCCTCGTAATACCGCGCGTCACCTGCCTCGCTCAAGTCCTCAAGCAGCCTCTTCCAAGTGTCGGGCCGTGTGAGGTGCATGTTCTTCGGCTTGAAGCTGTTGTAGTAAAAGTTGCCTTCGTATGCGGCTTTAATCGTCCATTCGGTTCTCCGATTCTCAACCGACGTTCTGGAGAGAAACTCCTTCACGCTTACCTTTGTTCCGCACTTGTCATACAGCACCTCGGTATCAAGCGGAATCTCGCGTCCCTCGGCATCTTTCGGCAATTCGATACTCATAGCCCGAACTCCTCATAGTCGCGGCACTCGCCGCACTCGTCCTCGCAGTACAGCAGGTTCTCCATGAGCCACGCCACGGCCCACTTCGCCAGGCGCCAGAACCCTTCCTTGCGGTCAGGCGCCTCCGCGTCGTAGGCGCGCTCAAACTCAAGGTGGCAGTAGCCGTAGTCGACGTGGATGTCGCTGCCGCAGAAGTGCCTGCAGTTCCCGCACATCCGAGGCTCGCAGGCCCCGCCGAAGTGGCGCTCGATGGCGGCATCGGTCACCCCCATCGGGTAGCCGCCGACCCTCGAGTCACTCATCGCAGTCCGCCCCCCCTACACTCTCGTCGAGCAGGTCGATGGCATCCCCGACGGTCGCCTCGATGCTCGTCAGCTGGCGGCGCAGGTTCTGCACGAGGTTCGCGTCGGCGACCTCCGCCCTTCCCGCCTCGTAGGCGCGCTCGATCATGTCGGTCACCGCGACCTGCATCGCCGTGTCGTTGTAGCCGCGCCTGACGCGGTACTTCCCCAGGTAGGCGTGCGCCCTGTCCTGCGGCCTGCACTCGCGGTCGAAATGGAACACCTCGACCGCGTCGGCCTTGATCTGCTCCAAAGTCTCCATCACAGACGTCCTCTCTCTCGGTTCCTCTCGTTGCATCGCTCGATGGCCATGTCCACGTCATCCTGCGTGAACCCCAAGGCATCGAGCAGGTTGACGACCGCCTGGACCACGTCCATGCACTCGTTGAGCACGTAGGTATCGCTGTTGAGCTGCCAAGCGCCGAACACCTCGGCCGCCTCCTCGAGCGGCTTGAGCGCCTGCGCCTTGGGCGCATCCGGCTCGTCGAACGCGCCGAACGCGAGCCTGTAACCGTCCCGCATCAGACGCACCTCCCCTCCGCCAGCGCCGCGCGCATGGCGTTGATCTCGCGGCCCCTCTCGCTCCTCGTTCCGAGGTACACGTCCACGGGCCGCTTGCTCTCGTTCCTGCGCGCCACGTTCTCGCACCAGCCGCAGCAGTACGCCTGCGTCCTGAACGCGCTCATGAACTCCCTGCCGCACTGCCTGCACGTGCAGGTGAAGCGCCTCGGCTTGTCCCAGCTATCGGCCCACATCGCGCGCCTCCCAGTAGTTGCACCTCGCGAGCCCCTGCGTGGTGTGCACGAAGTCGGGGCAGCGCATGCACGTGTACCGCTTGCGGCCCTCGCCGGACGCCGTCATGACCGCCTCGCTCACGGCGCAAAAGCCGCACGTCTCGCAGCGGGCGCTGCGCGGCCCGTCGTCGTAGATGCTCACAGACCCCTTCGTTCTGCCCATGTTCTCGCTCCTCTCGTCGTCCAAACTCATGACGCCCTCCTCTCGCATGCGGCCCTCGCATCCAGCAGACGCCGCGCGTCCTGGTACGCCTTGAGCGCCACCGGGTCGGCGGTCGTCCCCCTCGGGGCCTTCACCTTCGCCGGGTCGATACCCGGGTGTTCCTCGCGCCACCTGCGCTCGAGCTCCGCCCTCGTCTGCTCGGGCGTCCTCGTCGGCTTGAACGTGGCGGCCTGAATCTCGGCATCGGTCGGCTTGCCGCTGGCATGTGCCTCGGCGTCGCGGCGCTTCTGGTTGCCGTTCCACAGCATCGCCGCGGCCTTGAGCGAGGTCACGGGCATCCCGTTCGAACGGATCCAGCCCTGCGACTCGTAGTGCGCCCAGAACTTGTCGGGGTCGCCGCTGATGCAGTTGGCGGCGAAGTACGCTCGGCACTCCTCGAGGGTCGGCGGGGCGAAGCCGTCTGCGTCGCCGCCGCGCGTACCATCAACACAAGCTAGGCTAGGACAGGCTAGGTTAGGACAGGCTAGGTTAGGGTTTTCGTTTTCGGAAACCTCGGTTTCGGGTTCTGAAAACCTAGGTTTCCCATTTTCAAAACCTGGGTTTTCGCTTTCGGAAACCTCGGTTTCGGGTTTTTGCTCAGGCTTGGGTTCAGGCTCCGGCTCTGCCTTGACCTTACGCGGCCTGCCGCCTTTCTTGGCCTGCTCTCGCCTTTCCTTGGAGTTGTCGATGGCGTTCTTGAGTCCCTTGAAGGCCCTCTTGACGTTCTTGGGCAACTCGATCTCAATCCCGTGGAGGCCGTACATGAGCACCGCGTCCGCGAGCATCATGCGCTCCCTCATGTCCTCGGGGTCGTTCGGATCGTAATCGTCGTAAAGCTCGGCTATCGAGTCGGCGAAAACCGTGAAGTCCTTGGCCATCAGAACCACCCCCATAGAAGCGAAGAGAAGAACAGGAAACCCGCGGAGAAGGAGGCGGCGAACAGGGCCGCCTCCCAGTGGTCGCGGATGATGTCGGGTACATGCCTCATCAGAACGGCACGTCCTCGTCGTAGAACTCGGACTGCGGGACCGCGGCGTAGGCCTGCTGGGCATTCCACTGCGGCGCGGCCTGCGCCCGGGGCTGCATGGGCACCGTGTCCGCGAGGCTCTGCTGCGGCTGGGCCTGCGTCTGCCCCTCGCGGCGCACCATGACCTCGATCTCGTCGACGATAACCTCGAGCTTCGAGCGCTTCTGGCCGTCCTTCTCCCAGGAGCTGTAGTGCAGCTTGCCCTCGATGGCGACCTTCATCCCCTTGGCGAGGAAACGGCCAACGGCCTCGGCGCGGTTGCCGAACATGGTGCAGTCGACGAAGTTGGGGTAGTCCTCCCACTCGCCCGTCTGCGCGTTGCGGCGGCGGTCGTTCACGGCGACGCCAAAGGAAAGGACCTGCGTCCCGCCGGCGGTGGCGCGCAGCTCCGGGTCGCGGGTCAGGTTGCCGCTGATGTTTACTCGGTTGATGCTCACTGCCCGTCCTCCTTCGCGGTCATGTTGTTCTTGATAAACGCGACAAGGCGCGGCCCCTGCATGTACCCCAGGCCGCTCACGCGGCGACCGTCGGGGATGTCAAGCGCCTTGACGATCACCTTCGCCTTGACCGTGCCGATGCCCGGGAACGAGCGGGCGAACTCCTCGACCTTGAGCCTCTGCGCGATGGGCGCCTCGATGGCCGCCTCGGGCGGGATGTTGCCCGCCTTGCAGGCGGCCTTGAACGCGGCGCGCTCGCGGCGCGTGTGGACGGCCTTCGCCATCGCCTCCTTGCGCTGCTCCGGCGTTCGGAGCGGCGGCAGGTTGTTCTCTCCCATGTCCTACATCCTCTCGACGTATCCGTGAATGTCGTTGTCGACCATGACGGCCCTCACGCGACGCAGCTCGTCCGCCGTGGCGCACTCGATGACAACGCGGTAGCCCCTCTGCGGTGCTGGGGCCGCATTCTCGGCCGCATCCGGCTCGGGGCGCGACGGGACCACCCGCACGCACCTCGGCACGCCCAAGGGCGGCTCAGGCTCCTCGTCGGGCAGCGGCTCGGGGTCGGGCGACAGTGGCTCGGGTTCCGGCTCGGGCTCCGGTGCGGGCGCCATCGCCTGCTCGTAGGTCGCCGCGAGTGCGGCGGCCTTGGCGACCTCCTCGCGGTGCGCGGCGACCGCAGCCGCCACCTCGCCCGAGTCCGCCGGCAGGGTCCTCGTCCACCACGCCACGGCCCATGCCATCTCGGACTCGTCCGCGTAGTCGAGGCCGTTGACGAACTTGAACTGGTGCAGCAGCTCGCCCACGCGGCGCTCGATGATGTTCTTGGCCTTGACCTCGCCGAAGCTCGCGTTGAGCCACTTGTCGTCGGCGATGCGCTCGTATGGCACCAGCGGCCCCATCTCGCCCGCGAGGTCGTAGTAGTGGCCCTTGAGCGCGGCGAGGCGGCGGGCCCTGCACTCGCCGTCGTATCGGTCGATCTCGGCCTTGTACTCATCGGAGAGCGCGTCGATGGGCGCCGTGATCTCGCCGATGGTCTTGTCGAACGTCTTGAGCAGGTCGTTGTACTTCTTCTTCGCGGCCTTGCGCTGCGCCTCGATGGGCTTCTTCACGTCGTTGACCGCCGCGCGGTACTTCTTTGCCGCCTTGAAGTCCTCGTCCTTCTCGATGTGCTTGACGTCCACGTAGTCCGCCAGCTTCTCGTCCACGTTCTTCTTGAGCTTCGCCAGCTTGTCCTCGAGCGTGTCGTCGATGGCGAGCGACGCCACCAGCGTGTCGAAGTCCTCCTCGAGCGGCACGGCCTCGACTGCCAAAACCTCGTCTGCCATTAGAAGCCTCCCAGCAGGTCGTCGTCGGTCGCGTACTCGGCGGGCGCGGGCTCATAGACGGGCACGGGCTCCGGCTCGGGTGCGGCGGGCTCGGGCTGCGCCTTGCGGGCCGCGATCTCCTCCTCCATCCACGAGGCCGCGCGGCGCGCCTGCATGAGCGTCATGTCGTGCATGGAGCCCGACGAGCAGCCCACGGCGGCGCAGATGGCAGCCATGGCCCCTGCGCTGTCGAGCGCGGTCGCCGCCATGAACGGCTTGAACAGCTCGCGCACGGGCTGCAGGTCGGCCACGGGCTCGACGCTCTCGGCCTCGACGGCCTGAGTGCCGGCGCGCATGTCGCGTTCGACCTTCTGGTCCATCTCCTCGCCCGTGTACATCCCGCCGAACTCGTCGGGGTAGGCCAGGCGCCACGCGCCGGCCTTGGCGCACTTCTCGATCATGACGCCCGGCATCTTCGCCCAGTTGCTCTTGCCTGTGCTGTAGTCGGTGAGCGCCAGCTCCACGTAGGCCGGCTCCTTGCCGTCCTTGAACTGCACCTCGGCCCAGCCGCCGAGCAGCTGCTCGCCAACCTGCTTGTAGACGGCGCTGCCGCGCTTCTTGACGATCTGCCCCTCGCGCATCACCACGACGCCGCTCTTGATGCCGCCGTAGCTCTCCTGACGGTTGGCGCGGCGGTTGAACACCTGATAGCTCGTGATGATGCTCGCCGGGGCGTCCCTGTACTTCACCAGGTAGACCTCCTTGGTGAAGGGGTTCAGGTGCTGGCGGTTGCACAGCTCGATGCACAGCGCCAGTTCGCTTTCGGTCGCGTTCGGGCACAGGCGCTCGCGGATGTCCTGCGAGGTGAACTTGACGGGCATGCCCGCATCGTCCTTGAACTCGATGATCCCGTTACTCATTGATGGTCACCCCTTCGTCATTGATCTCGACCTTCTCGATGTCCACGCCCGCCAGCTCGGCGAACACGCCGCGCGGCCCGTTCAGCTTGTAGATGCGCTCCATGCGGCCGGCGCTGCCGACAATGGAGTCGTAGACCTCGGAGTCCTGCGAATCGGCTCCCAGCAGCTTCACGCTGTGCAGAAGCCCGTAGGCGATACCGCGCAGGCACGCTGGCTTCAGGCCCCTCTTCCCTATCTCGGCGCCATCCTCGTCTGCGACGAGGATTAAGTTCGTGGCAAACTCGTCAAGCACCTCGAACGCATCGCCATCGACTTGGACTTTTATGTGCATGTACTCCATTGCTTAATCTCCGTTTCTCTTCTTCTCCCTGGTTCCTGCGAACCAGCCGCGGTAGACCCGTATGTCCATGTGCGGCTCGATGCCGCGCCGGCGGGGCCACTTGACGACGTGGAGCTCGACCACCTGGTTGTCGTCACCCCAGACCGCCCCGTTCATCCCGTCCAGCACCAGCTTGGCTATGTTGTCCGCGTCCGGCTTGAACGTGTAAGGCTCCGACGTGATGCTCTTCGGCCTCGACTCCGGCAGCGGGCCGTACGCGTCGATGCGTACCGCGACGGGGACCCTGAACGGGAACAGCATCCCCTTGAGACCCGGGTACGCCTCCCGCATGGCCTTGAGCGCCGCGTCGCGGATGGCGGCCTCGTTGCGGATGGTCTCGGTGGGCGTGTACATCCGCGCGTGGCGTCGGTCGAGCCTGTGGCGAAGCTTGCCGGCCACGAACGGGACGGTGAACGCGAAGTTCCTTCCGATCACAGCATCGACCCCATTCCGAGCACGACGCGGATGCCGTCCGCCGCGAGCAGCATCGCCCGCAGGACGTACGGCATGAGCGCGTACACCGCGAACAGGAGCGCGATGTACGCAGCGCACCTAAGCAGCCTCGATGCCATGCGTTCCCTCCTCGATCCACTGCTCCACCCACTCCGGGCGCACCATGCGCCCCACCTTGCGCCCCTCGGGCAGCTGCGAGCGCAGGCGGCCCGCCTTGCACTCGATGCGCAGCGTGTCGTATGGCACCCCCGTCACCCTCGACGCCTCGCGCAGCGTGTACATGAGCTTGTGCCTGATGCCAAGCTCGTCGGCCATCTGCTGGAACGTTTTGGCTCTGCTAGAATCCATGAGTGACCTCCTTTCAGGTCAGGGAGCCGTCCCCGCTTTCCACACTGGGCGGCTCCTTTTTTGTCTTTCCGGGGCCTCGCCCCCGGCACGGCACCGGTAGGGAACGTCCCCGCGGATGGTTATGGAGAGCCGCGAGGCAACGGTGCCGCCCCGGGAGCGGGGCCTGTCGCCGCTAGGACAGAGTTCTGAGGATTGAGATGCCGAGCCTTGTCAACGCCCCGGAAACCATCCTCAAGAGGCACTCGACCAGCGCGAGCGCCGCGACGACCAGAACGAGCGGCGTGGCGACGACGATGGCGACCACGAGGCGAACCGCCTGACAGAACTTGCTCATCGCCTATCGCCGCCCAGGTAGACTTCCTCCAGGCCGGGCATGTAGACGAGCGAGTTGCCCAGCGTGAAGTAGACTTGCCCGTACAGGGCGAACGTCACGGGCGAGGCGATGTAGTACTCGGTCGCGTCGAGCTTTCCCAGCTTCTCGGTGCCCTTCTCCAAAATCTTGATGTGCTGCTCGTCGGTGAAGCCGAACGTCTGCGAGATACGGAATGCGGCACTCTTGTCGGTCTCGACGTAGGAGCCGTCGACAAGCTCGAAGTCGTAACGAACCCTCTTCATCGCTACTCACGCCCCTTCTGCAACTGATACATGACCCACTCGCCCGCGGCGAGGCCGACCTCAACCGGTTGGACGCCGGGGTCGATGGCGTCGGCGGTGTTCATGCAGACCGTGCGCTGGACGTAGGCCATGACCGCCTCGCCGCGCAGCAGCCCGTCCAGACGGCCTCGGGCGTCGAGGAACGACTCGAAGGCCTCGTGGTGCCAGCCGCCACCGGCGTCGCACCAGCAGACGATGGCCTCGATGCCCGAGAAGCCGCTCGGGCACTCGATCTCGAAGGACTTCCCGCGCGCCTCGTACCTGATGTTCTCGCGGCGCATCTTCACGTCTCCCATGTCGCCCTCCCCTAGAGCTCGAAGTCGGAAAAGTCGCGGGCCTCGGCGGGCTCGGCCTCGACCGTGATGGCCTCGGGGATGTTCCAGCCGCCCAGCTCGATGTCGATGTAGTTCTCGTTCATGGTTCTCTCCGTTTCGTTTGCACCCTAATTTACTTAGGGTCGATACCCAAAAAAATATTGCCGTCAATGCCGAAGTGCTTACCTAGTTTGTCAGCCATCGTAGCCGTAAGCTTGTCCGCTTGTGCATCCTCGATGGCTGTAAGTGTCGGCTCGGTAACTCCCAAAGCTGCGGCGATTTCCTTTTTCTGGAATCGCTTGGCCCCCGCTTCTCGAAACTCCTTAAGGTTCTGCATCCGTTCCTCCTTTCGTTGACCTAATCATAATCTAATTTGGGTCGAACCACAATTACTTTTTTCTTTAAACCAAAATTATTTTTGCTTAGGATAAAAGCGACCCAGTTAGGAGGCACTATGGAATTTGGTGAGAAGCTTCGGTCGCTACGCATAAAAGCAGGATTGACCCAGCTAGACATCGCCGAAAAGCTCGACGTGTCAGCAGCGGCCATCGGAGCATGGGAAAACGGTCGGGCAAAGCCTCGCCTAACCAAGTTAGGGCAGCTTGCCGAACTTCTTGGAACGAGCGCAGCCGACCTAATGGGAGAGACCCCGGAGCACGTGCGCCCCAACGGCGCCCAGTACGTGACTCTGCCCGTGCTCGTCGCCGGGCACGCAGGCGAGTTCACCGATGAATTCGGTCCCGACGAGGTCGCTGACGTGCCGATCTCAGTCCTCGAGCGCGTCAACGACCCGGACGCCTACCTCATGCGCGTGCGCGGCTCATGCATGAATCGCAGGTTTGCCGACGGCGAGAACGCACTGCTCTCCCCCAGGTGCGAACCGCGCAACGGCGACGCCGTGGCGGCCGAGTACAACGGCGAGATGATCCTTAGAAGCTACTACCGCGGGGCGTCGACCCTCGTGCTGTCGCCGGACAGCTACGAGGACGGCTACACCGACATAGTGTTCGACGATCCGGAGAACGCCAGCGTGAGCTTCCGGGGCGTCGTCAAGTGGCACCAGGCCAGCGAGGTCAAGAGGTATTAGAGACAGAAAGGCGAACCGATGGCTTTCAGGGACATGTTCAAGGCGACCGAGTACAAGCAGCGGGTAGAGGAGCTCGAGTCCATGCTCACGCCGGAGATGGCGGACGCGGATAGGCTCAGGCGCGAGGCCGAGGGCCTCAGGAAGAGAATCGAGGAGGAGAAGGCCTCGCTCGAGAAGCTGGAGCAGCAGAACGGCAAACTGGATGCCATCGTCAAGGCAAAGGAGTCCAAGTCGCGCGTCCTCGATGACGAGCTGCTGGTCGAGGAGTTCGGCCTGTACCGCCCGCGCTTCGACTTCGCCGACTCGACTCACTACAAGGACGCCCTCGACCGATGCCGCAGGAAACAGAAGGAGGCCGTCAAGAGCTTCAGCAAGGCCGCGGACAAGACGTCCTGGACGGTCAACGGCAGCGCCTCGAAGGGCAAGGCGATGGTCCGCGAAATCTCGAAGCTGCTCATGATGGCGTACAACGGCGAGTGCGACGAAATCGTGCGCAAAGTCAAGGCGACCAACGTCGAGCGCTCGCTCGAGAGAATCGAGAAGTCGGCCGCAGCCATCAACCGCAACGGCAAGACCATCGGCATATCCATCCCCGCCGCATACGTCCTCCTCAAGCAGGAGGAGGTCCAGCTGGCCTTCGAGTTCGCACAGGAGAAAGAGGAGGAGAAGGAGGCGCTGCGCGAGGCCCGCGAGCAGGAGCGCGAGGCCCGGAAGCTCGAGCGCGAGATAGCGGCCGAACGCAAGAAGCTCGAGAAGGAGCGCTCCCAGTACCTCAAGGCGTACAAGGACGTCTCGGCACGCCTGAAGGATGCCGGCGACGACGAGCGCGCCGATCTCGAGGAGAAGGCCGCGGAGCTCAAGGCGAAGCTCGACGACGTGGACAGGGCAGTGTCGGATGTCGATTACCGAGAGGCGAACCAGAAGGCAGGCTTCGTATACGTAATCTCCAACATCGGCTCATTCGGTGAGGGCGTCTACAAGATCGGGATGACGAGGCGCCTTGAGCCGATGGACCGCATCCGCGAGCTCGGAGACGCGTCCGTCCCGTTCAATTTCGACGTGCACGCGCTCATCTTCTGCGATGACGCCCCGAAGCTCGAAGCGGCGCTGCACCGGGCCTTCGAGGACAGGAAGGTGAACATAGTCAACCAGCGCAGGGAGTTCTTCCGTGTGTCGCTCGATGAGATCGAGGAGGTCGTCAAGGCGAACTACGACAAGACCGTCGAGTTCCACAGCGTGCCCGACGCCGAACAGTACCGGACGAGCGAGAAGTTGCGCGAGAGGGGCATTTTCCACCCGCTCGCCTAAAGAAAAAGCCCCGGATTTCGGCTCCGAGGCTGGCCACGTCCTGAGCTGTAAGCAAAGGGCTAGCTCTAAAAGCAGGAGGCGCTGTTTGGGCGCCTCCAGAGGACTCCTTCACACACACGGTGGATGAGCTAATCAGATTGTCGCCCCATCGCGGCGAAATGTAAACCGAACACGTTGTGGAGATTGGGGGCCGCGGCCGAACTAAGACAGAAAAGGCCGCCCCGTTCAAGCTCAAATCGACCGTCGAGGGCGAGATTCCATGCGTCTACATCTAGGGAGGTGATGCCCATGAAAGCGAAAAATCTCGGGACCGCAGGCTGATGCCGCGGCCCCGAGACTAAGGAGACGGCCCCTGCACTTTGGAACGTGAGACGGGGCCGGAGTCAGAACCGGGCGAAACGGAGAATAAGCCCGCGATCTGAACGGATCTGATTATATGACAAAGAAGCAGCGCCGCCGCGTCTGGGGCTCCGTGACCGAGATGAGGCGCGGCAAGAAGTACGTCCTGCGCTGGATGCAGAACACGCCGCAGGGCCGCAGGCGCAAGACCAAGACCGTGTACGGCACCTACCGCGAGGCGTGCGCGGAGCTGGACCGCATCCACGTCGAGCACGCCGACGACGCCCCCGTGCCAACCATAGCCAAGGCCTACGAGACGTGGCTCGTCCCCAAGATGGCCGCACAGGTCGAGGCGGCAACCCTCGCCCCCAACACCCGCGACCTCGTGCTGCGCTCGTGGAGGAACTACGTCGGACCCCGCTGGGGCGCAATGCCCGTCGACCAGCTGCGCGCCGTCGAGCTGCAGGACTGGCTGCTGACACTTCCCGCCGCCACCGCCGACACCGCCCTGCTCACCCTGCGCAAGGTCTACGCCTGCGTCTCGACCTTCATCCGCCTGCCGCTCGACCCGTTCGCCGCCAGCGTCAGGTACACCATGCCCACCCGCAAGACACGCGAGCGCTCAAAGCGCGTCTACACCCTCGACGAGGCCCTGGGCGTCCTCGACGTGCTGCGCGGCAACCCCCTGGAGCCCGCGTTCATCCTCGCGTGCTTCGGCTCCTGCCGCTCGGGCGAGTCGCTGGGCGTCCGCACCGAGGAGGTGTTGCACTGGGAGCGCAGCGGCACCGTCCTCGCCTCCGCCGACATCTGCCGCCAGATGCAGCAGTCCGGCACCGAGCCGGTGGGCGCCCTCAAGACCGCCAAGTCCGCCCGCACCGTCGTGATCTTGCCGCAGGCCGCCGACCGCCTCGTCGAGATAGCGGCGGCGCGGGCCGCCGAGGGCCGCGAGTGGCTGAGCGACCGGGGCGACGGACTGCCCATGAACCGGAGCATCTGCAACGACCGCTGGCGGAAACTCTGCGCCGCCCGCGGCATCGAGCACATCCCGTGGTCGAACCTGCGCAACTCGTGGCGTACGATAGCGGAGGTCGAGCTTCGTCTGCCGTGGGACCTCATCGAGATGCTGATGGGCCACGCCCTTCCCGGCGTGTCGGGACGGCACTATATCCGCCCCACCGCCGAGCAGGTCGTCCGCGCCGCCTTCGACGCGCTTGGGATAAGTTAGGATATTCCCCCGCAAAGCCGCAGGTAGATGGCACGCAGTTAGTTGTGGCAGTACTAAATAGCCAGTAACCTGCCAAAAAGAGACAGGCTACTTTGCACCAAAAACCGTCGCAACATTCGATGAAAATCGTGCAAACGCGAAAAATCATTAAATGTTGCGACGGTTTGATTTTAGATAGCGGTCGAGCAAAGGACCAGAGCGCCTATTCGTCGGCGAGTTGAATTCCCAACAAACCCGAGAGTGCCAGCGCCTGCTCGGCATTGACCGTCAAGCCACGCAACTCATGGTAATCGCCCGAAACAACGGGCGCTGCAAATGTACAGCGCGACACATCAACGCCGGAAAGCGACGTCTTGAACACATCAACACGCGTCAGGTCACAGCCATCCAGGCGTATCTGACCCAGCTTGGCACCCTGAAACGCAGCCTCTCTCAGACGTGTATCGCATGCTGTCATAGGGCCAATGCGTCCCTCCGAAAGGTTCGCATAGCTCAAATCGCACGATCCAAACGACACGCTCGACAGGCGCGCCTTGAGCAAGTTGAGTCCCGGTGCCGAGCAGTCAACGAAGTCGCAGCGGCTGAGCCAGCAGCCTTCCATGTTGCAGCGGATAAAGCGGCAACCGCGAAACACCACGTCGCGAAACGTCGAGCCGCTCCAGTCAACGCTATCGAACTCGCAAGATCGGAACACAACGCCATCGAAGGTCGCGCCGTTCGCCACGTCGTAGGCAAGATCCAAATCCTCAAAAGCGGTATTGGAGACGAGCTCATCGCCCTCGGCAAAGAGGTCGATGAGCTCGTCCATGCCCATATGGCAGCCAATCCGTTCGTTTACCCGGGCAAAACCACCACAAAGGTGCCTGTCCCCTTTGCGGTGGCTTGGGGTCGCGCTACTCACCGAGCATCTCTTGGAGCTTGGCTGCCACGGCATGTCCCAAGCTCTCGTGGCTTTCGGGCATCATATGCAGATAGTCGATATCGCCCGGCTCGGCAAACTCGGCGGCATTCAAAAAGTCGCAGCCAAACTGCTCGGCCACGTGCGCATAGTACTCGCCAAAATGTTCAGATGCCTCGACGGAACGCTCGTCAAAATCGGTCATATATACATCGGCGATCTGCGGCTTGATCTTGATAGGAGCCATCAGCAGGATGCGCGGGCAAGGCGCAGCGTCGGTCCACGGAAACGCGCGGACGGCGCGAATCAGCGCCATGGCGCCACGGGCGATATCGGAAGCTGTCACGTTAAAGACCGTCTTACAGTCGTTGGTGCCCAGCATGATCACAATGGCGTCCAGCGGCTTATGAGCCTCGAGCAGCATCGGGAGCGCGCGAATGCCGTTGAGGTTAGTGTCCAGATGACACATGTCGTCGCGTACCGTCGTGCGGCCGTTGAGGCCTTCTTCAATTACATGCCAGCCCTCGCCTAAGTCACGTTGGACCACGCCACACCAGCGCACATCCTGCGCATAGCGCACCGCGGTACCGTCGCGCATGCCCGCCGGATCGTAACCATAGGTGTTGCTGTCACCAAAGCACAGAACGTTTTTCATCGTAAGCTCCCCACTCAATAAAAAGCCGACAGGAGCAGCCTCTCCCGTCGGCTCGGTATATCGCATCACGAGCACCGTTTACAGGTACTTGCGCCAATCGTCATCGTCCTCATCGTCCTCGGCAGCGGCCTGAGCCTGCTCGGCGGCACGGGCGGCCGCAGCGCGGGCGGCAACCTGGGCATAGGACTCCTCGTTGCGCTCGGGGAAGCTTGCCAACACATGCTCGAACTTGGCGAAGTCCTCATCCCAGCGCGTAGAGGGCACAGCAAAGAAGACCTGCTTGACCTTGAAGTCGCCCGATGCGAGCTCCTTGCGGAAAATCTCGGCCACGGCCTCGGCATCAAAACCGTTGTTGTCGCAGCCCCAAGCGCCCAGTACGAGCTTCTCGCGATCCAGCTCGTCGCAGATGGCGAGCACAAAGCGGATACGGTCGCGCAGCGCGTCCAGCAGCGCATCGTCGCTCACGCGGTACTCCTGGCGTGCGCGCTTGGCATTGGGCGCGGCGGCCACGATCACATCGGCATACGCATGCACGTGGTTGCGGTCAAAACGCACCGCAGGCACTACCAGCGCACGGTTGCGGTAGAGCTCGCAGTTGATATTGCGGCGACGGTTCTCGCCATACCACTTGCGCTGCTTGTCGAGCACGTTGTACAGATACGAATCGGCGCAGAGCGTAGCCTCCTGGCCCAGATAGCCCTGGATGTAGCCGCCACCCGGGTTGGTGAACGAGGCAAAGGCGAGCACTGCCATGTCGCAAAACTGCGCATAGCCACGGCCGTTGTCCAGAATGGCCTGCGTGGCGGAGGCATCAAGCACGGTGACCTCGGGCAGGGTCGGAGCGGGCTCCTCGGCAGGCGCGGACTCGGTCTCTGCGGGTTCCTCGGCAGGCGCAGACTCGTCCGTGACCTCGGTCTCGACGGACGCAACCTCAGCGGCCTCGACCTCGGCGGACTCAGACTCCTCGGCAACCGGCTCCTCGGCAACCGCAGCCGCTTGGACCTTGGCCTTCATCGCCGCAACAAAGCCGGCAGGCATACCGTCGAATTCGCGAACGCCGGCAAGCGAGCGCTCGATATCCTTGGCACACGCCTCGGACACAGCCGCCACGTGGCGCTCGGCGGCCTTTGCGCGAGCCTCACGCTTGGGGTTGGGCTGTCCCGCGCGGTTGGGCCTGCGGTTACGGTTCCTGTTGTCGACATCTGCCATGAGTGGTCACCTTTCCTGTCGCTGCCGCTTTCGGTTTTTCCCATCCATGATACCCCGCCACGTACAAAAAAGACGGCCCCGAAGGACCGCCTTTCGCATTGATTTACGCACGCGGCAAGCACCGCTGCAACTCGCCGCTAGTCGCGACGACCGAGGATGTTCAGGATGCGCAGGAACACGTTGATAATGTCCACGAACAGGTTGGACGCCATGAGCACCGCATTGGGCAGCGTGGGTGGCACCGTCGTGGCAACATAGGTGTCGTAACCAATAAAGCCGGCGAACACCACGATCACGATCAGGTCGGTGATGGTCTGCGAGACGCCCATGAACATCAGCACGATCTCAACCAGAATCGTGGCGAGCAGAATGCCAAAACCGATGCCATATACGCGCTGGAAAAACTTGGGGAACGTCACGCCCAAGGCGCCAAAGACAAAGGTGATGGCGGCCGTGGCGATAAAGGCAGTGTTGATGGTGGGCAGGTCGTAGTTGGCAAGGCCAAACGACGCGGTCAGGCCAAAGGTACTCGCAAAGATTACGTAGCCCACAAGGGACAGGCCCACGGACTGCTTGCTGGCGGCAGCTGACATCATGACGATGCCGACAATGGTCAGGATAAACGAGCCAAAAACCAGCGGCAGGGCGGCGCCGCTCATCATCATGCGCGCAAACGACATGGTGCTCGTAAAGTAGGCGCCGGCGCCCATGGCGCAAAAGCCCAAGAAGATCAGGGCAGACATGGCGAGATTGTACGCGCGCGGCGACATCTCCTTGGCGCGGCTTGCGCCGGTCTCGACGGGGCCGTTCTGATAGCCCTGGATATCGTTCATAGCTTCGTCCTTTCAAAAAGCGCCGCGAATGACGGCGCAGCAGATGACAAGATTCCTACCATTGTACCCGAACGCCGTGCGTCCCTACCTACGGCGCTCGCCCTCGAGCGTGCGGTCAAACGCCCAGACCCACCAACGCATCACGTGGGCCTGCGAGCCGTCCGGCCGTTCGCGCGCCTGGTCCTCCAGATACAACTCGGTCGCGTGCCCGCCAAAACGCACCTTATAGGTTGCCGTACGAATGCCGTGAACCGTCAGGCCAAACCCAGTGGTCGAGACAATCTCGTCAATCGTAAAGCAACGACCGTCGACCCAGCAGACGGTGACCGGCACGACCTGTCCGCCCGCGAGGATGCGAGCCACGACGTCCACATACTGCTTGTGCACGCGCCGAGTTTTGCCATCTGTCTGTCGATATTCCATGCCTCCTATTATCGAACGCATGTTTGCATGTTGTAAAGCGAACAGGCTGTGGTTTTGGGGTGTTGGGGCGCGCGCACGTGTCCTCATGGTGTG
>CAUAWV010000013.1 GCA_958433005.1 uncultured Collinsella sp. | reverse complement strand
AACCCTGGACCTTGGGATTAAGAGTCCCCTGCTCTACCAACTGAGCTAACGACCCAAAGCTAAAGTCCGTCGTAGCGGACTTTAGAGGAGATATCGTGTGGTGGGCCGTCAGGGGGTCGAACCCTGGACCTTGGGATTAAGAGTCCCCTGCTCTACCAACTGAGCTAACGACCCGATATCAACACGAAGCAAGAACTGGGGTGGGTAAAGGGACTCGAACCCTCGACCTACGGGACCACAACCCGTCGCTCTAGCCAACTGAGCTACACCCACCGTGTCCTGTGCGCTTCGCGCTCGACTATTATTGCAAGGAACGCCACGCGATGCAAGCCCCAATTTTCAAGAATTTTGAAAAGAGTTTTTCGAGACCATTTCGAGCATTTCCCACCGGTTTCATAGGAGTAAACTTGCCCCACTGCAAATGCTCGAAAGGACCGGCATGAAAGAACTCTCCAACCGCACGGCAACGTTTACCGATTCCGTCATCCGTCGCATGACGCGCATCTCCAACAAGTATGGCGCCGTCAACCTGTCACAGGGCTTCCCCGACTTTGATCCCCCGGCGCAGCTGCTCGATAGCCTCAGCACCATCGCCACCGATCCCAAGCCGCTCTACCACCAGTACTCCATCACCTGGGGCTCTCAGGCCATGCGCGAGGCGCTTGCCGCCAAGCAGGAGCACTTTATGGGCATGCCGATCAACCCCAACGAGAATATTGTAGTCACCTGCGGCTCCACCGAGGCCATGATGGCCGCCATGATGACGGTCACGAACCCCGGCGACAAGGTCGTCATTTTCTCGCCGTTCTACGAGAACTACGGCGCTGACACCATTCTCTCGGGCGCCGAGCCCATCTATGTGCCGCTCAACCCGCCCACCTTTGACTTCGACCGTGAGGTCCTCGAGGCGGCCTTCCGCGACAACGATCCCAAGGCGATCGTCCTATGCAACCCGTCCAACCCCTGTGGCAAGGTCTTTACGCGCGAGGAGCTCACTTTTATTGCCGACCTGTGCAAGAAGTACGACGCCTACTGCATCACCGACGAGGTGTACGAGCACATCGTCTACGCTCCCCACGAGCACGTCTATATGGCCACGCTGCCCGGCATGTTCGAGCGAACCATCAGCTGCAGCTCGCTGTCTAAGACGTACTCCATCACCGGCTGGCGCCTGGGCTACACCATTGCCCCAGCCCAGATCACCGAGCGTATCAAAAAGGTCCACGACTTCCTCACCGTCGGCGCCGCCGCGCCCCTGCAGGAAGCCGTCGTCACTGCCCTCAATTTCGACGACAGTTATTACCAGGAGGTCCTCGACCTCTACACCGCCAAGCGCGACCTATTCTGTCAGGGACTCGACAGCATCGGCCTCACGCACAACGTGCCGCAGGGCGCGTACTACGTGATGATGGACATCTCTGAGTTTGGCTATGACAGCGACCTCGACTTCTGCGAGGATCTGGCCTCCAAGGTGGGCGTGGGCTCCGTTCCGGGCTCCAGCTTCTTCCGCGAGCCCGTCAACCACCTCATCCGCTTCCACTTTGCCAAGCGAGACGAGACGCTCAACGCAGCACTGGAGAACCTCAAGTTCCTGCGTGATAAAATCAAACCGCGCGGGTAAGGACGGCCCGGCACTAAATGCACCCCGAGGCCGGCCACATCCTGGTCACGCGCGACCCGCGCGACACCATCGGCGAGCACAGCGGCTGCCCCTTCCACGACAACTGCCTCGAGGGCCTCATCGCCGGTCCCGGCGTCAAAAAGCGCTGGGGTGGCAAGAGCGCCGGAGAGATGGCCGATGACCCGGAGGCCATGGACCTGCTCGCCGGCTATCTGGCGCAGGCGCTCATGACCTACATCCTGTGCTACGCACCGCAAAAGATCGTCATCGGTGGCGGCGTGGCCGACCACACCCCCATCGTGCCGCTCGCGCGCAAGAAGTGCGCCGAGATGCTCAACGGCTACATCGTCACGCCCGAGATGGCCGACATTGATAGCTATATCGTCAACAACAGCCTCGAGGGCAAACAGGGCATTATGGGCTGCCTGGCCCTGGGCGCTCAGGCGCTTCAGTAGCAGACGCACCCACAGGGCGTGGCGCGCCCGGCAAATCCGACCTACGGAACGACGCCACCACGCCTCATATAAGCCCTCAAATAAAAAAGGCCGCCTAGGACCAAACAATACGTCCTAGGCGGCTTTTTTGGCGCGCATCAGCGGCCGTAAGAGATATCGGAGCACAACGCCCGTTGCCGCACCACAGCAGTCGATCATCACATCGGTGATCATGCCGGCGCGTCCCGGCACAAAGAACTGAATCGTCTCGTCGATCGAGGGAATCAGCAGCAGGAACACCGCCGTGGGCAGCAGCACGTCAAAGGTGCGCCGGCCCTCAAAATCAAAGGCGTGCGTTGCCAAGATACCGAGCACCATATACTCGGTAAAATGCGCGCACTTGCGAACAACAAAGTTGGTCACCCATGCATATGGAAGTCCCACGCCGTGCAGGAAACCGCGGATAGCTTCCATGACCGTTAGGCTCAGTGAGCCCGACCCCGAGCCGGGAACCAGCGAATTGCCCCAGATCAAGAGCGCCATCAGGCAGGTTACGACCGCCCATTTTCGATTGATCTTAACCATGCAGAAGTTATGCCTCCGCACGAAGCGGCGCGAAGCTGGCGGTACCGCCCTCGATAACGCTCAGATAAGCACGGCCCGTACGCTTGGCGGTAGAGGACTGAAGACGCTCGATCTCTTCCTCGAGGATCTGATTGACGCGCTCGTGACGACGATTTTCCATAATGCCGGCGGCAATAGCCTCGGCCCGCTCGATGCTCTCACGCGAGATACGGGCAGTATCCTCGGGGAACACAGCGCTGTGACGGCCGACATAGGCGGGGGCAGCAGGCTGAGGGGCAGCGACGGGAGCGGGGGCTGAAACAGGAGCAGGCTCGTCAATCTCATCCAGAATCGCGGTGGCGGCGGCCCACATACCCTCGTGGCCCGAGTAATCGGCCATGGGGACATCAACCTCGAGCGAGGCGTCCGGAAGGTCGCCGGTGTCGATGCGATCTTGGGCATCAATCGATGCGGTGATGGCTGCAGGCTCATCGAGGTCATCGAGATCGATGCCCGCGGCACCGGAGATGATAGGCATGCTGGCGAGGTTTGCATTGTACGGCGCAGCCTCAGCCGCCTGCTGCTGGGCAGGAGCGCCCCAAAGCGAGCTTTCGGCGGCACGGCGGGCGGCAACAGCCTCCTCGTCCGCGGTCATGGCTTCATCAACGTACGAATTATCGGCAGAAGCGTTCGCGTCCGCCGAGGTAGCGCTGTAGGCGTTATTGACCGCCGCATTGGCAACGAGTGCCACGAAAGCCGCCGTGCTGCCCGCAGGGGCGGCCTGGGAGCCCGACACGGCGCGTGCCGCGGCGGCGATATCATCGCGATTGAAGGAGCCGGTCTGCCCGCCGTTGGTGAGCTCGTCGATGGCGACTTGATAGACGTCGCGCGAGCGCGCAGGGTCGCAGCTCACCGGCGAATCGTCGTCGAGCATGCTGTCGATCATGGACCAAGCCTCGGCCTCGTCCATAGCATCTGCGGCTCGAGCGATGGTAGGGACACCATCATCGGCATGACGGCGCTGGAACGCACCAGTCAGGCCGGAAAGGAATGCCGAGGTAGACTGCTCCGACTGAGCCTGAGAAGCAGAAGCCGCAGCGTACGGAATCGCATCCTGCTGCTGAGCTGGAATCGAGGCGGTCTTGAACTCGCTTTGATGCTGATTGAGATTGGCGGCACCGCCCATGGCATCGGGCTGGAACAGACGCTCTTCACGCTGCGCACGATACTCGGAGATACCCAGCGAGGCGGCATAGATACCCACGCCCGCCACCGCGCCCACGGCGAAGGGAACTGCACCCGCCACGACCGTCTCGTTCACCGACGAAAACGGCAGCGTCGCGGCATACATAACCACGGGAGCGGCAAGGCCGATCCCGCACGAAAGTCCGGCAAGGACTGCTCGTTGTGTTGCATCAGAAGAAGCCATGAGCTCTCCCCATCTTCCAGCACCCAAATCGCATCATTCAGTTGGCTGCGCGAGAGAAGATGAAGCGGGGCTATGCCCCAAAGCAACGGTATATGGTTCGTTTCATCTGCGTTTTCCGTCGCGAAGCTTAAAAGTTATTATGCGAAACCGACCCTCCGATTGCAAGTGACGATGTCGGATTGAAACGGGAAACCTGCTGCTCGTCGGTCTTACGGTCAAAAATAAGCGCGGAGCGGCGCTATGGAAAAGGGCCGAGGCTCAAAGCCCCGACCCTTTCTCGCATTGATGACTATCGCTGCGCGTGGATGACAACCTAGAACGTCTGCTCGTAGTCGCTGTGTTTTTTGGCCGAACGCACCAGGAACTCCTGATTGGTGTTGGTGCCCTTAAGACCCTTGATAAACGATGCGGCTGCGCGCTCGGTGTTGTTCATGCCGGCAAGAATGCGACGCAGACCAAAGACAAACGGACGCATCTGCTCGTCGACCAACAGGTCCTCGTTACGCGTACCGGAGGCAACGGGGTCGATAGCCGGGAAGATGCGGCGGTCGGCCAGGTCGCGGTCGAGCTTAAGCTCCATGTTGCCGGTACCCTTGAACTCCTCAAAGATGACTTCGTCCATCTTGGAACCGGTGTCGATGAGGGCAGAGGCCAGGATGGTGAGCGAGCCACCATTCTCGATATTACGGGCTGCGCCCAGGAAGCGCTTGGGCGGATAGAGGGCCGCCGAATCGACGCCGCCCGAAAGGATGCGGCCTGAGGCGGGCGCCGCCAAGTTGTAGGCGCGGGCAAGACGCGTGATGGAGTCGAGCACCACCACGACGTCGCCACCCAGCTCCACGATGCGCTTGGCGCGCTCGATGACGAGCTCTGCCACGCGAGTGTGGTTGTCGGCGGGCATATCGAAGGTCGACGCCACAACCTCGCCTTTGATGGAACGCTGCATATCGGTGACCTCTTCGGGGCGCTCGTCGACGAGCAGGCAGATGAGGTGCACCTCGGGGTTGTTAATCGAGATAGACTGGCAGATCTTCTTGAGGATCGTGGTCTTGCCGGCCTTGGGCGGGGACACGATCAGGCCGCGCTGGCCCTTGCCGATCGGTGACACGATGTCGATGGCGCGGCCGGTA
The DNA here is from genome assembly GCA_958433005.1 of uncultured Collinsella sp. Taxonomy (GTDB): domain Bacteria; phylum Actinomycetota; class Coriobacteriia; order Coriobacteriales; family Coriobacteriaceae; genus Collinsella. Next base: position 43,999 of record CAUAWV010000013.1, on the reverse strand, counting down.
ATAGAGTCCTTGCCGTGCTCCATGCGCAGCGGCTCGTTGGGATAGACCGGGGTGAGGTCGCCGAACTTGGGACGGTTGCGAATCTGCTCGGGGTCCAGACCGTTGACGGTCGTGATTTTGGCGAGGCCGGCGCGCTTGTCGCCGCCGCGCGAAGGACGCAGCGAGCCCTCGATGACGTCGCCCGTGCGCAGGCGCGCGGAGCGGATGAGGTAGGCGGGCACGAAGGCGTCGTCGTTGGACTTCATGTAGCCATGGGCGTGGATGATGCCGGAGCTGTCCGGGCGAATCTGCAGAATGCCCTTGATGTCGCGGAAGCCCTCGGCCTTCGCAGCGGTGACGTAGATTTCCTCGACGAGCTCGGCCTTCTTCTTGCCGGTCGTCTCGATCTCGAACTCCTTAGCCTTCTCGCGCAGCTCAGCGACCTTCATGGCCGCGAGTTCCTCGCGCGAAAGCGTGGGCTCGGTGGGAGCGGCATTACGCTCCTTGTTGCGCTGTTTGCGATCGCGCTGGCGGTTGCGACGGTCGTTGTTGCGGTCGTCCTTACGCTCGTTGCGCTCGTCGTTGCGCTTGTGCTGGCGACGGTTGGGACGAGTGCCGTCTTCGCCCTCAGCGGGGGCGGCACCATCGGTTGCGGCGGTGCCAACATTGGCCGCAGCGGCGTCATTGGCCTCGGCGCCAGAATCAACCTGCGCTTCGACATCCTGCTGCTCGGACGCCTTGGCCTTAACGGACTTCTTACGACCGCGCTTGGGCTTCTCGGACGCAGGCTGTTCGACGTCCTGGGCCTTGGCGACATCAGTCGACGCATCGGCGGTCGTCTCGGCAGAATCCTCGGACGCACCCTTCTTGGCAGCCTTGGCCTTGGACGTGCGCTTAGCAGCAGTACGACGGCTGCGACCGGGACGGACGTCGGCAGGCTCGGCATCGGCGGGAGCGGCCTCGGAAGTCGTAGCATCCTGGACGGGTGCATCGGCAGCGGTTGCAGACTCGGCGGTCGCCGCAGCATCCCGAGCGGCGGCTGCTGCTGCGGCCTTCTCTGCCTCGACAAAGGCCTTGGGCTTGCGACCGCGACGGTGCGGGCGCAAAGCCGGATCGACAACGGGAACTTCGTTGGCCTCGACAGGCGCAGCGGGCTCAACAGGCAATGTGCCCTCCCCTGCCGCGAAACGGACCGAAGCCTCAGTGAGCTCGGGGGCTACCTGTTCCGCAACTTGCTCGGCCATAGCAGCCGTGCGGCGGCGTGTGCGCGGTGCCGGCTTCTCGGTCGGCAGGTCGGCGGCAGGGGTCTCGATGGCGGCAGGCGTCTCGGGCACAGACGGAGCTGCAAGCTCGGTCAGAGCCGCGGCCTCGCGCTCGGCAGCACGACGGCGGGCGCGCACCACCTGAGCCTCGCTAATCTGCGCCAACGCACGTGCCTGCGCGACCTCATCGGAAATCGGCGCCGAGGAGTCAGCTGCAACGGTGCGCTTGGCGCGCGTCGTGCGCGTGGTACGGCGCTTGGGCTTGGTGACCTCCTCGCCGTCAGCGGCAGGCTTGGCCGTGCGGCGCGCGAGCTTGGGCTTTGCCGGAGCAGCCTCCTCACCAGTTGCAGGCGCAGGCGTCGAAGCAGCCTTAGGCGTCTCAGGAGCCGAGGCTTGCGCGGGCGCCGCGACCTGGTCCGACGCAACCGGTGCAGCGGGAGCGGCCTGCGTCGTCGTTATTTCGTTTTCTTGCTGTTGATCAGACACAGTGTTTGCTCAACTTTCTTTTCAAGCCCTGTGATCACATGCTCCCTGCATAAACCTTCAGGGCGGCTAAACAGTCTAGTTCCGTTCAAAACGACGGACATCATTGATCTGTATCGAGATGATTGCGTCAACTACGCAGCGTTAGTGTAACACAACCGCCGCCACCTGCAACTTAGTCATTGGGGGGACGTTCTTAAACGACTAGTCAAAAGGGACACTCTTTGTTTGCCACCCACAAATCTGACTGCCTCCGCCAAAACTATGGCGGTTTACTACGATGAATCGCTCAACCGCGACCACTCCGAAACTTGTTGAACTAAAACCGCAGGTAGATGCCTTGCACTTTTTAGCAAAAAGCCGGCGTGGTTAGAATTCCTCAATTCATCGTAGTAAACCGGCATAGTTTCGCATTTCCAGCAGTTCCAAATTCATCAATACGTCGGCGTTTGCGAAAAAAGCCCGACCTCCGTAGGAGATCGGGCTTATAGGGCTCAGTTAAACCAAACCTACACGGTCAAATGACCCGCAGATTACATCTGCTCGGGCGCGGAAACGCCAACGAGGGTGAGCACCAGGGCGAGCGTCACACGGACGGCATCACAAGCGGCCAGACGGGCACGCGAAAGCTCGGGGTCGACGGGACGACCCTCGCTCGGCAGCACCTGGCAGGCAGCGTAAAAGCTGTGGAAGTCACCGGCGAGTTCCTCGGCAAAGTGGGTCAGACGGAACGGAGCGCGATCGCGAGCGCAGCTGGCGATCAGGTCGGTGAGCTCGTTGAGCTTGCGCGAAAGGGCGAGCTCGGTCGGGTCGGTCAGCAGCGAGTAATCGACGTTCTCACCGATGGCCTTGGCGGCAACGGCCTTCATGCCCATCTCGTCGGCCTGCTCGGGCGTAACGTCGGCGGCACGGCGCAGGATGGAGCATACGCGGGCGTGGGCATACTGCACGTAATAGACCGGGTTGGAGTTGTCGCGCTTCTTGACGGCCTCGATATCGAAGTCGACCATCTGGTTGGAGCTCTTGGAGATGAGCGTGTAGCGGGCGGCGTCAGAGCCGACCTCGTCGACGAGCTCCTGCAGGGTCACCATGGTGCCCTTGCGCTTGGACATACGGACGGGCTTACCGTTACGCAGCAGGTTGACGAGCTGGCCCAGCAGAACCTCAAACTTGCCGGGGTAACCCAGAGCGTCGCAGACGCAGCGAACGCGCTCGATGTAGCCGTGGTGGTCGGCACCCCAGATGTCGATGACGTGGTCGACGCGCTGGAACTTATCCCAGTGATAGGCAACGTCGGAGGCGAAGTAGGTGTACTCACCGTCGGACTTGATCAGGACGCGGTCCTTGTCATCGCCCAGGTCGGTGGAGCGGAACCACAGGGCGCCGTCCTTGGTGTAGAGGTAGCCCATCTTGTCGAGCTTCTCAAAAGCGCGGTCGACGGCAGAGGTACCGGCGGTCTCGCCCTCGGTGTCCTTCACGTACAGCGAGCGCTCGGAGTACCAACGATCGAAGTCGCAATTGACGGCGTGGCAGAGGTCGCGCATGTTGTCGACCATCTTCACATAGCCGCGCTCGCGGAAGCTCTCCATGCGCTCCTGCGGATCGGCATTGACCCACTTGTCGCCGTCAGTACGCCAGAACTCGGCAGCCTCGTCGATGATGTAGTCGCCGCCGTAGGAGTCCTTGCCCAGAGTCTCGGCAAAGTTGTCCTGATACGGATGGGTCTCGGAGTGCTCGTCGTTCTCGTCGGCAACAAAGGCGTCACGGTCGGCGATCAGCAGCTTGTGAGCCTCCTCGATATCAACGCCCTGCTTGGCGATGATGTCGGCAAGCTGCATATAGCGCGTGCTGATGGAGTTGCCGAAGGTGTTCATCTGAGAGCCGTGGTCGTTGATGTAGAACTCACGCTGGATGTCGTAACCGGCGTGGTCCATAACACGGCAGAGCGAATCGCCCAGCGCGGCCCAGCGGCCGTGACCGATGTGCATGGGGCCGACGGGGTTGGCGGAAACGAACTCGACCTGGGTCTTCAGGCCACCACCGACGTTGGACTTAGCGAAGTCCATGCCCTTCTCGCGAGCCTCGCCAAAGATGGCATTCTTGACGGCAACGGAGAGGTAGAAGTTGATGAAGCCGGGGCCTGCGATCTCAACCTTCTCAATCGCGGGGTCCTCGGGCATATGGGCAACGATGGCCTCGGCGATCTTGCGCGGGGCGCAGTGAGCCAGCTTGGCGGACTTCAGGGCCATGGTGGAGGTCCACTCGCCATGAGAAGTGTCAGCCGGTCGCTCGATAGCGCAATCGTCAAGTTCAAATGCGGAAAGGTCGCCGGCCTCCTGGGCCGCAGCAAGCGCAGCGCGTACCAGCTCTTCAATCTTCTCGGGCATAGATCCTCCTTGTGTTAAAGCCCCCGAGCTCTTGGTCACTCGTAGGGCAAAAGCCAGAGTTTGTAGCACTCTATCACAAGCGAGGGACACTGTCGCAGGGTAAAGCCAATCGAAATTGCATATGCACAAAATTGACTACAGCTTGTATGGAGTCACTCAAAGATGCCAGTCTGCCTGCAGATTATGCACGCGTTGAAAATGCATAAAGGTGTGAATGAGCTGTGTCTTTTATCGAATACTCTTACCTATCAGAGTTGTGTGCTTTTCCTGCATAAAGCGAGGATTTGCGCACGTCAGCGTGTTATTCTAGACATACGTAAATTCGTATAAGTTGGAGGTAGCATGTTCTCAATCGGTCAACACGTCATTCATCCGGGTCAGGGAGTCTGCACCGTCGTCGGTTTTAGGGACGACACGCCGCAGCCCATGTTGTTGCTCGAGGCCAAGCAGGGGCATGCGCAGACGATCCTTATGTACCCCGTGGCGCAGGCCGACCGTCTGCATGCCGCCATCTCTCAGCAAGATGCCGAGCATCTGCTGAGCCACTATGACGAGCTGGAGTGCGACACCTTTACCGAGCGCAACAGCTCGCTTGAAGAGACACACTTTAAGCAGCAGCTCAAGCTGGGCGCGCCCGAGACGGTCCGCGTGGCAAAGACCATGATGCACCGCATTCGCCAGGCCGAGGAAGCCGATAAAAAGCCCAGCTCTTACTATATGCGTGTACTCAAGGAAGCCAAGCGCCGCTCCATCGAGGAGTTCGCCGTGGCATTGGGCGTCACCGAGGAGGCCGCCGAAGCCCGCCTAGCCCAAGCCGCCCTCAACTAACCTGCCAAAAAGGGACAGGTTTATTTTGGCAGGTTCTATCTGGCCAAACATCAACAAACAATCAGTAAATGGTCGGGTGCTCCGTTTTGTTTAAGAGCGCCCGACCATTTTTCTATCGCCGCAAAAATGCGTGAAGCCCATTTGCGATGACATCACGCGAGGGCCGTCCAGATCGACGTAACCAACGCCCGCATCCACAACAAGCGCGCCCGTCTTACTCAATTACCATTAAAAAGCATCAATTTGAAAACGCAATTATATTTCGGCAGGTAGCAGCTATAGTCGGTGAACTGAATCTCGACAACCGAAGCCCCCGAATGAGGTATCTTCAGCCCATCCAAGCTAAAGGAGGGGCCATGCCGAGAAAACCTCGTTCAAAGTCACCAACCGGTTATTTCCACATCACGTTGCGTGGAAACGGAGGGCAATTGCTGTTTGACGATGCCGAGGACCGAATCGCCATGCTTCAGATCCTCGATGCGATCCTCCCCAAACACAATATCGAGCTTATCGCTTGGTGCCTTATGGGAAACCACATTCATCTGCTCATCGACGATCCGGACGACCGCAAGAGCGACGCGATGCATGCGATAGCCGTATCGTATGCGGGCAGGTACAATGCGCGGACGGGGCATATCGGCCACGTGTTTCAGGAGCGGTTTTGGGATTCGCCCATTAAGTCAGAAGTATATTTACTCGAGGCAATTCGATACATTCATTTGAATCCACAAAAAGCGGGACTGGCAGCATACGACGAATATCCCTGGAGCAGCCATCGCGAGTATCTCATGAGTGCCAGGTCACGGCCGCATGTTACCGGCAGCGTTGTCGGTGTTATATTCCCAACACCTCGCTCATACCTTCGGCTCATGGAAAGTACGCCGTCGCTTCCCTATCGCCCCAGCGCAACAGCCAAGGTTCGCGAGGAAGATCTATGCGAATTTGGCACGGCAATCGTGCAGAGTGTCGCAGGATGTGCTCCGACGGAACTCAAATCCGCCTCCAAGCCACTTCGCAATGAGGCGATTCTCGCGCTTCGAAAACAAGGGCTAACGATTAAGCAGGTTCAGCTGCTGACCGGACTGGGAACATGGATTATCAAGAACGCGTCGTAGCGTCGCGTTTGCCGAGTTACGGATACGGCGAAGCGCAGCTGTCTGCCGCGAGGCGCCGCCATTCGCCAGCTTCACCATGTCAAACAGAAAACGCTTCCGCTGAATAACATCCAACGGAAGCGTTTTCCCAGATAAAACCTACCAAAATAAACCTGTCCCTTTTTGGCAGGTTAGGCCTGGAAGGTGTCGCGGTCGGGCGCGAAGGACTGCATGGCCGCGATGGTGCGGTCAAAGAGCTCGGGGAGCTCCCAGCCGAGCATCAGGGCGCCCTGCGAAATCACGTCGCGCGAGCAGCCGGCGGCAAAGCGCTTGTCCTTGAACTTCTTCTTGAGCGACTTGGTCGTAAAGTCCATAACGCTCTTGCTCGGGCGCATGATGACGGCGGCGCCGATCAGGCCGGTGAGCTCATCGCAGGCAAACAGGATCTTTTCCATCTGCAGCTCGGGTTTGGGCAGCGAGGTGTTGAAGTCCGACGTGTGCGTCTGGATGGCGCGAATGAGCTCGGGAGACGCACCTTCACCCTTAAGAATCTCGGCAGTATAGATGGTGTGGTTCATGGGGTCGTCCTCATGCTCCTCCCAATCCAAGTCGTGCAGCAGGCCGACGATGCCCCAAAACTCCTCGTTCTCGGGGTCGAACTCGCGCGCAAAGTAGCGCATGGTGCCCTCAACCGTCTCGCCATGGGTAATGTGAAACGGGTCCTTGTTGTGCTCGTTGAGCAGTTCGAATGCGCGGTCGCGGGTGATTCCGGCGGTGAGCGTCTGGGACATGGCAATACCTCCAGGTGAGTCGATGTTAGGACACGGTGTCACTATCGTATATCGCCGCGGCTCAAGCCGAAAGGCAAAAAAGTTATGCGGAGAAAAAAGCCGGGCGAACGTGTCGCCCGGCAAAACCGCAGATAAAACCTGCCAAAATAAACCTGTCCCTTTTTGGTAGGTTTAGGGGCGGACCTGGCCGGTGCCGCGGAGCTTGTATTTGTAGGTGGTGAGGGCCTCGGCGGCAAAGGGGCCGCGGGCGTGGAGCTTTTGGGTCGAGATGCCAATCTCGGCGCCCAGGCCAAACTCGCCGCCGTCGGTAAAGCGCGTGCTGGCGTTGGCATACACGGCCGAGGCATCGACCTCGTCCAGGAAGCGCTCGCAAGCATCCGTGTCCTCTGCAACGATGGCCTCGGAGTGCATCGTGCCGTAGCGGTTGATGTGCGCGATGGCCTCGTCCTCGTTCGCCACGACCTTCACGCTCATCTCGAGCGCCAGATACTCGCGACCCCAGTCCTCCTCAGTCGCGGCAACGTAGTCATCGCCCTCGGCAAGCCCGGTGTCGGCGCATGCGGCGCACGTGGCCTCGTCGCCGTGAATGAGCACGCCGTGGTCATGCAGCACGGCCACGACCGCAGGCAAAAACGCATCGGCCACGGCACGGTCGACCAGCAGCGACTCGGCGGCATTGCACACGCCCACGCGCTGCGTCTTAGCGTTGACGATAATATTGAGCGCTTTATCGAAGTCGGCGGATTCATGCACGTAGATGTGGCAGTTACCCGTGCCCGTCTCGATCACCGGAACGAGCGACTCGCGCACGCAGCGCTGGATCAGGCCTGCACCGCCGCGCGGAATGAGTACGTCGACAACACCGCGGAGCTTCATGAGCTCGCCAGTGGCCTCGCGGTCGGTGGACTCGATCATCGACACGGCCTCGCGCGGGAAGCCCTTGGCCTCGAGCGCATCGGCCAGCAGCTCAGAAATCATGGCACACGAGTGATAGGCCAGCGAGCCGCCGCGCAGAATGCAGGCGTTGCCGGTACGGATGCAGATGCCCGCGGCGTCGGCCGTCACGTTGGGACGCGCCTCGTAAACCATGGCGACCAGGCCCAGCGGCACACTCACACGGGTCAGGTCCACGCCGCTTGCAAGCACGCGGTGGTCGAGCACGCGGCCCACGGGATCGGGCAGCTCGGCGAGCTTTTCCAGGCCGGCGGCCATGCCCTCGACGCGCTCGGGCGTCAGCAGCAGACGATCGAGCAGTCCGGCCGAGGTACCCGCATCGCGCGCAGCGGACATATCGAGCTCGTTGGCGGCGACGATGGAGTCGACGCCGTCGCGCAGCGCCGCGGCCATGGCGCGCACGGCCTCCTGGCGCTGTTCATCGCTCGCCGTGGCAAGCGAGGCCGACGCTGCCTTGGCGGCAACGGCAAGATCGTGGACATACGTGGCTATATCGACCGACATGGGCGGCCCTTTCTCCTAGAAGTTTGCAACCATGGTAGCCGATTTGCGCATGGCCTCGCCCGCGGCGGTAGAATTGGTCAACCCGAAACACCGCAACGAACGGAAGACTCACATGGCCCTCATCACTTCGTACCACGTCCCCGGCCTGTATGTCGAGGACCACAGCATCGACGTCCCCCTCGACTGGCGCGGCCTGGAGCCGATGCTCCTGGCCGTCGGCAGCACCATGCGCCGCGGCGCTATACCGACACCCATCGCCGGTGCGCCCGAGAGCATCAAGCTCTTCTACCGCGTGGTTTGCGCACCCGACCGCATCAACGACGACCTGCCGCTCCTTCTCTTTTTGCAGGGTGGCCCCGGTGGCGAGAGCCCGCGTCCGCTGTCGCCCACAAGCGATGGCTGGATCGAAGAGGCCGTCAAGCATTTCCGCGTCGTGCTGCCCGACCAGCGCGGCACCGGACGCAGTAGCTGTGTAGACGGGCGCACGATTGCCGCACTGGGCGAGCGCGCCGAGGCGGCAGGCTCCGATGCGGCCCGCTCGCAGGCGGACTTCCTCAAGCGTCACCTCGCCAGCTCCATCGTGCGCGATTTTGAGTACCTGCGCCTGGTGGGCTTTGGCGGCAAGCCCTGGGTCACACTGGGGCAGAGCTACGGCGGCTTTTTGACGTTGAGCTATCTGTCGCTCTTCCCCGAGGGCGTGGCGGCAAGCTTTACCTGCGGCGGCATTCCGCACGTGCCGGCGAGCGCCAGCGAGGTCTACGCGCACACCTTCCCGCGCATGGCCGCCAAGACGCAGCAGTATTACGACCGTTACCCCGCCGATGTCGAGCGCGTGGCAGCCCTGGCCGATGCGCTCGAGGCTCAGAAGCCCGTGCTGCCCGACGGCTCGCCAATGACGGTCGAGCGCCTACAACTCATGGGCAGCGACTTTGGCATGAAGCCGAGCTTTGAGAGCATGCATTGGATTATCGATCACGCGTTTGTTACAGGCGACGGTACGCTGAGCTGCGGCTCCTCGGTATCCGACAGCTTTTTGATGCGCGCCTTCGAGCGCACCAACACGCGCACGAATCCGCTGTACTGGACGCTGCAGGAGTTCATATACGCCGACGGTGACACTATGCCCATTGGCTGGGCCGCAGCTGAAGAGAAGGCACACCACGCCGAGTTCGACACCCTCGCGCGCCCGCTCATGTTTACCGGCGAGGCCATGTTCCCGTGGATGTTCGAGCAGATGCCCGAGCTCAAGCCCTTCAAGCCCGCCATGGACCTGCTGATGGAAGACACCAGCTGGGACAAGATCTATGACCCGCAGCGCCTGGCGTGCAACGAGGTGCCCCTGCAGGCCGCGGTGTACTTCGATGACATGTACGTGGACTCGGGCATGCAGCTCGATACGCTCAGCCGCGTGGGCAACTCGCATGCCTGGGTGACCAACGAGTTCGAGCACGACGGCTTGCACGGCAGCGTGGTGTTCAAGCACCTCTTCGACGAAGCCCTCAACCGCGGAGACCTGCGCCAGATCTTCTAGCAAAGGAGTGTCCCAAAGTGCCGGCACATAAGGAACGTCCCCAAGTGCCGGAAAAGGAGAGGCAGCACTGCTGGCAAAACGAGCCGCAGCGCTGCCTCTCTTTATGCAAACACTATCAAGTTGTCCCTATGGATCGCGGGCTTCTCGGCCAGGTCTGCGAGCAGGCGGTTGCTGGCAATCTGGTCCTGGCGGCGGCCGGCGGCAAGCTCCAGCACGTCCGAATCGGCCTCGGCGATACCACGGGCGACAACCATGCCGCTCGGGTCGCACACGTCGAGCACATCGCCCTCGGCAAACTGGCCATCGACCTCGCGAATACCCACCGCGAGCAGCGACGATCCGCGGCTGACCAGCGCCTTCGCGGCGCCGTCATCGACCGTCACCGAGCCGTGCGCCTTGTCGCCCAGTGCAATCCACAACTTGCGCGGCGCAATGTCCAGGCGCTCCGCCGGCGGATCGAACAGCGTACCCACGCTCTCGCCGCGGGCCAGACGCACGAGCGCATCGGGCTCCTCGCCCGAGCAAATCACGCTTTGAATGCCCGCCGTCATGAGAATGCGGCTCGCGCGAATCTTGGTGATCATGCCGCCCGTACCCACCGATGTGGAAGAATCGCCCGCCGAGGCGATAATCTTGGCATCGATCTTATGCACGACCGGGATAAACTCGGCCGTCGGATCCTCATGCGGATTGGCGGTGTAGAGGCCATCGATGTCCGAGAGCGTCACGCACAGATCGGCAGAAACCAGGCAGCTCACAAGCGCCGCCAGCGTGTCGTTGTCGCCAAACTTGATCTCATCGACGGTGACGGTATCGTTCTCGTTGACGACCGGCACCACGCCGAGCTCCACCAGGCGAAGCAGGGCGTCGCGCGCGTGCAGGTAGGACGTGCGGCGCGCCGTGTCGTGACGCGTGAGCAACACGAGCGAGGTGAGCAGGTCGCGCGCATGGAACTCCTCGTCGTAGGCCGACGAGATGATGCACTGACCGGCCGAGGCGCAGGCCTGCAGGCTCGGCAGGTCGCCGACCGGCTTACGGTCGAAGCCCAGCACGGGATAGCCGCAGGCAATGGCGCCCGAGCTCACCACGATCAGGCGCCAGCCAAGCTCGCGCAGCGCTGCGGCCTGGTCGGCAAGCCCGCCGATAAAGGCGCGGTTGACCTTGCCGTCGGCGCCCACCACCGTGGACGAACCGATCTTTACCACCATCGTTTTATAAGAAGTCGTCATACGTCAAACCAATCAACTGTTCAGCGAACGGCCGAGCTGGCGGCCAAGGAAGCGTGACTCGCCCCTACCGCCCAAGGAATTAGTGAGCCCAGGGAAAGGCAGAAGCCGCGGCCATGTTCTTGCGCACAAGCTCGTCGCGCACCTGTGCCAAGCCCTGCTCCATGCCCACCACATAAGTCTGCGGGTACAGGAAGCGCTTGTAGACCGGATCCAGATGGTCCAGTGCCCAGGTGCAACGCTCGCGTGCGTCCTCAATGCTCTCGCGCGGGGCAACGGCGCTGCCATCGCGCACGATCGGCGCCAGCAGCTCGCGATACTCGAGCTCGGACACATCGGTCACCAGCGCAGCATCGTTCACGGCCACGAGGGTATTACCGCGCGCGGCGCCCTCCCCAGACAGATGATCCTCGTCATAGATCATGTCGCAGATCGGGCCGCCAAAGCCGTCGTAATAACGGCGCACGCGCTGCACACCCGGGATCGTGCGCTTGTAGGGCTGCTCGGAGAGCTTAACCACCGGCGTCCACGGATCCGTCTCGCTCGCACGGCGGGCGGAAAGCTTATACACACCGCCAAGCGCCGGCTGGTCGTAGCAGGTCGCGAGCTTGGTACCCACACCAAAGCTATCGATGGGCGCACCCTGATCGAGCAGCGACTGAATCGTGTACTCGTCCAGATCGTTGGAAACCGAGATCCCTACATAGGGCAGGCCCTCGGCATCAAAACGGCCACGCACATATTTGGAGAGCTTGGCGAGGTCGCCCGAGTCGATGCGAATAGCCGACAGGCGCTCGCCCACCGCCTCCATCTCCTTGGCAACCGTAATGGCATGCTCGCAGCCCTCGCGCACATCGTAGGTGTCGATGAGCAGCGTACAGTTCTTGGGGCTCGACTTGGCAAAGGCACGGAAGGCCTCGAGCTCGGAATCGAAGCTCATCACCCAGCTGTGCGCATGCGTGCCAAAGACGGGAATACCGTAGCGGCGGCCGGCGAGCACATTGGACGTAGAGGAACAGCCGGCAACGTAGCTCGCGCGCGCGACGGCCAGGCCGCCATCGGGACCCTGGGCGCGGCGCAGGCCAAACTCGGCCACGGGACGGCCGTCCGCCGCCAGCACCACGCGCGCCGTCTTGGTGGCGACAAGCGTCTGGAAGCCGACGATGTTGAGCAGCGCCGTCTCGAGCAGCTGGCACTCCAGCGCGGGGCCGGTAACGCGCACCATGGGCTCACGCGGAAAGACGAGCTCGCCCTCGGGGACGGCGTCGATGTTTACATGCGCACGAAAATCGCGCAGGTAGTCGAGGAATTCAGGCTTGAACATCGCGCCGCCGGCCGGGGCCTGGAGCGAGGCGAGGTAGTCGATGTCCTCGGGCGTAAAGCGCAGGTTCTCGACCAGCTCGGGCAGCTCGGCGGTACCGCACATGACGGCATAGGCGCTACCAAAGGGATGGTCGCGGTAAAACGCGGTAAAACAACCCTGCTCATTGGCCTTGCCGCTCTCCCACAGGCCCTGGGCCATAGTGAGCTCGTACAGATCGGTAAGCATTGCGATGTCGGTGGGATGAGAGATATCGGTCAAAGCCATGGGGCGACCTTTCGGATGCGTTGTGCAGAGGTTGAGGGTTGGACAAGGGCAGAGTGTTCGGACATGACGCCCGATGTAAATCGGTTAGAGCAGGCCCATGCTGGTCAGGATCGTGTAGCCCATAAAGATGACAAACGCGATGAGGGCAAGGACAATGATGATTTTTTGAGCCGGCGCCATGCCAGGGATCTCGTTCTCGCCCGTAGGCTCCTTGGAGGTAACCATGCGCTGGGCAAAGGTCATCTCGTCACGGCTCGGCTTGGGCTCGACGGACTTGGAACGAGCGGCCTTTTTAGGCTGAGGTTTGGGCGCGGCAGGTGCAGGCTTCGCGGCAGCGGGCTTGGGCGCGGGCGCCGGTGCGGGTGCGGCGTTCGCGGCGACCTCCTCGGCCTTCGCACGCTCGGCACGCAGGGCAGCCAGCTCCTCACGCTCGCGACGGGCCTCTTCCCGAGCCTCGCGGCGTGCCTTCTCAGCGCGGAGCTCTTCCAACTCAGCGCGCTCCTCGTCGGACAATGGTTGGGACTCAAGCTCGGCCATGGTACAGCCCTTTCTTTTAAAAAAAGCCGCCGACACAATGTCAGCGGCTTATCAAATCCAAGGGTGGAGACGAAGGGAGTCGAACCCTCGGCCTCTGCCATGCGACGGCAGCGCTCTCCCAACTGAGCTACGTCCCCAGGACAAGTCGATATTTTACCTACGGCTCGCCAACTGTCAACGCCCAATAACCAGTCTTTTTGGGACGCGGTTATTTTGACAACTTTTCGAGCAGGCGATCCTCTCGATGATTTTTTAATCCCCGTCCCAGAAAAATCATCGGCGAGCGCACTACTTTGCGCTGGTGAGGACGCCGGTGGTGTCGAACGCCGGGGTGAAGCTCTCGTCTACTGCTCCGCCTTCTTGCCAAAACATCGTCGTAAAGCCCAGGTCGTCGGCATGGTCGAGCACCTGCTCGTACTCCTCGCGCGTTACGGCACGGGCCAACTCGCCGCCCTGCTCGCGCATGAGTGCATTGGGCGTGTACTGGTTCATAACCGAAATCGGCACGTCGCCCACCGTCTGCCACACCAGGTCCAGCACGCGGCACGAATCGTCCGCATGCCCCGGCAGCACCAGGTGGCGCACGATGATACCGCGCTTCATGAGCCCGTCCTCGTCCACCAGCTCTCCCCCGCGGCGCTCGATCTCGCACGCCATCTGTGCCAGGCCCGACACGGCCACGCGCGGGTAATCCTTAATATGAGAAAGCGACTGCGCAAGCCCGGCATCGGCATATTTAAAGTCGGTGAGCCACACATCGACCAGGTCACCCAGGGCAGCTACGGCACTCGCCCGCTCATAGCCGCTCGTGTTGTAAACGATCGGGATGTCCAGCCCGCGCTCCCTCGCTGCGGCAATCGCGGCCGGCAGCAGGTGAGCATAATGCGTCGCAGTCACCAGGTTGATGTTGTTGGCTCCCTGGTCCTGCAGTTCCAGCATAATCTCGACCAGACGCTCAGGCGAAATCTCAAGGCCATAATTGCCGGTCGAGATCTCGTGGTTCTGGCAGTAGATACATTTAAGCGAGCAGCCGCTAAAGAAGATCGTGCCCGAACCGGCCTCGCCCGAGATAGGCGGCTCCTCCCACATATGAAGCGCCGCGCGGGCCACCCTGAGCGTGTCGTTAGCACCGCATACGCCGCGCACGCCCTCATCGCGCGCCGCACCGCAACGGCGGGGACACAAATGGCAGGCGGGCGAAAAAAGTTCGGTCAACGACGTCGGCATAAAAACATGCTCCAAAACAACGATTCAGCAGCTCAAACGTAAAGGGCCAGGCCGCGTAGACGGCTCGAGCCCCAAGGCGCCGTAATCGTCCGACACGATTTTTGTAATGTCAAGACTGGAATCGATAAAGTGCCGCTTTATGATGTAGGTATTCCGCCCCCCGCGGAGCAACTGGGTGAACCGTCGCGTTTATTTAGGGAGCCCACACAGTCGTACCTAGTACAGGTATCCTTCGTTGTTAAGGACGCTGGAACAGTCGATGAGGGCACCCACCTGTTTTAGGTGGGTTCATTTTCGTAACGTGGGGGGTGGTTTTCTTTTGCCGAAAATCACCATCACGGTTCATATGGATCCCCGTCGGCATCCCGACAAGCCATCGACAACATCCCAATATCTGGTAAGCGCGTGATTATCGCTGCGTGCAATTACATGCACCCCCCTTGGTCGAGTATTATGGTTCGGCTATGCCCTTTGCGCATGGCGTTCTTCTGACCTTTTCCTTCGACGCTTGGCGGTTTTTAGATTCATGGCTTCATCCCCGAGCTACATACCGTACCTATGCGTGGCAGCGGCGGCCTTTATCACGACCTTCCTCGCGGTGCCCCTGGTCAAGCGCTTGGCAATTAAGCTCGATGCCGTCGACTATCCTTCTAAGCGCCGCATCAACACAAAGCCCATCCCGCGTTTGGGCGGAACGGCGGTGTTTTTGGGCCTGGTCGTTGCCTGCATTGTGCAAATCCTAGGCACCTGGCACCTAGGCTGGCCACCCGTCCTGGTGCCGCACCCGCGCCTTCACATTAGCTATCCCATGCTGGCGCTCTCCTTTACCGTCATCTTTGCGACCGGCGCTATCGATGACGTCTTCCAACTCAAGCCCAAGCAAAAGCTGGCCGGGCAGGTCCTCGCCGCGCTCATCGCCTGTATCGGCGGCCTGCGGATCGGCGTCATCGTCAACCCGTTTGCCCCCGGCGAAATCATGCTCGGGTGGCTCGCCTACCCCATCACCGTAATCTATCTGGTGGCATTCACCAACATCATTAACCTCATCGACGGCCTCGACGGCTTGGCCACGGGCATCTGCGGCATCGCCTCGTTCACCATGTTTTCGATGGCCGTTCTCTCGGGCCGCATCGACGCCGCCGCGCTCTCCATTGCGCTCTTTGGCGCCTGCCTGGCCTTTTTGCGCTACAACTTCAACCCCGCAAGCATCTTCTTGGGCGACTCGGGGTCGCTGCTTCTGGGCTTTGCACTGGGCTCCATCTCGCTGCTCAACGTGAGCCGCACCGCCGCGCTCACCTCGCTTATCATCCCGCTCATCGTTGCCGGCGTGCCCATCATCGACACGTTTAGCGCCATCGTGCGCCGCAGGCGCGCCCACATTAGCATTGGGCAGGCCGACAAGGGCCACATCCACCACCGCCTAATCCAAGAAGGCTACAACCAAAAACAGGCCGTGCTGCTCATCTATGCCTGGTGCATCATGCTTTCGGCCGGCGCCGCCGCGATTAACCAGGTCGAAGTGCCCATGCGTGTGCTCATCTTTACCGTGCTCGCCATTGGCTCGGCGGCCTTCGCCAAGCACCTGCACCTGTTTGAACCCGTGCTACGCCACCATTACAACAAGCGCACGCACGAGGACGAGCTCGTCACCCCCGACGACCCCGCCTTTAAGCAGGAGGAGCAGGCAGCCGAGGAGCGCAAAGAAGAGCGCCACCACAAGCTCTAGGGCAAGCTGCCGAGGATGTGCCAAGGCACCGTTGGCCAAGCGCGGCCGCGCCGCGCCCATCGCACAAGCCGCACCACGCGCGTCCCTCTTCCGCCCTCGCCTACTTACGCACCGCCCCTCCAATAAACGCGTTATCATCTTGACCCATGAACATACGTTAGGAGCAATCATGCCAAACGAGAACAGCTACGAAGTCGCGCTGCAAAAGAGCAACGCCATTCGCGAGGGCCTGACCAAAACGCCCGAGAAGTTCACCATGCTCACCGGCGACCGCCCCACCGGCCGTCTGCACCTGGGCCACTACTTCGGTACCCTCAAGGGCCGTGTTGAGCTGCAGAACATGGGCGCCAAGACCAACGTGCTCATCGCCGACTACCAGGTCATCACTGACCGCGACACGACCGAGCACATCCAGGACAACGTGTACAACATGGTCATGGACTACCTTGCCTGCGGCATCGATCCCGACAAGACCATGATCTACGCGCACTCCGCCGTGCCCGCCGCCAACCAGCTCATGCTGCCGTTCCTGTCGCTGGTCTCCGAGGCCGAGCTGGCGCGCAACCCCACCGTCAAGGCCGAGATGGAGGCCTCGGGCCACGAGCTCACCGGCCTTCTGCTCACCTACCCGGTGCATCAGGCCTGCGACATCCTGTTCTGCAAGGGCAACGTCGTGCCCGTCGGCCGCGACCAGCTGCCGCACATCGAGCTCACCCGCACCATCGCCCGCCGCTTTAACAACCGCTACGGCAAGGTGTTCCCCGAGGTCGACGCGCTGCTGTCCGAGACCCCGCTGCTGCCGGGCCTGGACGGTCGCAAGATGAGCAAGAGCTACGGCAACGCCATCAACATCTCGATGACCGCCGAGGAAACGGCCAAACGCATCAAGAAGAGCCAGACCGACTCCGAGCGCATGATCACGTTCGATCCCGAGAACCGCCCCGGCGTGTCTGGCCTGCTTTCAACAGCCGCCATCTGCACCGGCCGTTCCGAAGTCGAGATTGCCGAGGAGATTGGCATGGGCGGCTCCGGCCAGCTCAAGAAGTACGTGACCGAGGCCGTCAACGAGTACTTCGCACCTATCCGCGAGCGTCGCCAGCGCTACGAGAACGATCTGGACTATGTGAAGGACGTCCTGCATGAGGGCAACCGTCGCGCCAATGAGATCGCCGAGCAGACCCTGGCCGAGGTTCAGGACGCCATGGGCATGGTGTACTAGACCGATTTGCTGGCTTGAGCTTTCGATTGCTTTAGGGCGGGCGCTACGGCGTCCGCCTTTTTTGGAGCCGGACCGCTTCAGCTCCATCCATCACACTCTCCCGACAAACAGGAACAGGCCCGCCGGCAGTTAGCTGCCAGCGGGCCTGTTCCCGAAGTACACCGTTGAATCGCACAGAGGGGAGGGATGCGAATCAAACTCAACAGGGCAGGCTTTTTCATCGCCTATTGCCTGCTCCGTTGCTGAAACCAATATAGTTCACCGTGGCTTACTTTCTAGCGTCAAACTACCCCAACATACCTTCTCCATAAGTTAGCCCAGGTAAACCTGCAACGGAAAGCCACCACAAAGGGGACAGGCACCTTTGTGGTGGCTTTGACCACGGCAGAGCTGTTAGAGTCCAGCAGGCCAACGACAGGCGGCCAGATCAACATGCATGGGATCGGCAAACGTCACGCCCTCCCCCATTAAGAGCTCGCGCTGAGCATCGGGGCCGCCAAAGGCAAAGCCCTCACAGATACGGCCGTCGGCAAACACCACGCGATGACAGGGAATTTGGCCAGGGCGCGGATTACTATGAAGGGCATACCCCACGTACCGCGCACTTCGTGGACGACCGGCAAGCAGTGCCACCTGACCATACGTGGCGACCATCCCCTCGGGGATCTGCTCGACCACCCCGTACACCCGATCAAAAAAGCCCTCAGACGCCATTGCTCGCTCCCTTCCACCCGGAAAAGCATAAACCATCACAAAGGGGACAGGCACCTTTGTGATGGTTTATGGCAGGTCGGTTAGTTGGCGGGCTGGAAGAAGGCTACTGCCACGGCGCCGGGGCCAACGTGGGTTCCGATGGTGGCGCCGATGGTGTGAACGGGCAGTTCGCCCTCGGTGTGACCAGCCCACAGTGCCGCGCTGTCCTCGATATACTTCTTGAGCACCGCATCCGAAAGGCCCGTATAGCCGAGCGCCAGCGGCATGGAAAAGTCGATGCCGCCCGCCTTTTCGACCTTTTGGTTCAGCAGGTTGCGGCCGTTCTTGGAACCGCGCGCCTTGCCCAGCTGCACGATCAGACCGTCCTCGACAGCCACCACGGGCTTCACGTTGAGCAGCGTGCCCACGGCGCCGGCCGCAGCAGACAGACGACCGCCGCGCACCAGGTACTCCAGCGTCTCGAGCAGGCCGATAACCACCACACGGTCGCGCACGGCCTCGACAGCCGCCGCGATCTGAGATGCACTGCGGCCCTCGTCCACCAAGCGCAGCGCATACTCGACCAGGACGCGCTCGCCCAGGGTGACGTTGTTGCTGTCTACCACGAACACGTCGCCACCTGGCGCCTCGGCAAGTGCGGTACGGGCACTCTGATTGGTGCCTGATAGCTTAGCGCCCACGGTAATAATCACTGCCTCGTCGCCGGCCTCACGTGCTTCGGCAATCGCCTGCGAAAACGCGTACGGGTTGACCTGGCCGGTCTTGGGCAGCTCGTCGCGCTCCACAAGCATCTCGTAAAAGCGCTGGTGATCGATGTCGACGCCATCCATATACACATCGGTGCCAAAGGTGACGGACAGCGGCAGAACACGCAGAGCGGGGTGCTCCGCCGGCGACATATCGCTGGCGGAATCGGTAATAATGCGGACGGACATAGCGAATCCTTTCTTGCGCAGGTCTCGCGCAGGGAATTTTGACAGCAATGTCCCGGCACGGCGTACGCGCTCAAACGGGACGATGCAGTTCTTGGCTGAAAGCTAGCTCCAGCGCGGCTCTAGATCTCGCGCAAGGTGTTGAGAATCGTGCGCAGCGACGCATACATCTGCTCGCGCTGCTCCACACCCATAGCCTTACCGGTGGTATCGAGCACCTCGCGAATGATGCGGTCCGCCTCGCTCATGCTCTCGCCGCCTAGAGCGGTCAGGCGCACCGGAGCACGATACTTAACGGCGGCATCGCCCGAATCATCGACCTCAACGTAACCGCCCTCCTCCAGATGCGCGAGCGTGCGCGAAACGGCGGCACGGGTCACGCCTGCCATGCGAGCCAGGTCAGCACCAGTCAGGCCGTCCTTGCTGCGCTCAAGATAGTACAGGCACATAACGTCGGAGCCCTTGAGGCCCAGCCTTGCGCCCTCGGATGTCTTAATGCGCTGGATCTCCTTGTAGAGCCCGCTGATCAGTCCGACAAAGTCCTCGAAACGTGTCTCGTCGTTCTGCTGCATGGGAGACGACCGCCTTTCGCTTGCATAATGCTAACGGGTAAACATCTTAGCCGTATCCAGCGACCGCCGGCCCTGCGTGCCTCATTTGTTGACCCATCAACATAAAAATCACCACAAAGGACAGGCGCCTTTGTGGTGATTTTGGGCATCAATAGGTTCTAGGCGCCGCTACAGCTCCACACAGGGATTGTCGCGGGTCACAAGCGTCTTAACGACAACCGTCGCTCCCAGATAGCGCTCGAGCAAATCGGCAAGACGGTCGATGGCGGCCTGGCAGTCCTCCATTCGCTCGGGCTCCACGCACTCAATCGCCAGGAACGCGTCGGCCGAATCGTCGGACAGGGCCGTTCGAACGCCGTCGCGCCAGTTCCAGCAGCGGCACACGGCGCCCGCATCATCGATGTAGGCGAGCTCGCCGGGCAGCGTCGGGTCATCCGCTTCCTCGCCAAGAGGCAAGAACGCATCGCCACCGTCGGTCACCTTCAAGCGAAGGTCTCCCTCGATCGCATGCAGATCCTCGCCTCCCACGGGCAGCGCGTAGGTCAGCGACACCGTGTTGTAGATGTCCACCGCGGGCGTAATGTGGCCCACAGGCTTGTCCTTAAGCACGCGCTTGAGCAAGTTCTCGATCGAGCAGCGGGCGCCTTTCTTGGTCTTGAACAGACGATAGGCCTCGCGCCATGCCTTGACCGGTGCGTTCTCGCTGATAGTGTCGCTGGTCAGATGACGCTCCACATCGATATTGGCGCGGTCGAGCAACGCCGCAATCGCATCCACGTCCTCTTGAGGAATCTGAGCCGTGGGCTTCATGCCCTCCACGACCACAACACCGACCGCTGCCTGCGGAAACAGCTCCCAGAATGAATCCTCGGCAATAAAGCCTTTCATACGTGCTCCCTTCATCGTGCGCGCCCGAGTGAGGGCGCCTAAACAAAAAGCGCCCTTACAACGGCCACCTTCAAAGTCCTACGGTGCCGTCACAAGAACGCTTGCGCTGTCCCCATCCGGAGAAGGGGACGATATGTCAGGCGCATTGTAACCCGAGTCATCCACGCGAGCAAAACCACCACAAAGGTGCCTGTCCCCTTTGTGGTGGATATGGACTCACGGCGAAGCTAGTGGCGAAGTCCCAGCAGCCCGCGGCCGCGATGACGGGCGTCGGCGTGTACTTGAACGTGCGGGCCTGCGGCTTTGACGGACTCGGGCAGGTGCGAGTACTTCTTCTCGAAGTTCTCCTCGAACATCACCGCCAGGTTGTGCGCGGCCTCGTCGAAGCGCGCGGTGCTCTGCCAGTACTGGCGCGGCACCAGGATGCCGTCGGGCACACCGTGGCACGTAGTGGGAATGTCGACATTAAAGATGTCGTCGTGCACGAACTCGCTGTCCTCGATGGTGCCGTCGAGGGCGCGGGCCACCAGGGCGCGCGTGTAGGCAAGCTCGATGCGATGACCCACGCCGTAGCCGCCGCCGATCCAGCCGGTGTTGACCAGGTACACACGCGTGCGGCCGTCGGCAATGCGCTCGCCGAGCATCTTGGCGTAAACCATGGGGTCGAGTGGCATAAACGGCTCGCCAAACAGCGAAGAGAACGTGGGCGTGGGCTCGGTGACGCCGACCTCGGTGCCGGGGATCTTGGCCGTAAAGCCCGTCACGAAGTGGTACATGGCGGCATCGGCCGTCAGGCGTGAGATGGGCGGCAACACGCCAAAGGCGTCGCAGGTCAGGAACAGCACGACGCTTGGAGTGGTGCCCATGCCCTTGGTCCACGCGTTGGGAATGTGTTCCACAGGGTATGCCACGCGTGTGTTGTGCGTGATCGAGATGTCGTCGTAGCTGGGCTTGCGGTTCTCGTCGAGCACCACGTTTTCGCAGATCGCGCCAAAGCGGACAGCGTTGAAGATTTCGGGCTCGTGGAACGCGTCCAGGCCCTCGCATTTGGCGTAGCAGCCACCCTCGATGTTGAAGATGCCCATGTCGGACCAACCGTGCTCGTCGTCGCCGATCAGCAGGCGCGTGGGGTTGGCCGAAAGCGTGGTCTTGCCGGTGCCGGAGAGGCCAAAGAACACGGCGGTCTCATGCGTGACGGGGTCCATACTGGCCGAGCAATGCATGGGCAGCACGTCGTCCTCGACGGGCAGCAGGTAATTCATGACGCTGAAAATGGACTTTTTGATCTCGCCGGAGTAGCCGGTGCCGGCGACCAGAATCACGCGCTCCTGGAAGTTAATGACCACGGCGGCGCTGGAGTTGAGGCCCTTGATGGCGGGATCGCACTGGTAGCCCGGCGCGGCGAGCACGCAGAAGTCCGGCTCGCCGGTGCGTGCGATTTCACGGGCAAGCGGGCGGGCGAGCATCTGCTTAATAAAGAGCGCCTGGCTGGCACGCTCGCAGGCGACAAGCAGACGACGCGTATGGTTGCGGTCGGCACCGGCCATACCGCGAGTGACGAACACGTCGCGCTCGTTGAGATAGTCGACGATGCCGGCCTTGATGGCCTCGTAGCTCTCGACAGACAGCGGGCGGTTGACGGCACCCCAGGCAATCTTGTCGTGAACATCGGGGGTGTCAACGATAAAGCGGTCATTAGGCGAGCGGCCAGTGCGCTCCCCCGTCTCGATCACCAGCGCGCCGTTGGAGGCCATACGACCTTCGTTGCGACGGATGGCGTGCTCGACGAGCTCGGCTGCCGGCAGGTCGACCAGCAGGCGGGGCTGGTTCTCGGCAGGATCTTCGACCAGCGTAATGCCAAAGTTGGACAGAACTTCTGCAGGGGTAACACCTGGCATGGGGCCTCCTTTAAAAGCGCGACACGTGGACGAGGCGCGCACTTTACTCACGTAAAGCCCGTTGTACCCGATATGCAAAAACGTTTTTGCGGCAACGGCGAAGCGCCCGCCCAACGGTCAAAAATCGCACGCAAGCGGCCTAGTCGTTAGGGACACTCTTGAACAGGCAACAACCA
Source organism: uncultured Collinsella sp. (assembly GCA_958433005.1). Lineage (GTDB taxonomy): Bacteria > Actinomycetota > Coriobacteriia > Coriobacteriales > Coriobacteriaceae > Collinsella. The sequence goes on along the minus strand of CAUAWV010000013.1, from coordinate 21,483 downwards.
AGGAGCGACCCCGGATGCCGGCACTTAGGGACGTTCCCAAAGTGCCGGCACATAAGGAACGTCCCCAAATGCCGTCTACTGAATGGCGCCGCCGAAATTATCGAACAACCTGTTCAAAAACACGAACGAACACCGTCGCGTCTATACTAGAGCGCAGCAATAGAAAGGACTCCGCTTTGAGCATCACGCCCATCGATAGCATTCGCCGCGCCATCGCCCGCCGCAATGGCGTCACCGACCCCACCGTATCGGGCAGCGGCACCGCAAGGGCCCAGGGCGGACGCATCGAGAACGGCCTGTTCCCCGCCTCCCACACGGCCGAAGAGCTCGCGCGCATCCAGGAGCTGAGCCAGCGCAACGCCGGCGGCCCCGACAGCAGCCAGGCCACACGCCGTCGCCGGCGCGAACGCGATCGGGAGCCCGGCCCCGTCCGCCGCATGGTCAACGCTTGGTGGAACCGCCTGCTCGGAGCCGTCTACGGCGGCGGCTTCTCCACACAAGAAGCCGAGTACGAAGATCACGCCACCCGTCGCGACTACCTTTGGAATACCCTGGGCACCGCCGTGTGGGGCATGGTGTTTCCGTTGCTCACCATCGTGTCTACGCAGCTCGTGGGCGCCGAAGAGGCTGGCAAATTCTCCATCGCCTTTGTCACCGGCACGCTCATAATGATCGCGTGCAACTACGGCGTGCGCAATTTCCAGGTCTCGGACATCGACGAAAAGACGTCCTTTGCCTCTTACCAGCTCAACCGCTGGATCTGCGGAGCGCTCGCGCTGGCATGCGGCCTGGTATACAGCAGCGCCCGCGGCTACGATGCGCAGATGGCCACAATCGGCCTGGGCGTCTACCTGTATAAGGCGATCGACGGCATTGCCGACGTGTACGAGGGCCGCCTGCAGCAGGCCGACAAACTCTACCTGGCCGGCATGAGCCAAACGCTACGATCCGTCGGCGTCATCGCGGTCTTTAGCGTGGCACTGTTCCTCACGCGCAGCATGCCCATCGCCGCCATGGCCATGGGTGTCACCGCCATCGCCTCGCTCGTGCTGGTCACCGCGCCGCTCGCCCTGCTCGAAACCGAAAAATCGCGCCGCGTGAGCCTGCGCGAGGTCGGTCACCTGTTTATCCAGTGCGCCCCGCTTTTTGGCGCGCTGTTCCTGTTCAACCTTATCGAGAGCATGCCCAAGTTCGTGATGGAAGGCACGCTGGCCTACAAGTATCAGCTGTACTTTAATGCCCTGTTCTTTCCAGCGCAGGCCATTTTGCTGAGCATTGGATTTATCTATAAACCGCAGCTCCTGCGCTTGTCGAGCATTTGGGCTAATCCTCGCAAGCGTCGTCGCTTTGACCTGATTATTGTTGCCGTTATGGCGCTGATCGTGGTCATCACCGGCGTGTGCGCCGCATTTATGGCAGGTCCCGGTATTCCCCTCATGAGCTTTATGTACGGCCTCAGCTTTGAACGCTACCGTACGCTGGCGCTGCTGATGGTCGTCGCCGGCGGCGTCACCGCGGCCATCGACTTTATCTACGCCATCATCACGGTGCTGCGCCACGCTGGAGACGTCACCAAGATCTACCTGATCTGCTTCGCCGTAAGCGTAGTGCTGCCGGTGATCCTGATCAACCTGCTGGGTCTGATGGGCGCCGTGGTGAGCTACCTAGCCATCATGGCCCTACTCCTGGTGCTGCTGATAATCGAGTACGCCCACATCCGCCAGCGCATCGAGCGCGACCGCAACCCCTACGGCGCCTAATTCGAATCAATTTGAAGAAAAGAAACGTCGATGTTTTGGCACCGACAGCGAGCAGTCTCGAAGTGCCCCAGGTTGGCGCGAAGGAGGAGCGACGCGTACTTCTGTACGCGAGCGACGGTTTGAGCGACAAGGTGGGGTGCTTCGGGGCTGCGCAGCGTCAACGTGACCGCCGTTCGGTAGAACGGCGGAACAAGGTTATTCTCCAGGGTTGATGTTCGCATAGAACTCCGCCCCGTCGTCCAGACGCAGGATGCCCACGCGACCGAACTCGGAGCCGGTGGCGGCAGCGCAGTCGATGTCGATGCGATCGGGCACACCGGCGGTATCCTCGCCACCCAGACGCACAATCTGCCCGCGGCCCGACTCCTCATCGAGTCCCGCAAGGCCACCTACCTCGCAATAACGCCCGAGCGACACCGTTGGCGTGTGGCCGCTCACCACGACCGGCCCCTCGCCCTCGGCAGAAAGCAGTCCCGTCGGCGCATCCCAATAGCCGTGACGAATCCACAGCAGGTCATCGGACGACTGCACGGCGAGCATTTGCCGCAGCAGCTCGCTATCGGCATCGACCGCTCCCCTGCCGTCACCGCAATCGACACCATGCTCAAGCAAAAACGCGCGCGCCGCCTCGGTCTGGATGCCGGCATGCACCAGCAGGTACGGGCGCTCCTCGGTCTCGGCCACCGCGTAGAGCGGAAGCGCGGCCATCCATCGCACGAGCTCCTCGTATGCCTCAAATTCCATGTCGTTGAGCTGCTCGCGCGTCGTCCAGCCACCGTTGATATCCCAGGTCTCGGCATCGAGCGGATCCTGGCCAATGATGGCATCGAGCATGATCTGCTCGTGATTGCCCTTGAACACGTGGGCGTTGGGCAGCGAGCGCACGAGCTTAATAACGCCGACCGGATCGGGCCCGCGATCGATCATGTCGCCCAGCACGTACAGCGTGTCGTCGGACGTCAGCGAGATCTTAGACAGGGCCTCGTCAAGCGCACGCACGTGCCCGTGAGCATCAGATGTCACATAGATCGCCATGGTACGCCTCTCCTTGCATTGCGGCCAAAGCCCGGCGCCGCAACTAAAACTTCAAGTTGAACTTAAACGTTACCCATTGTACTCCGTTGCAATAAAGCTGGAAAGGGTTTCCGAGCAGAGGCAAAGACGGCAGCCGTCTATGACGATATCGCGCACGCCCGCAATCCAACCCCATAAACCCACCATCTTTGGGTACAAATAACCGCAGACAACTAACCGTGCCACGCCAACCACCCAGGAGCGGACACCATCCATGAACCAGATCCTTCTTTTTATCGGCCTCGTCATCATTTTGTGCCTGACCATCAAACCCGTCGGCAAAAAGCTCCCCTTCCCCACCCTGCTTATCTTTATCGCGCTCGGCATGCTGCTGGGCGTCAACGGCCCGGCGCATATCGACTTTAGCGACTACGCACTCACCGAAACCGTCTGCAGCACGGCGCTATTGTTCATCATGTTCTACGGCGGCTTTAACACCAACATAGACCGCGCCAAGCCCGTCGCCGCGCCGGCGGTGCTGCTGAGCACGCTCGGCGTCGTCATCACCGCAGGCATCACCGGCGTGTTCGCCCACTTTGTGCTGGGCTTCGACTGGATCGGCGGCCTGCTGCTGGGATCGGTCGTGGCGTCCACCGACGCGGCCAGCGTCTTTAGCGTTCTGCGCGAGCACAGCCTTTCGCTGAGGGGCGGCACCGACTCGCTGCTCGAGGTCGAATCGGGCTCCAACGACCCCGTCGCCTACATGCTCACCGCCGTGCTCGCGACCCTCGCGGCGGGCGGCAATATCGACATTCCCGTGCTGCTGACCAAGCAGATCATCCTGGGCGTGGGGTTGGGCCTTGCCATCGGCTGGACATCCAGCCGTCTGATTGAGCGCGCACACGCAACGGCCGAAGGCGCGCAGACCATCTTCTTGTTCGCCGTGGCCATCGTCGCCTACGCGCTGCCGAGCTACCTGGGCGGCAACGGCTTTTTGGCCGTATACCTTGCAGGCATTGTGCTGGGCGCAAGCGACATCACCGGTAAGGTCGAGATGGCGCGCTTTTTTGACACCCTCACCGAGATGGCCGAGATGACCATCTTCTTTTTGCTGGGCCTGCTCGTCACGCCCGCGCGCCTGCCGCAGATGCTGCTGCCGGGCCTGGCGCTCATGGCGTTTATGCTCTTTGCGAGCCGCCCCATCGCCGTCGGTCTGCTGCTGGTGCCCTTTAAGACGAACCCTCGCCAGGTTGCACTCGTAAGCTGGGCGGGCTTGCGCGGCGCGGCTTCGGTCGTCTTTAGCCTCTTTGCCATGGTAGCCGGCGTTCCCGGCGGTCACGACCTGTTTGACCTGGTGTTTGTGATTGCCGTATCGAGCATTGTGGTGCAGGGTTCGCTACTGCCGGCGGTGGCGAAGAAACTCGATATGATCGATGCGGCCGGCGACGTACGCCGCACCTTTAACGACTACCGCGACGAGGACGGCATGTCGTTTGTAAAGCTCAAGGTGGGCGCTGGCCATCCGTTTGCCGGACGCTCGCTCGCGGACATTGGCAGCGCCACAGACATGCTCGTGGTCTTGGTGCTGCGCGACGGGGCGCACCCGGTACTGCCCAACGGCGATACCGTCATCGAGGAAGGCGACCTTCTGGTGATGGCAGCCCCAACGTTCGAAGAGCGTGCCGAGGTTACGCTGCGCGAGGTCACCGTGACGCCCCACGGTCGCCTGGCCGGTCAGCGCCTGCGCGACGTGCCGCAAGGCAAGCACCCCTTTATCGTGGTGATGCTCAAACGCGACGGCCGAACGATCATCCCCGACGGCAACACCCTCATATACGCCGGCGACGAAGCCGTCATCGCCACGCTGGCGTCGTAGTGACCAGGGGTTAGCTAATTTGCGACGAAGAAATCAAGCGCCTAGAGAACCTCATGCCTTCGCTCGCAGATTTGGATTTGCCCGAGGAGTAAAGCACCCCTCCCCCATGTAACCATCCTGTAAATCATAGCGGCGCACTCGGGTTTTGCTGTGATTCGGTCGCGCCTGACGCTCCACTGTGCTAAAGTATCCCGAACGTTCAAACGACTACGAGGGGAACTAGAAGATGGCACGTGTGCACAACTTCTCAGCTGGCCCGGCCGCGCTGCCTACAAGCGTGCTCGCCGAGATCGCCGACGAGATGATGGACTACCGCGGTTGCGGCATGTCCGTACTCGAGATGAGCCATCGATCTAGCATGTACCAGCAGATTATCAACGACGCCGAGGCAACCCTGCGCCGTCTGCTGAGCATCCCCGACAACTACCGCGTCCTGTTTTTGCAGGGCGGCGCCACGCTGCAGTTTGCGGGCATCCCCATGAACCTCATGCGCCGCGGCCGCGCCGGCTACGTCGTGACCGGCAACTTTGCCAACAAGGCGTACAAGGAGGCCGCCAAGTACGGCGAGGCCGTGCTGCTCGCGAGCTCCGAAGACACCAACTTCGACCGCATCCCCGACATGGCCGACATCAACGCGCGTATTGCCGCCGAGGCCACGGGCGACGGGCTCGACTACGTCTACATCTGCCAGAACAACACCATCTTCGGCACCATGTACCACGAGCTGCCCAACTGTGGCGATGTGCCGCTGGTCGCCGATGTCTCGAGCTGCTTTCTGTCGCAGCCGCTCGACGTTGAGCGCTACGGGCTCATTTACGCCGGTGCGCAGAAAAACGCCGGCGCCGCGGGCGTGACCGTGGTCATCGTGCGCGACAACCTGATCGCCGACGACCCGGCCTTTGCGCAGACGCCGCAGTACCTGAACCTTAAGACCCAAGCCGCCAAGGGCTCCATGCTCAACACGCCCAACACCTTTGGCATCTACGTGTGCGGCAAGGTGTTCCATTGGGTTGAACAGACCGGCGGACTTGCCGCCATGGCCGAGCGCAACTGGGCCAAGGCCAACCTGCTCTACGACCTGCTCGAGAACAGCAAACTATTCCACGGCACCGCACAGACAGACAGTCGCTCCATCGCCAACGTCACGTTCCGTACCGGCGATGCCGACCTCGACGCCGCCTTTGTCGCAGGCGCGGCCGAGCACCAGATTCAAAACGTCAAGGGCCATCGCCTCGTCGGCGGCATGCGCGCCAGCGTGTACAACGCCGTCACCATGGAAGACGTGCAGGCACTGGCCTCGTATATGAAGGACTTCGAAGCGCAGCATAGTTTGAGTCCGCGATCTAACTAGCCCGCAACGAGCGGGCCGACCAGCCACTTCAAACCACCCTGCTTAGATCAAAACCTGCTAAGGAGTTTTTCCATGCGTAAGATTAAGACCATCGACGACATCACTAAAGACGGCAAAGTCGAGTTTGGCGAGGGCTACGAGTTTGTAAGCACCGCCGAGGAGGCCGACGCCATCCTGATGCGCTCGACCGACCTGCACGGCTACGAGCTGCCCGAGGGCATTCGCGCCATCGCCCGCTGCGGCGCCGGCGTCAACAACATTCCCGTCGAGGAGTACGCCAAGAAGGGCGTCGTTGTCTTTAACTCCCCCGGCGCCAACAGCAACGCCGTCAAGGAGCTCGTCCTGGGCATGCTGGTGCTTTCGAGCCGCGGTGTGGTGCAGTCGATGAACTGGGTGCGCGACAACGCCGACGACCCCGATATCCAAGTCGACGCCGAGAAGGCCAAGAAGGCCTTTGTGGGTCGCGAGCTCAAGGGCAAGCGCATTGGCGTCATCGGCCTGGGCAACGTGGGCTCCAAGGTCGCCAACGCCTGTGTCGATCTGGGCATGGACGTCTACGGCTACGACCCGTTCATTTCCGTCGAGCACGCGTGGGTGCTGAGCCGCGAGGTGCAGCGCGTGGGCACGCTCGAGGATCTGTGCCGCGGCTGCGACTACCTCACCGTGCACGTGCCCAGCAAGGCCGACACCATCGGTATGATCAGCACCGAGCAGATTAACCTGCTGGCGCCCGACGCCGTGCTCATCAACTACGCGCGCGAGACCATCATTGACGAGGACGCCGTCGACGCCGCCCTGCGCGCGGGCAAGCTCAGCTGGTTTAGCTGCGACTTTGCCACGCCCAAGACCGTCAAGATGCCCAACACGTTTATCACCACGCATTCGGGCGCCGGCACCGGCGAGGCCGAGGCCAACTGCGCCGACATGGCCATCAGCGAGCTCAAGGATTACCTGGAAAACGGCAACATCGCGCACAGCGTCAACTACCCCGCCTGCAGCATGGGCAAGGCGCGCGCCGCAAGCCGCATTGCCTGCCTGCATGCCAACGTGCCCAACATGATCGGCCAGATCACGGCCATTCTCGCCAAGGACAACGCCAACGTGCAGCGCATGACCAACGAGTCCGCTGGCGAGAACGCCTACACCATGTTCGACACCGATGAGCACCTGGACGGCAGCACGATCGAGGCACTTAAGCAAATTCCGTCGATGTATCGTGTGCGCGTGATTAAATAGCGCCGGCGCCAATCCTGCCAGACAGACCACGAAGCCCATTCGGCCCCCGTTTTCACGAAACGGGGGCCGATTTTGTTGCTCCGGACGACTTTAAAATGATACCCAGAACAAGTTTTTTCAGATAATCGATAGTGAGGCTCCAGTCGCTAAGCACGCCCGCTTTGATAAACAGCTTTATCAGGGACTTTAGTAGGTAAAAATCGGTCTCTATGTGCCGAATGTAAGTTGACTGTCTATTTTCCGAAACAACTTATTCTAGATAGCATTTTTAGGGTCCCTCCAAGGCAAAATTGAAGCCTTTTTGCGACCAGAACTCTAGCTCGCGCTACCGTTTACCCACCGCGCGACTACATTCCCGCCCAATCGATAAAAATCTCCTCACGAAGCCGCCGTTCGAGCTCCTGCTGTCGCGGCGTCTTGTCTTTCAGCGGCACATCGAGATAGGACATGATGAGCTCCATCACCACGCGGAAGGCATCGAAGTCGGCCAGCTGACCATAGGTCATCAGAACGACGGGATATCCCATGGCTTGCAAGGCCGTCGTTCGATCGGAGTCCGAGATCTTGGATTCAATGGATCCGTGAATGGCTTTACCTTGGCATTCAACCAGACACTCTCGACTGCCGTCCTTATTTGCCAGCAGGATATCGGCATAGCGCCTATCAAGCCCCGAAATCAGGCGGGCGCTGCGCGTCATACGAATCTCAACGTTATTGGTAAGGCTCAGCCCTTCGCCGCCGCGCAACCTCGTAAGGCCAAACAGCATCGAAGCCTGGACCTCGAGCGGCGATGCTGCCACCCCCGTAATGCATTTCGCGGCTCGTATGAACGTTTTAGCGCCGCGGAGCCCCCGGACCTTATCGACGAACTCTGTAAGCTCAGAGAGCTCGATCAAGGGAGGTCGTTTCCACAAGTCCGTTGGATTCCCCGAGACATCCTTTACGTTTTCCCAGCCCGACCGTGCGTCACTCCATCGGCTCCCATATGCCTGCTCAAGTGCCGACTTTACCTGAGGCGCAATCTTGCACACGGCAAAGGTGCCGCACATCTCATACATGCACATGATTAGACGCTCGTTTGAGACCGAGGAAGCCAGAGTCAGCAGGGTAAAGAGTGGGGACGCAACATCGAGGCCAAACTCCGTCTGCCGCACGGAATCAAACGGCCTCTCCCCGTTCCAAACATGCCTGACAATGCGATCGCCCTTACGTCCGCAGCTGCCCTGCGCCAACACGTGTAACGGGGTGCCCAGGAAATGCGTGACGAGCGGATGCTCACATAGGTGCTCCCTGCGCGGATCGTCCGCAGAATCGGGCAGGTCCGGCATTATTGCCAAGACCTGTGGAGGTATCCGGTGATACCGAAAGGCAGATATGTCGCACAGCATGTCGTCCATGAAGGGTACGTACCCGCTGCGTCGCTTGTGAACCCGCTCGGACGGCAAACGCGCTGGCTCGGCCTGCGAACGGTAAATACTGCCACGCCCACGTCGCGGATCTCTCAGGAGGCTTACAATCGGTTTGGAAAGCAAACTGATTGTGAGGTTGCATATGGTTGATGAGGACTTTGCCTGGCGGCTTGCGCAGGAGCTTGTGCGGATCGACAGCTCAGACCCGGGCGCGTATGAGGATGAAATTGAGCGCTTCATTAAGAGGCTCATTGAGCAGCAGCTGGCACAACTTGATAGTTCTGCGCTCGATGCCGTGCAGATTGAGGAGCTCGAAGTGCTGCCCGGGCGCCGCAACCTTAAAGTCACCGTGCCGGGCCAAAGCGACGAGCCGCGGCTGATCTATATCTGCCACATGGATACCGTCACCTTGGGCGATGGCTGGGACGCAGACATCGCACCGCTTGGGGCGGTTGTGCGCGACGATAAACTCTATGGCCGCGGTGCCTGCGATATGAAGGGTGGCCTGGCCTGCGCTATTGCCGCACTGATCCATACGCTCGAGCGCGTGGCGGCGGATGGCGCGTTGCCCCGCCGCGGCTTTTCGCTCATCTGCTCGGTCGACGAGGAAGACTTTATGCGCGGCTCAGAGGCCGCGATCGATGCCGGCTGGGTCGGCTCGCGTGAATGGGTGCTGGACACCGAACCCACCGACGGACAGATTCAGGTGGCGCACAAGGGGCGCACGTGGTTCGAGATTGAAATGGCTGGCGTAACGGCGCATGCGAGCCAGCCGTGGAAGGGCGCGGATGCCGTCGCCGCCATGGCCGAGGTCGCGTGCTCGCTTCGTCGCACGTTTGCGACGCTACCTTTACATGAGGAGCTGGGGCCATCGACCATCACGTTTGGACAGATCGAGGGTGGCTACCGTCCCTATGTCGTGCCCGACCACGCTAAGGTCTGGGTCGATATGCGCCTGACCCCGCCGACTGATACGGCCGCCGCGACGCGCATGGTAGAGCAGGCCATTGTCGCTGCCGAAGCCGCGGTCCCCGGCTGCCATGGAAGCTATACCGTGACAGGCGACCGCCCCGCCATCGAGCGCGATCCAGCCTCTCCCCTTCTAGCTGCACTCAAGCGCGCAGCAGACGATGTGACAGGCGCGGACACGACCGTCGGCTTCTTTACCGGCTACACCGATACCGCCGTCATTGCTGGCAAGACGGGCAACCGCAACTGTATGAGCTATGGCCCAGGCTCGCTCGCGCTCGCCCACAAGCCCAACGAATATGTGCCCCACGCCGATATCGTTCGCTGCCAGCAGGTGTTGATCGCGCTCGCCGATAACTTGCTCTGGGACGCGAATGGACAAGTTGGGGCATAATAAGCCGCGAACAACCGACTCGCGCGTTAGGACCGTCCATGAAAGCTCTTCCGTTTCCCTGCATCCGCCCGGCTCAGGACCGCGTGCTCGAGGCGCTGCCTGCGATGGGTGGTATCCTGAGCGGCAACGACGCCCTGCGCGGCGCCATTGCTGACGGCCTAATGCTCAAGGATCCAGGCGCGGCGTATTACGTGTACGAATGCTCGGGCGAGCCAGGTCGCGCGACGGGTGTCGTGGCGATTTGCCCGGTTAACGTACTGACGGGTAGCGACGAGGCTGCCGCCGAGAGCGTCGACGCACTCGCCGCCGCGCGCGCGATCGCCGAGCTTAAGGTGCAGCCCCGCCCTGTAACGCTCGCCTACGAAGCCTCGCCCGTCATGGATATCATCCTGGGCGCCGCCAAAGAGGGTGCCTCGCTCTACGCCGTCACCGACCCCGCCGGCATTTCACATCGCGTGTGGGAGGTCAAGCGCGAGGACGCTGTTGCCGCCATCCGCGCCATGCTCGATCAGGCGCCCGACCCGGTGTTCGCCGGTGACTCCGCCTATGCCGTCGCACTGGCTGGGGCATCGCAGATTCTGGCCAACGAGGCCCGCGGCGCCGGCGCCTACTCTGGCAGAGAGCCGTTCAACTTTGCTGTAGCCGTGCTGTTCCCCGCTGCGCAGGTCAACGGCGGCGCGCCGCAGGTTCCGACGGGTCTGCTCACTCATCAAATCTCACGGTTCTAGCGGACTCAAACGCGAAGCTGGAAAACCCAGTATCCAAATAAACAAGGGGCGGAGATGCAGCAAACACATGCACCTCCGCCCCTTTCGCATCAAACAATTACGACAGCAAACCGCGCCGCAACGCCAGCGTTACCCACGCTGCGGACCCGCTGCCGCCACGAGCGGCTCTAGCCCCAGCTCGCGCGCGTAATCCTCCTGCGTAAAGACTTCGACCAGTTCAAACGTATCGGTCGCATCGTCAAACGCAAAATGCAGCACCGAACAGTTGCCCGGCACGCGCTCGCGCTCGTCGGCTGCCGCTCCCCTCACGTGGTCCAAAAACTCCTTGATGGCCGATCCGTGGCTCACCGCAAGGACGCACTCGTGGTCCGGGCGTCGCATGAGTTCGGTCAGCGTCGCCACCATGCGCTCGCGCACCTGGATCTGGCCCTCGCCGCCAAATTGACGATAGAAATCGCGCCACGGGCGCTCGGGCATAAGCATCACGCGCTCGGCCTCAAAGTCGCCAAAGAACCACTCGCGCAGACCGTCCAGGCGCTCGTACGCCAAGCCCGGCCACAGGTTGGCGATGGTCTGTTCGGTGCGGTGCAGCGTAGAGGTGTAGACGTGGTCGGGCTCAATGCCGCGTGCGCGCAAAAACATGCCGGCGCGCGCCGCCTGGTCGCAACCCAACTGCGTAAGCGGCGAGTCGCTCCAGCCCTGAATAATGCGCTTAAGGTTGAATATCGTCTGTCCATGACGGACCAGATACAGATCTTTATTCATAGGGGTCCTTTCGTTCGTTACCAACCCAAGAGCGAAAACGCCCCGTCGCAATAGCCAAAATGAAGCACGGCACCGTTGTCGGGTAGCTCTCCCCCGCCAGTCACATACTCAAGAAACTCCTGGCAGGCTGAGCCGTGGGAAACCGCCAGCACGCAGTCGTGCTGCGGCCTGGCCATGATGCGGGACAGCGCCGCGACCATGCGCGACTGAAGCTGCACTTCCGACTCACCGCCAAAGGCCACCGGATAATCGCCCCAGGGCTGCGGCGGCATCTCGCGATTTGATGTGCCCTCCAGCGAGCCAAAATGCCACTCACGCAGGTCATCGACCAGCTCAATGGAACGGCCCTCGCCAACGATAAGCTCGGCCGTATGCCGCGCCCGGCCCAACGGCGAGGAATACACATGATCAAAGGCCACGCCACGCGCCGCAAACGCCGTACGCGCCGTCAGCGCCTGCTCGCGCCCGCGCGCCGTAAGCGGCGAATCGTGCCAGCCCTGCAAAATGCTCTGCACATTGAGCTCAGTCTGCCCATGCCGCACCAAATACAGATCTGCCACACACCCTCCCCTCGTACCACCACAAAGGGGACAGGAGCCTTTGTGGTGATTTTGCCGCCGGATTGCACCGCAACGACGCACAACTACAGCAGCACGTCGGCAAGCGGACGCTTGGGTACGTGGTGCACCTGCGCCTCGTCGCGCCAATAATTGATGGAGCCGTCGGGGTTGGAATCGATCGCATCGATCACCTGCGTCTCGGCCGGAACGCCAAACGCCATGATCAGCTTGAGCTCATACTTGTCGTTATTGAGCCCCATGGCATCGATCGCGCGGGGCGTAAAGGCCTTGAACATGCAGGCTGCCACCTCGGGCGTGGCGCTGCGGGCGGCGAGCATCATCGTCTGCGCGGCAATGCCCGTGTCGACCTCGGTAATGGGAGCGGCAGGCTTGCCCGGAACGGCGCGCTCGGCCAGAATCGCGATATAGCCGGTCGGACGCTCGCCCTCGGCAGGACCCGGCCAATCCTTAAACGCGCCGGCCCATGCAAGCTCATCAAATACACGCACGCAATCCTCGGCACCGCTCACCACATGAAAACGAAGACGCTGAGCATTGGCACCACACGGGGTCAGGTGCGCCAGCTCCGCCAGCTCAAGCAAAAACTCGCGCGGCACGCGCATAGACTCGTCAAAACGGCGGCACGTACGGGCACGACGGACCAACGCATCAAACGCTTCCAGACCGAGCTTTTCGCAACCTTGCTTTGCCATCGATTCGACACTCGACGGTGCCTCGGGAACTGCTTCGTTCATAGGGACCCCCAATACAAGCCAATTGTCCTTAGGAAAATCTAACCTAAAACGTAGGCAATAACGAACAGGGCTGCAATGTTCTACACCTGTTGAATAGAAAACCGCGACGTGGGGAACAACGGAAACAATTCGGGACCTTTGGGTTACGTTTCGCCCTCCCCGACCCATACGCCAGCGCCTTTAAGCGATACTGGTTGTAACGATCAAGGCTTACGCCGCACGGAAAGGAGACGTTATGGGTATCTTTAGGAACGATGACCAAAAATCGAGCCAGTTTGGATTTGACGAGAAAAGTATGGCGGGCAAAGCCGTCAAGGCCGTGCGCTGGATCTACGCCATCACGGGCGTCGTGGCGCTCATTGCTGGCATCGCGCTGCTTTTTGCACCCGCCAAGTCCCTCGTCTTTTTGACGACCGTCCTGGGTTTTTACTTTGTAATCACCGCTGCCATCAGGCTGTTCACTGCCATTTTTGAGCCGCTGCTGCCCACTGGCTGGCGCGTGACGAGCATCATCTCCAACCTACTCATTATCCTGGGCGGCGTCATAATCCTGCGCAACCAGGCCTTCTCGACCGCGACACTCACCACGATGGTGGTTATCGTGGCCGGCTTTGGCTGGATTGTCGAAGGTGTCATGTCCATTCTGGAGTCCGAGCTTTCGTCCAACCGCGCCCTTGCCATCCTGAGCGGTGCACTCTCCATCATCGCCGGCATGTTTGTGTTTATCTATCCGCTGTGGTCGGCCAAGATGCTTGTCATCTTTAGTGGCGCCGCGCTGCTGGTGTTTGGCGTAACGCTCATTGTTCGCGCCATTCAATTTGGCAAACTGGTGCACTAGATGCCGCGAACGCTCTTTATTGATGCCGACGCCTGCCCGGTCACGCGCGAGTCGATTGACTGCGCGCGGCGGGCGGGCGTCGCCGTTGTTATCGCCGGCAACAGCACGCAAAACCTGGAACGACACATTCGCCGCGACAATCCGCGCGATGCCGAGCACGCATGCCGCGGCTTTTGGGTCACCACGCTCGATGTGAGCGTGGGCGCCGATAGTGCCGACTTTGCCATTGTCGAACGTCTGCAAGCGGGCGACGTGGTCGTGACACAGGACATTGGCCTAGCGAGCATGGTGCTCGGGCGCGATGCCGCCGCCATCGGTGTGCGCGGGCGCGTGTACGACAAGGCGACTATCGACATGCAGCTGTTTATTCGCCACGAGGAAAAGAAGGTACGCCGCGCCGGCGGACGCACTCGCGGTCCGGCAGCATTTACCAGCGAAGACCGCGCCCGCTTTAAACGCAACCTCACCGAGTTGCTGCACTAACCAAGGTAGATTTTTGAGACATGCCTAAAATCTACCTTTTTGTTTTGAGCGGTGTGAGCGCTCGGAATCCATGGCTCAACAAAAAACGGGCTTCAAAATGCCATGCGTCGCCGCATTGCGCAGGCGCTGAGCATGGCTATTTGAAGCCCATTTTTTAGGCCTACTTAGAGGCCAACGGCGGAGAGGATGAGGCCCCAGCCAGTGCCGATAACGTACATCATGATCAGGAACACGGCATTTTCGCGGGCGCTGCGGTTGGTGCGGAACAGCACCAGATAACCCACGCCGGCGGAAATGAGCGTGCCGGCGAGCATCGGCGCCAGTTGCAGCGCGCCTTCCAGATACAGCTGTGTAATGACCACGCTCGCCGAGCAATTGGGAATCAGCCCGACAAGCGCCGAACCCAGGACAGCGAGTGTCTCGTTGCCGCGCAGGAACTGCTCGATCGCGGACTCGCCGAACGTCTCGAGCACGGCGACCAGAATCAGCGTCACCAGAAAAATGAATACCGAGACCTGCACGGTGTGCGAGATCGCACTGCGGATGATCGACAGGACAGGCGTCCCTTCGTGGGAGTGAGAGTGACCGTGACCATCACGGTGTTCATGTTCGCCCTCATGACCGTGATCGTGGCCATGTCCGTGTTCGTGCTCGTCCTCGTCTTCATCACAACCGCAATGGTCGCGCTCGCACAGCTCGTGGATGTGGTCGGCGCTCACGCCTGCCTCGGCCACCTCGTCGATGATGTCACCGCCGCTGTGGTCGTCGTGCGCGCAGTTCACGTGGGCCGGGTTGGCCGCGGTTCCCAGCACGGTACGGCGAATCGCCGCGTGCGCGCGGGCGTTACGGCGCAGGCCGCGAATGGCAGCGTCCACGATAAAACCCGTGACCAGTGCGATCAGCGCTTTCGAAGCCAAAAGCATCGCCATAGTCTGCACGGGAACCTGCTCGGCAAGCAACAGCGGCAGCATCTCATCGGAGGTCGAAAGAAACACCGCCACCAACGTGCCCAAGGTCACGACACGACCGGCGTACAGCGTGGCCGCCATGGCCGAAAAGCCGCACTGCGGCACCATGCCCAGCAACGAGCCAACCACGGGGCCCGCGGCACCAGCACGCTTGATGGCGCCGTTAACGCTGTCACCCGCGACGTGTTCCAGGGTCTCGAGGGCCAGATACGTCACCAACAAAAACGGCACCAGCGACAGCGTGTCCTTGCCGGCGTCGAGCAGAATATCAATCAGTAAATCCATGACGGATGGAACCTTTCGTGTCTTTCGGCAGCATTGTAAAAGTCCTAGCGGTCAACTAGGGTATTGTAGTTGTCCCGGGCGCGGTGCCAATAGTTGCCTATGGTAAACTATCATCTCGCCATAACTCAGTAACCTCGAGCCGCACAACGCGGCCCGTCCAAGGAGTAGCATATGAACGTATCGCAAGCACTCGAATACGAGCGCCAGCCGTTTATCCCCATGTTTATCTACGGCGACCACGGCGCCATGGAGTCCGAGCGCCAGAAGGGCGAGGAGGCCCTCAAGGTGCTCGAGACCGAGTACTTTACCGCCGAGGGCGACCCCGGCTTCGACTTTGCCACCGTGCGCGACCTGGCCGACCGCAACCGCGACCTGTGCGACCAGATTGGCGAGGCGCGTCTGCGCAACGTGACGCCCGCGACGCTCTCGCGCGGCCTGTCCGATGCCGACACCTGCGCCGCCATCGGCAAGATGCAAAAGCGCACCGCCGCGTCCGTTATGCGCGAAATCCGCGGCGACCGCGACGCGCTCGGCGTGGCCTACGCCCGCAAGCCCATCCAGGGCACCGTGCTCGGTATCGACATCGAGACCACCGGCCGTGCACCCGAGCGCGGCTATATCATCAACGTGGGCTGGGAGATCATGGAGCTCACCAGCGACGCCGTCCCGCATGACGCCGAGGCACACTACTGCGGCCTGCCCGACATCTACCGCGGCGAAGATGTGCCGCTGTCGAATATCCACCACATTACCTGGGACGACATCGACGGCAAAACGCCCTTCCGCGAGAACAAGGAGCTGCAAAAGCAGCTGCTCAAGCTTATGAAGAAGTACCCGTACATGGCGCATAACGCCGCCTTTGAGGACAGCTGGTTCAAGATTCACCTGGACGGTTACGCCGAGGCACGCCGCGCGGGTAAGATCATCGTCATCGACTCGCGCCAGATCTGCCGCAGCCTGGACGCCGACGTGCGCTCGCTCCCCCGCGAGTCCGCCCCCGCCGCGCTCGAGAACTGGGCACGCCGTCGCGGCACCCTCGCGCCCGACGCCAACGAGCAGCATCTGGGTCTGGACGACACCGACCTCATGCTCCGCACGGTACAGGCCGAGTTCAACCTCAAGAACCTGTTTGCGAAATAACCGATCCATCTGCGGGAGCGCCTGCCAGGCACAGTGCAATCCGTCTGGACGCACCGGCACGCAGTAAACTAGGGCGCAGTCTTATGGCTGCACCCTAGTTTTAATCAAAACGAGCAAATACGCATGCTTCACATAGTCGGCAGATTGGCCCACCTACTTTTTTCGAGTTGTTCGGCCAGCTGAACCACTAGTCGAGGCCCCTTGAACCGCAATCGAGCGCTATAGTCGCCCCAATTTCGCAGCCAAGCCCTATAAATCTACCTGAATCAATTCGAATAAGACGTTGCGATCACACCATTCGTATAGGATAAGGCCGAATAACTCAAATTATGTTGGTGAGGCATCTGAGCGGTCGGCAAAAACGCTTAGAAGCTACGAATCCGCAACTAAAGTTCACCAAAATGGGGCAGCCGACAGAAACCTCCCCAGCCGAAGCTGCCCCCCCCTCAATACGACAGCTCAAAAACCCACCGTTCGCAGAAGATAAGCCGCGCCCCAATACCGTTGCCCGAAGTTTCGAGCGTATATGGCGTCCGCTATGCCATCATGCGCGTATGGGAATCGTTCTGTCACATACCACGGCACGCGCTGTATACCAAACAGTCAACTCGCTCGCAAGCCACGCGACCGATCCCATATCTATGGAAAAGATCAAGGTGTCTGCGCCGACCACGTCCAACCTGGAAGCGGCGCGAGCATGGCTCAACAGAAAGAATGTCGATTCTGAAAGCATCCATGTGCTGACGTTTTCCAATAATGCCAAAAGGCACCGCAAGGGCTGCATCTGCCACTGCACGCGCTATACGTTTGATGCAGAAAGCTACCTAGAACTCGAGCCGAACGTCTACATCGTCGACATCAAGCTGTGCGCGTTAGAAGCAACAGCCGACCTCAACCTTTCGGAGCTCGTTGAGTATTACTTTGAAATCTGCGGCTCCTACGCGCTTGGAACGTCCGACGAAACTCAATATCGCGAGCGCCCAGCCCTAACCAGCGTTGAAGAGCTCAGAGCCTTCTTTTCAGAGGCATCGGGGTATCGTGGATCTAATAAAGCACTTAAGGCACTTTCTTATGTACGCAAAGGCTGTCGCTCCCCACTCGAAACGGCGTTTGTCATGATGCTGACAATGCCCAAGTCAATGGGTGGCTTAGCCATACGCGCTATCAAAACGGACTATCCGATCCCAGTCCCCAAAAGATACGCCGCCCTAACGCGACGGACGGTTTTCTACCTCGACGCGCTGCTCGAAAATTCGATGACCGATATCGAATACAACGGCTTTTACCACGATGAGCCCGAACAGCAATCAATTGACGAGGAACGCCGAAACACGCTGCGAAACATGGGATATGCCGTTATCACAGTTAGTCGTCATTCGTTTTTCAAGCAGTCCGCTTTTAGGCGGGTCATGGAAGCGATTCGCATTCGCGAGAAGATATGGCCCGGTCGACTCCCGGATAACTTCGCCATCCTGCAAGAAACTCTTCGTCAATTTGTCTTGCGGCGCTACTTCGAATACGGTCGCCGCGTCCTGGAGACACTCAAAGAAGAAGAGGCCGCCAAGCGCGAAATTGCAAGCCAATATCCGCAAGCTGATGACCCGAGCATCAACGATGTGCCAGAACCCGACGACATGCAACACGTCGGGGCCCTTGCTGAGGAAATCAATGGGCCTTGGGAATGCGACATGTTCGCAAAAATCGATGAAAACCGCACGGAAGACGACACGATTATTGATCTAATTGAGAATTCGCTCTTCTAAAGGCGATCTCTGCGGATGTCCACCTACATTTTTCGACTTATTCGGCCACCGATGTGCCAGATTGGCTGCAGCAATGCTCAATATAACTTTAGATAAAACTGATTCTGCAGGAACTCCCGTAGAGGAAGAACTGATTCTCGCGGTATTTAACACGATAAAGTACAAATATGAACAGTTCTAATGCTTCTCAAGGTGGCTTTCTTAGCATGCTGGCCGAACATCTCGAAATATGTTGGCGAGCATTGCGTCGATGTCTCCCAACCCGCAGAAAATCGCAGAGGCGGCAAGCAGTCATCGAAATTAACGTAAATAGTATTGACATATGAACATGCGCTCATATAATCGGAAGTAAGTTATATGAGCGCATGTTCATATGAAAGGATGTTGCAATGAGCAGCCACGCTGATGAAACAAAGACTGGCATCGAGGCCACCGAGCCGATCGTCCCCACCACCTGCTCGCCCGAGGACCTTCCCGACGAGGAGCTGTTGTACGACCTGGCCGACCTGTTCAAGGTCTTCAGCGACACCACACGCATCAAGATCCTCTATGCCCTCATGGGCCGCGAGCTCTGCGTGGCTGACATCGCCGAAGCGACCGCAACCTCGCAGTCGGCAGTATCGCACCAGCTGCGCACGCTTAAGCAGTCGCACCTGGTCAAGTTCCGCCGCGACGGCCGCAACATTCTCTACTCGCTCGCCGACGATCACGTCTACACCATGCTTAACCAGGGCATGAGCCATATCTGCGAATAGCAATCAACCACGGTATCAGCGCGGCCGGCACCCAGACCGCTAACACAGGGAAAGGAACCCACCATGAAAAAGCAGTTCAAGCTCGACGAGATCGATTGCGCCAACTGCGCGCGTGAACTTCAGGACGAGCTGGCTAAGCTCGATGGCGTCAAGTCCGTTTCGGTCAACTTTATGACCCAGAAGCTGACGCTCGAGGCTGACGACGCCGAGTTCGACGAGGTCCTGGACCGCGTCGTTGAGTTCACCGCCGACGCCGAGCCGGACTGCGAAATCATTCTCTAACCCGCGCATACGTTGACCTGTAAGGCCGCGCTTGCCGCGGCCTTTGCTCGCGAAATTATATGAGCAAGTGTTCATACACTCAAATGGGAGGTTTGAATCATGGCAGCCGCCGATCCCAAAAAGAAAAAGAAGAAGCGCAAGAAGAAAGAGTCCCTTGAGCACAAGCGCAACCGCATCCTGGTAGCACTGGGCATTTTTGCCGTTGTTTATGCCCTCGACGAGCTCGGCGCCCTCACTATCGCATTTGGGGAGCCTGGCAACATCTACGCCAGCTTCGCGCTGTTCCTCGTGCCGTTTTTGATTGCCGGATACGACGTACTGCAAAAGGCATTCAATAACATCCGCCGCGGCAAGGCCTTCGACGAGAGTTTCCTTATGGCAGTCGCGACCATCGGCGCGTTTGCCATGGTGCTCTTCCCCGATACCGACCCGCACATGGCCGAAGGCGCCGCCGTCATGCTGTTCTACCAGGTCGGCGAGCTGTTCCAGGCATACGCTGTGGGCAAGAGCCGCAAGTCGATCAGTGCCATGATGGACATCGCGCCCGACTACGCTAACGTCGAGCAGCCCGACGGCACGCTCGAGCAAGTCTTCCCCGATGACATCGCCGTCGGCACCGTCATCGTCGTCAAGCCTGGCGAGCGCGTGCCCATCGACGGCATCATCGTCGAAGGCGAGACACAGCTCGATACCGCCGCCCTTACTGGCGAGTCAGTCCCCCGTCCGGCCAAAACCGGAGACGATATCATCAGCGGTTGCATCAACATGACGGGCCTCATCCACGTGCGCACCACCAAGCCCTTTGGCGAGTCCACCGTCGCGCGCGTCCTGGAACTCGTGGAGAATGCCAGCGAAAAGAAGGCGCGCACCGAGAACTTCATCACGCGCTTCGCCCGCGTCTACACGCCCGCCGTCACCGGCGCGGCCGCGGTACTCGCGCTCGGCGGCGGTTTGGTCACCGGCGCCTGGTCCGACTGGATCCTGCGCGGCCTGACCTTCCTGGTCGTCAGCTGCCCGTGTGCGCTCGTGATCAGCGTGCCGCTCAGTTTCTTTGGCGGCATCGGCGGCGCGTCCAAGCTGGGCGTTCTCATCAAGGGTTCCAACTACCTCGAGACGCTCGCCGATGTGGACACCGTCGTCTTTGACAAGACGGGCACCCTCACCAACGGCACGTTCTCGGTCGTCGCGGTGCACCCCGAGGCAGGCTATACCGAGCAGTCGCTACTCGAGGTCGCAGCCCTCGCCGAGTCGTTCTCCGACCATCCCATCGCGCAGTCGGTGCGCACCGCCTTCCAGGGCGAGCTCGATCCCAAGCGCGTAAGCGACTCCACCAACGACGCGGGCCATGGCGTGACGGCGACTATCGACAGCAAACATGTCGTCGTCGGCAACGCCAAGATGCTTGCTGCGGCCGGTATCGACGCTCCCAATTGCGAGGTCGTCGGTACGATCCTCCACGTGCTCGTCGACGGCACCTATGCCGGCCACATCGTAATTGCCGACACCATCAAGGTCGATGCGGAGCAAACGATTCTCGACCTGCACGCCGCCGGCGTCAAGCGCACCGTCATGCTCACGGGCGACCGCGAGGAGGTTGCGGCGTCTGTGGCCAAGCAGCTCGGCCTCGACGAGTTCCACGCGCAGCTGCTGCCGGGCGACAAGGTCGAGCGTGTTGAAGCGCTGCTCGCGGCCGAAAGTGGCAAGGGCAAGCTCGCCTTTGTCGGCGACGGTATCAACGACGCGCCTGTGCTTACGCGCGCTGATGTGGGCATTGCCATGGGCGCCATGGGTTCCGACGCCGCGATCGAGGCCGCCGACGTGGTGCTGATGGACGACAAGCCGTCCGACATTTCCCGCGCTATTCGCGTGGCGCGCAAGACCATGTCGATTGTTTGGCAGAACATCATCTTTGCGCTGGGCATTAAGCTGCTGATCCTTGTGCTGGCAGCGCTGGGCATCGCCAATATGTGGCTTGCCGTCTTTGGCGACGTGGGCGTGGCGATCATCGCCATCCTGAACGCCATGCGCGCGATGGGTGTCAAGAACCTGTAGCGCTCGTGGTCCCTCCGGCCGGGGCCGGGCTTGGTTTTGAAAACGTCCTCGCGCATGAGGCCCGTCTTTCCTGCTCCTGCGGAGCAACGGAAAGGCGGGC